>NZ_JBHULB010000008.1:0-426867 GCF_042684265.1 Croceitalea marina | reverse complement strand
TTTAGTTTTCCGGTTGTAAGTTCGTCCAGAATTTTGAGTTTGAAAGATTCGGAATACCGTCTGATTACTTTGTCATTTTTGTACATAATTGTAAGAATTATGTAGCCTTTATTCAGGACGGGTCAGCCTTGTGTACAACGGTCCCGGCTATGAGTAGTTGCGTGGTTTAGCATTTAACTTTACAAGTACACACCAAGTTGGAAATTCCGCAGGAATTTCCAAAATAGACAAGAACAAGCAATTACTTATAGCCATTGTTGTGTGCAGTTTTTATACATATAGTATTTTAATTATTATTTTTTATCAAAGCGATATTTTTTATAACCTGGTTTTTTTCTTTTTGTGACAAGGATTCAAAATCATTTTCTTCGACTAAAAGATAATATTTCAGCGCTTCTTTATAATTTTCTGCATTAATGTAGCTTGCTGCGATGTAATAAAGTATGATAGTTTCCCGAGCGCCATATTGATAAGCTTTAATTAAATTCTTTGCACATTCTTCAAACTTTCCATTGTTATTTGCTTCGTTAGATTTTCGTAAGTAATAACTTTGTTTCTCTAAGTCAATATCAAAAAGTAATACGTTGCTATTTTTTATTTCTTTTTTGAGTTTCTCGTTAACTATTTTTTTTAAATAGTAATATCCTTCTTTTCTAAAATTATCAAGTTCTTTTTCAGTTAGGTTCATTTTGTCTTTAATGTTTCCTTGGTCATCAAGAAGAGAAATTGATTTATTTTTTATATAGCCATCCTTGTCAGTAGAGAATAAAAATAATCTTTTACCATTTTTGTAATAAGCTTCATATGTATAGTTTTCAAAAAGTTGAATTTTATTCGCTCTATTACTGAAATAATTAAAATTGAAACTATATTTTATTTGACCATTATCATAAAACTCTTTAAAATTTGCTTTTTTACCCTTGCTATCATACATAGAACTTTCTTTAATAGACAGATTTTCAAAAGTATTCTCTTTAATATATCTCTCTGAATAGTCAAGTGGATAAAATTTAGTTATCTGTCTTACTGGTATATAAGTTTCGTAAATTGGTATTCTATTATCTCTTGTAGAATAAAAATATTCCATTTTCCCATTTTCTGAGTATTTTTTTACTTCGATAATTTTTTCAAGACTTTCGTCCTCTGATACATAATGAATTCCTGTATATTTTGAAACGCTTCCATTACCTTTATAAACAGTTGTACCAGAATGATATTCTCCACTAGGGTTTTTCCAAATTCTATTTTCAGTTGTTTTCCTGTTTTGAAATGCATTCGTTAAAGCAACAGCTAAATCTGCACTATGCTTTAACAACATTGCGTCTCTATTTTTTGAATAATTGGGGATACTCGAAACAGAGTTTTGGTTTTCATTTGTAGAAGTACTATTTACATTTTCTTCTATTTTACTTTCGCTAATAGAAATTGACGGACAACCATTGAAATTATAATTTGTCTGAATTTTATTTTTCTTGTAGCTATAGATTTCGTCTATTACTTGGCGACTACTAGCATCTCTAACAAAAAAAGTCCAACTATCAACTTTTGACACACAATTATTTTGTTGATATTCTGGATACTGAGTTTTTATCAAATTTTTCAAGTAAGATTTCCATGAATTTAATAACTCATTATCAAGTTCATTCATATAGTTGGCATTTACTTTATAAGGTTGATTTTGACAAACGAATATAGGCGAAACAAAAAATGTAAGGTCTATATCTGAACATGCGCTCACTCGACTTTCGAAAAAGAAATATAAATCTGTTGTTTTGTTTTGTGCGTACCCGTTTAAGTAATTGAATGAAATAAATAGTATTAAGGCTATATATTTGAATGTTTTCATAATTAAAAATTTTTGCTCTAAAAAAAATCAGTATAATTTATGTTCAATACTCGATTTTGGGTAGATTTTAGTTGGTTCAAATTGCACACAACGGTTTTGTGTATGATTTCGTTGCGTATGCAAGCACTAAAATAGTAAATAAAAACTGACTAGAAAATTCGGCAGAATTTTCGTGAGTAAGAACTGAACTAGCAATGAATTATACACGTTGTTGCCAACTGTACTTTTCAATCAGTTCAGGCGTTCATTGACATACTGAATACTTTATTTTTTTTAAAAGCGTTGGCAAAATTGCTGACATTCGGAAGCAAAATATCGCCTATTGTCGCTTGTATTTTGTATCTTTGTTGTAGTAAATTGTGTTAAATGAAACTAAAAGAAAACAACGATTTTAGTATAATTATAGACTTTGATAAGAAATCTCCAAATCCATCGAGAGTTTTTAAATCAATGGCTTCTTTAATTGAATCGTTTGAGCAATTCGATAAAGATTTAGTTAAACATATTGACAATAAAATTGAAACTGTTTTAATTCTCGAAGATGTAGAGAAAGGTTCTTTAAAAACAATTTTAGCAAACGCATTAAGAAAAATTCCAGATAGTGCTATTAGTGATTTAGATTATAAAAAAATAATAGGTCATTATTTATTAAAAGCAAAATACATTGCTTTAAATGCTTTAGAAGGTAAAGTCTTATTGACTGATGCTACTGAAATTGAAGTTATTGAAATGGAATTGAAAAAAGCAGCAAGCGAAACTGGAATCGACCAAATTCCAACTTATGTTCCGACAAACAAAAAAACCATAATAAAAAACATAGATAATATAAATCAGTCTTTAGAAATACTTTCAGATACAGATAAAGTTTCTTATGAGTCTCCATTTGGAAATGCATCTTTCAATCTTGATTTGAAAATCGATGTAGAGTCAATGGAAGATTTAATCACGGAAGAAGAATTAGTATCTAATTCCAAAATGATTTTAAAGGTTAAAAAACCTGATTATTTAGGCGATTCAAAATGGTCTTTCAAACACGGAAATGGGACTATATCTGCAAAGATTACGCACCAAGAATGGTTAAAAGATTTTCAAAATAGAAAAATAGATGTTCGCCCTCAAGATTCTTTGGTTTGTATGGTGAAGATAACTGTTAAATACGACTACAACTACGAGTTAATAAGCACAACTCACGAAATTACTGAAGTTATAAAAATAAATCCAAGACCTTCAGATGATAATCAAATGTCATTAATATAATTCCGTTTTTCATTCCGCATACCTGCTAAAAAAAGCAAGGCAAAAAATAAAGAAATTTCAGTAAGTCAGTTGAATAATACTTGGTTCAGTTGTATTGTTGGCAACGGTTTTGTATAAGATTAGTTGCGTGGTTAAGCAACGAATTTAGCAAATACAAACCGAATAGAAAATCCGCGAGGATTTTCGTAAGCAGGCTCGTACCAAGCAATTAATTTTATACGTTGTTGGCAACTGGCTTTTTTATTCCATAACGTTCCAACCAAGCCAACGGTTCAGTTAATTTATGTTTATTAAATTCTAAATGTATTACTCGTCTTTTCTTTCCGTTTGTTGTTCTATTAGAAGCGTGTAAAGTCAGCGGTTTCATTAACATTGCTCCTCCTTTTTCTACTTCGCAGATAAATTCGTTTTCTAAATTCCAATCTTTCGAGTCGGCACGAACAATTCCGTTTAAGTGAGATTTCGGAATTACTTTTAACGCTCCGTTGTTTTTATCCGTTTTGTCTAAATGAATTCGGATTGTTATTGTGTCTTGTAAAATTTCAATTGGTGGTTGAACTCCGAATTGACCTTTTTTAAAAGTCCAATTCACATAATTTTCCAAATCGGCTTTTTTGTCAACTGATATGCTCAAATCTTGGTGATAAGCAACAAACCAATTCGATTTACTTGGTTTGTCAAAATATATGGCTTTTGTCAGGAAATATTCGGATTCGTAAAGGTCAGAAATTAATTCAGTCAGTTTTCTGTTAAACAACAGATTGCTCAATTCAGGCAAATTTTTAATTAACTGTCTAATTGCAAACAAGTCCTTTGTTTTCATAAACGAATTTCCGTCGTGTTCAGCATTTTCGATACAAGCTAGAATTCGGCTTATTTCGTTGTCCGAATACAAGTCAGCTAAAACGGAAAATCCATTTTTTTCAAGTTCTATTTTGTTCCTTGCGTAGTTCATTTTTCAGCTTGTTGCCAACGGTCTCGTATAACCGTCAGTTACGGGTTTATATGCGTTAATTTTCGATTTGGCACTGACTTTAGCAATTCCGAGTGGATTCGGACGTAGTCGAATCCGCCGTAATTGCGGTTATACATTGTTGGCTGTAGTTGTTTTTTATTCAATTATTTCTTCAAGTTTGTGTTCAATCACCATTCCATTTTCGGTTTTAGTTGTCGAATAAAGTTCGCCCAAACTTTCGCAAGTACAACCTGTCCAAGTTCCATTTAATTTTTCCGTTTGCCCATTAAATTCAGCTGTCAATGTTTTTCGTGATTCCATTATTGCACAGTTATATTCTATTCCATTGAACACTTTTTTCACGTATTCTTTATGAGTTGTATGTCCCTGAAACTTTCTTGAAACCATTTTACCATTAAAAGGTATTTCATACTCATATGAATTTCCAAAAGTTCCGAATTCACAAAATCTATTTCCAACGATAGAATCCTTGGTTGGTATCAATTCGGGATATACATCTACTCTTGTAAAAGACTCTAGAACTTTCGGAATTCCATTGGTCAGAGTAAATATAGTTGAGTCAGTTACTATTCCTTGAGAGTTTTCTGTAACACTAAAAAGTAAAGAATCTCTATCAACTTTTAATGAATATCTTTTTTTAAACAATTCAGTTTTAGATTCTCTATTCGATTTTAAAGAGTAGACAAAAGTTTTTCCATTAGTAAAATTGCTAATCGGATAAATGTAGCTCACAAGTTTTGTGTTATTACAGTCTTTACTTTTCAGTTCAACTTTCTTTTCAGAGTTCTGACAGCTTAAAAGTCCGATTAGTATTATAAAGTATAAAGTTTGTTTCATTTCAATTACAGCCAACGGCTCGTATAAGAAAAGTAGGGCAGGTGGTAAGCGATGTCGTTTCGGTTTAGCCACAAGCCGAATCTTTTGTATTTTGTTTTTACCTTATTTTTCCAAAAGCCAAATCAAAAGATTTGGCGACTTTGCAAATGCACCCAAGCTCTTAAATATAGCACTTTCTGCCCTATTTTTTTTATACATTGTTAGTGGCTGTGGTTTTACGCAATCTTTTTCTTCTAATACCAAAAAATAACATTACCCCCAAACCAATAATCGATAACCAACCAAATAAATCTCCTATTAAAGGATATAATGTCCATATTCGTTTATTTGGTACTTGTCCCATCATAACCCAATTTTCGGTCGAGAAATGGTCTAATTGAGAAATTGTTTTACCTCTTGAGTCAGTCATTATTGAAAGCCCGTTTCGGGTCTGTCTAACAACCGAACAGCCATTTTCTATTCCTCTATAAACCGCAACGATTGTATGTAAAGGGTCTATTTCTTTCCAATCCGATGCTGGAATAAGAAGAATATCCGTTTTGGATTTACCAATCTGTTTGACTATCGAGGGAAAATCTGCGTCCCAACATATAATGCCCGCTACTTTTCCATATTTTGTTTCTATTGTTTTTATAGTTTTATCACCTTCGACAGAACCTTCTAAAAAGTTGCCGCCGAATTTAAAATGTTCAATTACAATGTCTCCAGTTGGTGTAAACATCAAAATCTTGTTCTCTGGTTTTTGACCTTTTGGGACAATCGTTAAAAGATTTGTCATTATGTAAATGTTCTTTTCCCTTGAAAGTGATTTTAGCATTTCTATTAATTCATTTTCGTCACTTTTCAGTATTTCAGCCGAAATTTCGCTCCAAACTATGATTTTCGAGCCAGCGTCAGCTTCGACTGACGTTTTATTGATTAAGTCTTGGATAATCCTTTTACTTATTTTTCTAAAAGCAATAGTGTCATTTTTGCTTCGACTTTTCCACATTTCATAACCTCCAATATTTTTGTCGTGTGTATGCATTGACGAAATTTGGACTGTACCTTTTTCTAAAGATGTGGTTAGTCTAAAATTTCCAAATACCAATATTATTGTTAAAATTGAAGCATAAACTATTAAACCCTTTTTTCTATTTTTCTTGTGAAGTAAACACCAAGAAACAACTGAACCAAACCAAGTTATCATAAAAGTCATCCCCCACATTCCTGTAATAGATGCAAGTTGTGAAAAAGATAAAAATTCAATTTGAGAGTACCCTAAAGCGCCTGTTGTACCAAATGGATTGAACAGGTTTGATAAAAAATCCAATGAAGTATAGGCTAGCGGAAAAACTAAGGTAGCTTTAAATCCATTGATTTTGTTCCAAAATATTCGGTCTACAAGAAAAACAAATCCATAGAGTGCACCAAATAGCATTGGGACGTAATAAAAGATACTCGTAGGGGCACTTGGTATGAATTTTAAAAACGAAAAATGGCTAGAAATACCAAATAGTATTGGTATTACGAGATATGAAAAAAGTTTATTGTTTGTTCTCGAAACTTGTAAAAGAAAGAAAGAGAAAATCCAAGTTGCGAATGCAAAACTCACATTTCCATTTCCAAGGAAAAAGAATAGTGTTCCTAAGGTCAGATAAATTATATTCTTGTAAAGGTGTTTTTTCACTCGGTTCTTGTCATTTTCAATTTAGCACAATGTTTGTTTTACCATTGCCACTAACGTGATTGTGTATGATTTCGTTGCGTGTTTAAGCACTAAAGTTAGCAAATAAATCACAGATAGAAAGTCCGCGAGGACTTTCGTAAGTAGGCTCTAACTAGCAATGAATTATACACGGTGTTGGCATTTCGTTTTTTTTAATTCCGCAATAAATATCCAGTTTGTAATTTCAGTTCCTCGTCATTCGTTTTATTCAGTTCGATAATTCGAGGTTTTATTTCTCGGTCAAACCATTCTTGATTATATCCTTTGATTTTAAATCGAGTGAATCTCATTTGTTGAATTGCATCTAATTGTCTGTTGATATCATCGCTAAAAATAGCGTCTTTTAATCCGCTTAAAGGTGTCCAATTGTCTTGGTTGTTTTTCCACCAATCTTTAGCTTTTTTAATTATAGCATCCAATTCTTTAAACTTCTGTCTTTCAAAATTCACATCGTGTTTTCCAGTCTCAATATATTTGGCATAATCTTTTTTGTGCAAATCCATTAATTCCTTTTCAGTTATCACATTTTCTGTAAATCCAAAATGTTGTGAAGTCAAATTTTCCATTGCCCAACCTGCTCGTATCGCAATCCAGTCTAAATCATAGTCAATTACCCAACCGTGTCCCCAAAATTCAGTTGCACCTGGATAAATCAAATCAGCTGTATTTTGTAATTTTTCAAATGCTTTTGGGTTATTCATTAATTTTAGCAAATCAGGAATTACAGTTTCACCGATATTCAGTAAACTGTCTTTTGCTTTAAATACTTTTTCCCATTCGGCAGAAATAAAGTCGGAAATCAATTCAGGATGTTCAAATTCAGACGTGTCAAATATTTCAGCTTTGGATTCCGTTTTCTGAGCTTTGCAACTTAAAAAACAAGCGAAAATTATAATGTAAAAAATATGTTTCATAGGTTGTCCAAAATGAATGCCAACGGTTTTGTATATGAAAAGTACGTCTTTTTTGGTGGACGTTTTTTTCAGCCGTGATTGTTTGTTATTAAAAGTAGGGGATTATCAAATATAGCGAAAGGTGACGGATTTTTTATATACGTTGTTGCCAGTAGTTTTTTCAGAGTTTTTTCAGCCATTTAATCCATTTATCTTGAATTTCTTTCAATTCAGTTTGTTTTGTATTCATTCTTATTATTCCGAAATCTTCTCCTGTAATTTCTTTAAGCAAGTGGTTTGCTCTTCCAGAAACTTTAAAAAGGTCATCTTGAACTATTCCGCCGTGACCATATGATTTTAAATCTCCGCTTTGTATTCTTTCCCAGATAATTAAATCCGATGTATTTATCAATCCAACCTCTTTGTTGTTAATAATCAGTTCTATCAGTTTTGGAATCATATCAGTGTAATTGAAAGCCAAGAGATATTCTGCGTCAAACACAAAGCTATATTCTTTGTCATTCTCAATTTTATCCACCAAAAATTCTACTGAATGATTCTTTGGAGTAATGGTATCGTAGTTATATATTCTATAGAATCCTCTTTTCTTTTCTTCTATTTGTTTTCGAAATTTTCTTTTTAATGATATTTCTTTAGGGAAATTCAATTCAGTTATTGAATCAGATGCTACTTCTTTAACTGTGTTTTTTTGACCAAAAGTTAGAGAAGATAAAAGCAAAAAATAAAGAAGAAATATTTTTTTCATATCTAGATATTTTCACCAAATCTAAATCAGTTGTTGTGAAATAAAAAAGTGAAATGAGTAAATAGACCTTTTGAATGAGTAAGCGCGATGAATATCAGTTTTCTCAAATTACTGGCAACGTTGTTGTATATGGTTTGTTGCGTGTTTCAAGCAACTAATTTAGTAAATAATTACCGACCAAGAAAGTCCGCGAGGACTTTCGCAAGTAGGCAAGAAGCCAGCAATAAATTATATACGGTGTTGGCAAATCGTTTTTTTACCAATCATCTTTTTTAGTCGATTTAACTGCTTTTTCAATAGAAATCATAGTTGATTTAATACTTTCAATTACACCTTTATTCATTTCCTCAAAGGTCGGTTTTGTCATTTCTTTAAATTTCTCTCTCTTTTTTTTCCCAACCATTGCCTTTTTCCAAAGTTCCTCAATGTAATTATTATAATTGTCTATTTTTTCTTGTTTTAGACCTGTAAAATCTATCATTTCAAATACCATATTATATTGAGATTCCAGATTATAACCTGCTACTGGTGCAGGTGTTATTATATCAGTCAAAGTGTAAATAATTCTGAATTTATTATCCTTAATGTTTATTTCCATAGTATGATTAAATTCAACTGTGCTGAATTCCTGCATATATTTGTTTTTAGGATATAATTCCTTCATTACATTTTTATAAACAGCCTCATTAATTCCTTTAACTATTATGTTTCCAGATTCTTTGTCGTTTAATTGAACAACATTTTGAGCAGAGTTATAATTCAATGCAATCCATTTATTAATCGAAGCAAATATTTCCGTCTTTGATTTTCCTTCTATATCGAAAATTCCTGATATTGTTTTTTCCTCCTGTTCGTATTCTTGCGCATTGCAATTCAATGAAGTCATTAATACAAGGATAATTCCAAAAATTAAATTCGTTTTTTTCATAGGTTTTCGTTTTTTTCTTAAATGTTTGCCAACAATTGGCTAAACGTACCATGGTACGTTTATTTCTTTTTTAGTATTACTAATCTAGTGGATTTTTAATGGTTTCGAAAGTGTTTGTAGCAACATGGGTATAAATTTCAGTAGTTTTGGTCGAACCGTGACCCAATAGAACCTGTATTTGTCTTAAATCTGTTCCTGATTCCAACAAATGTGTTGCAAAGCTATGTCTTAATACATGTGGCGTAACTGTAGTTCGAATTCGTGCCTTTTCAGCAGCTGTTTTTACAATTTTCAAAACGCTGGCACCACTATATTTAATTCCTTTCTTCCCTTCAAATAAGTATAGTTGCGGCTCGTATTTTTTATAGTAGCTCCTTAAATCCTTAAGAGCTGTTTTAGATAATAAGGTAAGTCTGTCCTTGTTACCTTTTGAACCCTCAACTCGGACCAACATGCGTACGCTATCTATATCCTTGATTTTTAAGTTCAATAATTCGCTTCGCCTTAAGCCAGAACTATATAGCAACTGTACAATACATTTATGTTTGATATTATTTGTATTATCAATAATGGACGAAACTTCTTTTTTTGAGATTACCTTCGGAAGTTTCGATTCTTTTCGAGGCCTTTCAATTTCATAAAAACGGTTGGGCATCCCTAAAACGACTTCATAATAAAATTTAATGGCATTTATGGCTTGATTTACATAAGAGTTTGAATGCTTTTTTTGAATAAGACTTTGGAGAAAAGCCCTAATGTCTTTTTCGTCCAATTCTTTTAATTCCTTATCCTTATGGTAATTGATGAATAGTTCAAAAAATGTGACATAGGTTTTGACCGTGCTATTGGCGTAACGTTTTAATTCCAGTTTTAACAAATACTCTTCAGGGCAGAGCCTATATTCTGGAACCGTTTTCCTTTTTCTAAACCACTCTACATCGATGGTCTCGTTACCGGTATTCTTAGGTCTATTGGTCAAAAATCGATTGTAGTTTATCCAGACTAGACCTTTGAATGTTGTAAAAATTATTCCAAGGTTGGTTTTGGTGTTTGGAATATAGGCCATGTTATATTCTTGACTCCACTTGGGGTCAGGCAGACTTTTAATTAACCCTTGAATCAACTTATCAGGCGAAAACTTAATTCCTATCATCTTTTCGTTCTTTATCATAAGATGATATAACGTTATTGATTTCAGTGAATTCATATAACAAGTTTACTTATGTTTAAAATATAAAACGGTATATTAAGTCTATAATATGCGTTTACAAATGACTAATTTCAAAACTTGTCCAGTATGTGATGCGACCGTAAAGGGGAGGTCTGATAAGAAATACTGTTCTAAAAAGTGCAAATCCATAGATCAATATGAGCAACGACAAAAAACAGAAGGATTTTATATTAAGGTTGATAGGCAATTGAAAATTAACCGTAAGGTTTTAAAAAGATTTAATAAATCGGGTTATACGGTCATTAGAAAAAATGAATTACTGAACGAAGGTTTTAATCCAAAGTTTTTTACGCATTATTGGAAGAACAAAAAGGGAGAAGTATATCTTTTTGTTTATGAGTTCGGTTTTTTGAGTAAAATGGACAAAGGAAAAGAAAAATACATTTTGGTCATTTGGCAGGATTATATGGCTTAGAATATGTAACACGGAATAGTATAATCAAATCAAGAATTTAATTATATTTACATCATAAAGAATTACATCATTTGCACTTATTTGATTTAAAAATTGCAATACGGTGTACAGCTATATGTTAGCGGTTTAAATTATTGATAATCAAAGTGATATAGTTCTTCTTTTAGGACTGTCATCCCGACGAACCGTCTTTTGGCGGTCATCACTACCCTGCTAATTTATTGATTATCAGGGTTTTTCATTGTTCTGCACTCATGTAATTTTGACAACCGCTAGTTGTGCATTTTTTACTTCAAAGTTTAATTTTAATTCTCATAATGTAAAAAGTTCTTTTCATTCAAAACGCCCAGCCAAGCTGTTAGGTAAAATCAAACCTTAAAACTATCTTTTAAATAGTTCATTTTTTAGCTCTTTTTCTTCGATTTATGTAAGAAATGTCATAATTTCGAAAAGCATTAACCACTATTCCTTTAAATAAAATCAAAGGTATTTGTGACCTTATTTCAATTATTGTTTCTAATTGCTAAACCAATTAGTAATAGTGTTTTTGCCACAGTTATATCTAAGTTGACAACAAAGAATAGAATTTGTTACTACAAAAGCGAATCTTTGATATATCTACTTTTAGGTATTCACTGATAGAATAACTAACAAACCATTTTGACATTATGAAAAAGTTCCCCAATACTAATCAGAGCAGTCTGTGTCGTTTAAGATTCTTACTTATTTTCCTCAGTGTTATAGCGATTCCATCACTTAGTGCACAGACACCTGGTCAAATATATTCTCCAGCTTCGCCAACTACCAATCCTATGGATCCAAACGGAGACGGTTGGATTACAGCATCTGGATCGGCATTTACCGGCGGGCATGAGCTGCCTGAATTTGAGTTGCCTTTTATTGCGGTTCCCGAACTAACTCCAGAGCCAAATTCTGACCAACAGACCGGTGCTTCATGTGGGCCATCGGATATTATGGGAGATTCCGCCACAGGTTCTGCCGGAGGGTATTATTATATTTCCGACCCTGATGGTATACCGGATAATGGAGATGAATTAATGCTATTTCGATTGCGAATAGCCCGACAAGCCAATGGTGCCTTTGGGTATAGTTTTTTATTTGATACCGATTTTGCTTTTGGACCCTCAGACCCTAATAGCGTAGCGGGAAATCCTGGTTTTGAAATTGAGGTCATCTATGGTAGTGGAAACAATAATGATGTTTTGGTCGAAAATGTAGACGGCACTACGAGCGGAACGAATATTGGTACCTATGACCCGGCGAGCAATAGTCAGCGCTCCGATGCGCTGAACACAAATCCTGGTTGTGCTGGTAACGACCCCATTTTTATTGATTGGTATGTGCCACTTTCAGATATAGGCATTACCACAACACAAAATTTTAGACTCGCCGTGGCAACCGCAAGTTCGCCATCTTCTGCGCTCGGGGGCTCGGCTTCAGATGTCGCCGGAGTTGATGGAGGTGCTATAGGGAGTGACGATGACCAATTTACGGCGGCTGTTTTTGCCTCATCTGATATTGATGGTGACGGTGTTCCTGATGTTAATGATGAAGATGATGACAACGATGGTATTTTAGATATCGAAGAAACACCCGGAGGGGTTGATCCTAATGCTGATTCTGATGGTGATGGCGTGCCAGACTATCAAGATACAGATTTTCCAGGGTTTGTAGATTCGAACTCAGACGGCATCAATGATAATTTCGATACAGATTTAGATGGCATTGAAGACCATATAGATACGGATGCTGACGGTGATGGTTGTGCCGATGCTTTGGAGGCAGGATTTACCGAGAGTACAACAACACCAGGCGAGCTTGCCGGAACAGGATACGATGCCAATAATGGACGTGTTACAGGTAACACCGACGGGTATACAGGAACAAATGCAGACGTAACTGATGCAGCAGCATTTACGGCATGCGCCGCACCACCTGTAGATTCAGATAGTGATGGGGTACCAGATGCAACAGATATTGATAATGACAATGATGGTATTTTAGATAGTGTTGAATGCGGAGGAATGGCTTCAAATTGGGATGTAGCAGCAAATGTTGGAACAACTAATAATATGCCAAATGTTGGTAAACTTACCAATGGAACTTTAGAGGCAAACATTTCTATAAGTTCAACACAATCTACTTTGTCTGCAGATGGTACAACAGAACTGGCTAATTTTTCGGAAAATACAAGCCAATTTATAACAATTGCATCTGATGCGCCCTTAGTAAACGTGGAATTGTTCTTTCAGCATATTTATGCGACAAGCACGCAAACTACTTATATTGGTAATTTTCAAGTAGAACTTTGGGATGGAACCATAGTTAATAATGCAGAATTTACATCCTTATCTGGTGATAATGGCTATCCTCTAATACCACAATCCACCGAAACACCTTTCTCTACAACTACTATTGGTGGTTTAACCTATGCTTTTGATGGTAATACTATTGGTAATACCGCAACTAACCAAACGTATGGAGTGTTAAGTTTGAGTGGAGCAAACTTAGCGAGTGGGGTTAAGCAAGTGACTTTTGAAGTAATTGGCGGCCCTAGTGGAGGTTGTGGTTTAGGTCTGACAGCATTAGTAGTTCCTGATACTGATAATGATGGGATTATAAATTGTTTGGATTTAGATTCAGATAATGATGGTTGTGCCGATGTTTTGGAAGCAGGATTTACCGAGAGTACAACGACACCAGGCGAGCTTGCCGGAACGGGATACGATGCCGATAATGGACGTGTTACAGGTAATACCGATGGGTATACAGGAACAAATGCAGACGTAACTGATGCAGCAACATTTACGGCATGCGCCGCACCACCATCGGATACAGATGGTGATGGCATAGATGATGCTTCAGATTTAGACGATGATGGCGATGGTTTGGCCGATGCTGATGAATATGTTGATGGCAATAATGCTTTTGGAGATGAGGACGGTGATGGTATTTTGAATTTTGAGGATACCACAGACGATGGAACCGGTGATGGCTCGACAACAGATTACACCGATGCAAACAACGATGGTATACCAGATGTGTATGATTTTGACGGTGATGGAATTCCTAATCATTTAGATTTAGATAGTGATGGTGACGGTATACCTGATAATATTGAAGCTCAAAGTACGGCAGGTTATATTCCCCCAAATGGAGATGCCGCCGCAAATGGAGGTTTAGATTCTGCCTATGGCAGTGGAATAGCCACGGTAAATACCGATGGCACCGATAATCCCGACTTTTTAGATTTAGATTCCGATAACGAAGGTGGAAATGATACCGCAGAAGCTGGTCTTGTTTTAAATGGCGATGTTGGTACTAATGGCCTTGATAGCGCGGTAGATAATCCGGCTGATGACTTTTCAGACCCAAATGGAGCTTTCGATGACACACAATTGGATAATTTCCCTGATTCTGATGGCGACGTAGCGACCGGAGGTAATGTAGACTTCAGGGACAACTTTACGGGATCTATCGATTGTGGAATAATCAACACTTTATATCAAACCCGCGGGAATGGTGGAAACAGTACGGCCGAGGTCTATAGATTCAATCCCTTTATTCAAGAATATGTGCAAATTGGAACTTTGGAAGGGGTAACCAATGCTTCAGCTACAAATTCTGCTTACAACGCAGCTTCACAATTGGTCTATTCATTTCCTACAAGCGGTAGTAGTACGCTAAGAGTATATGACCCTTCGAATTTCAATTTTATTGGGCAAATAAATATAAGTGGTGCAGCAGCTGGCTCAACTTTTTCGCTTTTTGCTTTTGAGGATAAGGTGGGTTACATCAATGGAGGTAACATCGTTACCTTCAGTGTGAGCAATATTACTAGTTATCCAGCAACGGTTACCGCTACAAACCAGCCCATAACCGGCACATTTTCAGGAGCAGCTGACTTTGCCCTTTTAGATGGTTTTGTGTATGGTATTTCAAGAACCAACGCCGGGGTAATACGGTTAACAAAAGTAAATTTGACATCAGGTTCTTCAGAACGTTTTGATTTAACCGAAGCCAATGCAACAACCAATACCGACCCAATTACCAGTAATTCGTTTGGTGCGGTCTGGCAAGACCGTGATGGTAATTTATACGCTTTTAACAATGGCAACGGTGATATTTACCGAATTACCGATGTTGCCAATGCAACTGATGGCACAGACTTTACAAAGGTATTTATAGCAGATGATTCAGGTCAAAATGATGGTTTTGGCTGCGAGATTCAGGCCAACCCATTGGATTGGGATGGTGATGGAATAGATAATAGCATCGATTTAGATGATGATAATGATGGTATTTTAGATACCGCAGAAAACAACGGATTAAACCCAAATGCGGATGTGGATGGTGATGGTGTTCCCGCTTCAATTGATGATGACGATGACAATGCTGCAATAGGCAATGCTGATGGCAATGTGCAACCCGAGTTTGATGCAGACGGCGATAATATTCCCAATGCTTATGATCTCGATTCAGACAACGATGGTATTCCTGATAATGTAGAGGCACAATCTACCTTAGGCTACATACCACCGAGTGGAAATGTAGATTTTAACGGAATCGATATTGCTTATGGTGACGGAATCGATAATACGGAGGTAATAAACTCGGACGGCGCACTAATCAATAGCGACATCGTGCCCGACTATTTAGATACCGATAGTGACAATGATGGTGATAGCGATACCTCCGAAGCTTTTGGAGGAACAACGGCTTCAGGCAATGATTCTGATTTTGATGGCATAGATGACAGTTTTGACAATGTGCCAGATGGCGTTTCAGCGGATGGTGCGGCACAAAACGGCACAACCCCTTCTGCTCTGCCTGATGCCGATGGCGATGTAAACGGCGGTGGTGATGTTGATTATCGCGATGTTAAAGATGCCGATGGCGATGGAGTGGTCGATACAGATGATTTAGACGATGATAATGATGGCATTCTAGATACGGAAGAACATAATGGCCTTGATCCATTTGGAGATGCGGATGGTGATGGAGTACCCAACTTTTCTGATGCCAATGATAATGGTACTACAGGAGATGGTTCTACAACAGATTATACCGACACCAATGGAGATGGTATACCAGATGCCTACGATTTTGACCTTGACGGCTTACCAAACCACTTGGATTTGGAAAGTGATGGCGATGGTATTTATGATGTAATTGAAAGTGGTGCTGGTTTAACAGATGCTGATAACGATGGCCAAGTTGATGGTGCAACCGGTGCCAATGGAGTTCCAGATGAAGCGGAAGATGGTGGTGTTGACGGCGCAGGGGTAAGTTTTGTGCCTGTGGATACCGATACTGATGGTAGTCCTGACTTTCTGGATATCGATTCTGATAATGATGGCAATCCAGATGTTACCGATCCCAATAGAACAAATCCCGTAGCCCAAGACGATAACACAACGGCTGATATCGGGGTTCCGAGAACCATTAACGTGTTGGTCAATGATGACTTTTTGGTTGGCAGTACCATAACCGATTTAAATACGGGCAATGCTAACGGTACGGTATCGATAGACCTAGCAACAGGTGAAATAACCTATACACCGGTCTTGGCAGATAATAATTCCACCGTTACCATAAATTATCAGGTTTGTAATGGTAGTGTTTGTGATACGGCAACTCTTTTTGTTACGGTACCTGCATGTGTTGATACTGATGGCGACAACATTTGTGATGCTGATGAAACCCCGGAGACTATAAACGACCCATGTGAGCCAAGATCTAATCCAAATTGGCAACCTCAGGGCACCAATGATTGTGACAATGATGGTTTGACCGATGATGAAGAGACTACAGGTGTTGATGACCCTGGTACACCAGCAAACCCTAATGGAAATACCACAGACCCTACGCTTACCGATACCGATGGTGATGGAATTTCTGATGGTCAAGAAGCCTTGGATGGTACCGACCCTAACGATGACTGTTCATCCATAGGGGGTATTCCGTTGGCAACAGGTGATTGTGATAACGATGGCCTTATTAATGATGATGAGTTCATCGCCGGTACGGATCCTAACAATCCCGACACTGATGGTGATGGTATATTTGATGGTGATGAAGTAAACGTAGACGGCACCGACCCATTGAATGACTGTGACTCGAATAGAGGTACACCATTAGGAACAAGTGATTGCGACAATGATGGTTTGACCAATGATGAAGAAACAACAGGTGTGGATGACCCAGCAACGCCAGCAGACCCTAATGGCGAGATAACCAACCCTGACAATGCAGATACTGACGGAGACACTATAACTGACGGTCAAGAGGCCTTGGATGGCACGGACCCTAATAATTCGTGTGATTCGGTCGGTGGCGCACCGCTTGGAACAGCCGATTGTGATGGCGACGGTTTGACCAATGATGAGGAAACTACGGGTGTAGACGACCCGTCTACCCCTGCTGACCCTAATGGTAACACTTCAAATCCAAATCTAGCGGATACGGATGGAGATGGTATTCCAGATGGTCAAGAAGCCTTGGATGGTACAGATCCCAATAATTCTTGTGACTCGGTCGGTGGAACACCACTGGGCAGTGAAGATTGCGATGGTGATGGGCTAACAAATGATGAAGAAACTACGGGTGTAGATGACCCAAGTACACCTGCTAACCCTGATGGAAACACCACGGACCCGAACAGCGCTGACACCGATGGCGATGGAATTTCCGATGGTCAGGAAGCCTTGGACAATACAGATCCTAATGATTCTTGCAGTTCATTGGGCGGTACCCCTCTTGGTACGGCAGATTGTGATAATGATGGGTTGACCAATGATGAAGAAACTACAGGCGTAGATGACCCATCTACCCCAGCGAATCCTAATGGAGAAACCACTGACCCATCGATAGCGGATACCGATGGTGATGGTATCAGTGATGGTCAAGAAGCTTTGGATGGCACAGATCCTAATGATGATTGCGATGCCATTGGAGGAACACCCTTACCAGATAGCGATTGTGATGGCGACGGTAACCCGACCAGTACGGACCCCAATCCTGATACGGCGACCGCTGTCGACGACAATACTACGGCCGATGTTGGTATTGCGAAAACAATTAACATACTTTTTAACGATGATTTCTTGGCGGGTAGTACCATTACAGATTTAGGTACGGGTACGGCCTCAGGAACCATTGTTCTAAATCAGGCTACAGGCGAGTTAACCTATACCGCAACCGCAGCAGAAGACAATAATACGGTCACCGTAAATTATGAGGTTTGTAATGGAACGGTCTGTGCCACGGCAACAGTGTTCATTACCATTCCTGCCTGTGCGGATGCAGATGGTGACAATATCTGTGATGTGGATGACCCAGCACCTAATGACCCCTGTGTTCCTATGAGTAATCCAGATTGGCAACCGGTCGGTACTAGTGACTGCGATGGTGACGGTTTAACCTACGATGAAGAGACTACGGGTATCGATGACCCAAGTACACCTGCAAATCCAAGCGGTAACATAACCGATCCTATGCTTGCAGATACGGATGGTGATGGTATAAGCGATGGTCAGGAAGCTTTGGACGGCACCAATCCAAATAACGATTGTGATTCAATCGGCGGAACACCACAACGAACCAGTGATTGCGATAACGACGGTTTGACCAATGATGAAGAGACTACAGGAGTAGATGACCCGTCAACTCCGGCAAACCCTAATGGAAATACTACAGACCCAAATCTAATGGATACTGATGGAGACGGTATTTCTGATGGTCAAGAAGCTTTGGATGGTACAGATCCCAATGATTCGTGTGATTCTGTTGGCGGTATGCCTTTAGGAACAAGTGATTGTGATGGTGACGGACTCACCAATAGTGAAGAGATTACAGGAGTTGATGATCCTAGCACCCCGGCCAATCCTAATGGTATTTCCACAAATCCAAATATCGCGGATACGGATGGAGATGGCATTTCTGACGGACAAGAAGCCCTTGATGGTACCGACCCTAATAATTCATGCGATTCGGTAGGCGGTACTCCCTTAGGTACAGCGGATTGTGATGGTGACGGTTTGACCAATGATGAGGAAACAACAGGCGTGGATGATCCTAGTACTCCAGCAAATCCTAATGGTAATACAACAGACCCTAATGTGGTCGATACAGATGGTGATGGTATTTCTGATGGTCAAGAAGCCTTGGATGGTACCGACCCTAATAATGATTGTGATGCTTTTGGAGGAACGCCACTTGGAACCAGTGATTGCGATAATGATGGATTGACGAATGATGAGGAAACAACAGGTGTAGATGACCCTAGTACTCCAGCAAATCCTAATGGTAATACAACTGATCCTAATAATGCCGATACCGATGGTGACGGTATAATTGATGGTCAAGAAGCCTTGGATGGCACAAATCCTAACGATGATTGTGACTCGGTGGGTGGCACACCACTGGCCGCGAGCGATTGTGATGGAGATGGTAACCCTAATGGTACCGATCCGAACCCTGGGGTTGGAACAGCCGTAGATGACAATACTACAGCAGATGTGGGCGTTCCAAAGACCATTAATATTCTAATAAATGACGATTTCTTGGCGGGTAGCACTATTACCGACTTGGGTACTGGCACTGCTGCAGGAACAATAAGTATCGATCAAGCTACGGGTGAACTTACCTATACGGCGATTGCAGCTGAAGACGATTCTACGGTTACGGTGATCTATGAAGTCTGCAATGGTACAGTATGTGATACGGCTACCGTATTTATTAGTATACCCACTTGTGTAGATACCGATGGAGATAATATTTGTGATGTAGATGATCCTGCTCCTGCAGACCCCTGTATTCCAAGGTCTGATCCAAATTGGCAGCCTGTTGGTACAAGCGATTGTGATAATGATGGGCTAACCTATGCTGAAGAGACCACTGGTGTTGATGACTCTGCGACTCCTGCAGATCCAAATGGAAATTTGACCGACCCAGACAATATAGACTCTGATGGCGATGGTATAAGTGATGGTCAAGAAGCTTTGGATGGTACGGACCCTAATGATTCTTGTAGTTCTTTAGGTGGCACCCCTCTTGGCACTGCAGATTGTGATAATGATGGCCTAACCAATGATGAAGAAACTATTTTGGGTACCGACCCTGAAAATCCTGATACAGATGGGGATGGTATCGATGATGGCCAAGAAGCCAATATCGATGGCAGCGACCCATTGGACGATTGTAATTCAAACGGTGGAACTCCATTGGGCACAAGTGATTGTGACAATGACGGCCTTACCAATGCTGATGAGACAACTGCAGGTACAGATCCAAATAACCCTGACAGCGATGGTGATGGAATAAATGATGGGCAAGAAGTAAATGTTGACGGAACCGATCCATTGGACGATTGTGATTCGGTTGGCGGTACACCTTTAGGTGCAAGCGATTGTGACAATGATGGATTGACCAACGACCAAGAATCGGCTTTGGGTACAAACCCAGATATAGCAGATACTGATGGTGACGGTATTGACGATGGTCAAGAAGTACTTAGCGATAACACAGACCCCAACGATTCTTGTGATTCTATTGGCGGTACACCAACAGGTGCTTCAGATTGTGATAACGATGGATTGACCAATGATGAAGAAACCAATGCCGGCACAGACCCTAACAATCCAGATTCTGATGGTGACGGCCTGACCGACGGTGAAGAGGTGAATAATGTAGATGACCCGAGTACGGGCGAATCTCCTAACGGAACAAGCGACCCATTAAATCCATGTGATCCTAACAATTCGGATGCTCTTTGCGATACAGATGGCGATGGCCTAACGGATGGTGAAGAAATTGCTATTGGCACAGACCCGAACAATCCTGATTCTGATGGTGATGGACTCACCGATGGTGAAGAGGTGAATAATGTGGATGACCCGAGTACGAGCGAATCTCCTAATGGCACCAGTGACCCATTAAATCCATGTGACCCTGATAATACGGACGCTTTATGCGATACGGATGGTGATGGACTAACGGATGGCGAAGAAATTGCAATTGGCACGGACCCTAACAATCCTGATTCTGATGGTGATGGTCTCACCGATGGCGAAGAGGTGAATAATGTTGATGACCCGAGTACAGGTGAATCTCCTAACGGAACAAGCGATCCATTAAACCCATGTGACCCTGATAACACGGACGCTTTATGCGATACGGATGGTGATGGACTAACGGATGGCGAAGAAATTGCAATTGGCACGGACCCTAACAATCCTGATTCTGACGGTGACGGCCTGACCGATGGTGAAGAGGTGAATAATGTTGATGACCCGAGTACAGGTGAATCACCTAACGGAACAAGTGATCCATTAAATGCTTGTGACCCGAACAGTTCAAACAGTGCTTGTGATAGTGATGGAGATGGATTGACCGATGCCGAAGAAGCTACTTTGGGTACGGATCCTAACAATCCTGATTCTGATGGAGACGGTATCAATGACGGCCAAGAAGTTATTGATAACACTAATCCTTTGGATGATTGCGATTCTAGTGGTGGTACACCGCTTGGTACAAGTGATTGTGATGAGGATGGTCTTACCAATGATGAAGAAGATGTAAATGGCAACGGCTCGGTCGACGAAGGTGAAACAGACTCAAATAATCCGGATTCAGATGGAGATGGTATCAATGATGGTCAAGAGGTGGCTGATGGTACAAACCCATTAGACCCTTGTGATTCTGTAGGTGGAACGCCACCGGAAGGTGCCGCTTGTGATATCGATATCGAGAACGATTTGGTTGATCCAAATCTGAATCAAGGCGCATTCATCATAAGAAATATCGAAAGCTTCCCTGATAATACCGTTGAAATTTATAACCGCTGGGGCGTAAAGGTTTTTGAGACCAAGGGGTATGATAATAGAGGTAATGTTTTTACAGGTATTTCCAATGGTAGGGCAACGATTCAAGAGAATGACCAGCTACCTGTAGGGGTTTACTATTATGTAATAAAGTATTTAGTAAACGGCGAAGGAAAATCCAGAGCAGGATATCTATACATCAATCGATAATAAATTTTAGCGTGAAAACCATGAAACATATATATATCACTTTAGTATTACTGTTTACGATTTCGGCTGCAATATATGGGCAGCAAGATGCACAGTATACGCAATACATGTACAATACCCTGTCGGTTAACCCTGCATATGCCGGTTCAAGGGGTGTTTTTAGCATAGCTGCATTACATCGTTCGCAATGGGTAGGATTGGACGGTGCACCTACAACACAGACCTTAAACTTTAACACCCCTGTTTCTCGAAGGGTAGGTATCGGATTGTCTATTGTAAATGATGAAATTGGTAACGGAACCAATCAAGACACCTATTTTGATGGAGCATTCTCATACACCATACCTACTTCTGATCAAGGAAAACTTTCCTTTGGTCTAAAGGCAGGAGGGCATTTTCTCAATGTAGATTTTAATCAACTTCGCAACTTTCAAGCCGAAGGGAGCGCAGGCGCCCCCCCAAACATCGATAAAAAGTTCTCTCCAAATTTTGGAGCCGGAGTTTATTATCATACCGATAGGTTCTATGCTGGGCTTTCAGTACCCAACTTTTTGGAAACGGAACATTTTGATCGATCAGGGGAAACAGGGGGCTCCTCTTTTCTAGCGCAAGAACGTATGAACTGGTATCTGATTTCCGGGTATGTTTTTGAATTGAACCAAGATTGGAAGTTTAAACCAGCGGTTCTTTTTAAGGCGGTTCAAGGTGCTCCATTACAGGCCGACCTTTCCGCCAATTTTTTATTGAGGGATAAGTTCTCTTTTGGGGCCGCGTACAGATGGAGTGCTGCTCTCAGTGCTTTGGTGGGCATACAGCTAAGCGACCAGTTCATGTTAGGCCTGGCATATGACCGCGAAACCACTGAGTTGGGCAATACCGCTTTTAACGATGGCTCTTTCGAGGTATTCTTGAGATATGAATTTTTGACCCGGTATAGAAAAGTAGTAACCCCTAGATTCTTTTAAAATGACAAAACTAAGATATATACCTGCCCTAATCATCGTACTTAGCATCTTCTCGGGCAATGCGCAGAAAAATGAAAAGGCCAAAAGGGCAAAAATCGATTATGAAGCTTTTGCCTATCAAGATGCGATTGGCACCTATGAAGATATGGTCGAAGCGGGTTACACCAGCCAAGAGATTTTTCAGAACCTTGGTAACGCCAACTATCTGAACGCCAATTATGAAGAGGCTGCCAAGTGGTATGGACAACTCTTTACTATGGATTCTGTACAAATCGAAGCCAACTATTATTTCAGGTATGCCCAGAGTCTTAAAAGTTTAAAGCAATATGAAAAATCCCATGAGTGGATGGAACAGTTCATAAAAAGGTCCAAGGTCGACGGAAGAGCATCAAAGTTTACAAACAACAGAAATTATCTAGAGGATATCAAAAAGCGTTCTGGGCGTTATGAAATATCATTAGCGGACATCAACTCTAAAAGTTCGGATTTTGCACCCTCGTTTTTTGGAAATCAATTGGTTTTCTCCAGTGCCAGGGACACTGGTATTGCCACAAGAAGAATCCATGAATGGAACGATACTCCTTTCCTGAATTTATTTTCAGGAACCATGGATGAAAACGGTAATGCCAATAACCCAAAACGTTTTTCCAAAACATTGAACGCCAAGACCCACGAATCTTCTACTGTATTCACAAAAGATGGAAAGACTATTTATTTTACCAGGAACAATTCTGATAATGGCAGACGATTTTCAAGGGACAAAAAAGGCGTTAGCAGGTTGAAAATCTTTAGGGCCGATCTTGTTGAAGGAGAATGGAAAAACATCATAGCGTTGCCTTTCAATGGAGATGATTATTCCACTGCCCACCCCACATTGGACCGTGATGAAAAAAGACTATTTTTTGCATCCGATAGACCGGGTACGTTCGGGGCATCTGACATATGGGTTGTAGAACTATTCGATGACGGTAACTTTGGCGAGCCCGTTAACCTTGGGCCGGAAATTAATACAGAAGGTAGAGAGACCTTCCCTTTTATTACAGACAATGATATCTTATACTTTGCTTCCGACGGTCATCCCGGTCTGGGCGGTCTGGATGTTTTTGCTTCGGAAATACTGCCCAATCGACCAAAAGAAGTACTGAACTTGGGAGAACCTGTAAATAGTGATGAGGACGATTTTTCTTTTATAATTGATACGGAAAGCAAAAAGGGATATTTTGCTTCGAACAGACCTAATGGATTGGGAAGTGATGATATCTATTCTTTTCAGGAAACCGAACCTCTGGTCTTCAAATGTATTTCGAATATCTCGGGTATTGTAAAAAATAGCGACGACGGCAGCATTTTGGCAAATACCAGTGTAGAGATTTTCGGGACCAATGGTAATGTTCTCACTTCCACAAAATCAAATGAAAAAGGGCAATTCTCGGCCGCTTTCGAATGCGATGGAACAGATTACACTATTGTAGGTACAAAACGAGGCTTCGATGACGGTAAGACACAGTTCAACCTTAAAACATCGAAAGAAATCAACAACCTGGAACTGTTGCTGAAACCTGAAGAAAAACAAGCAAAAGAAGGAACAGACCTTACAAAATTATTAGAACTCAGGCCTATCTATTTTGACTTGGACAAATCAGCGATAAGACCCGATGCCATAGTCGAACTGGAAAAAGTTCGGGACTATATGCGTCAATTTCCGAAATCTAAAATTACTATTAAGTCACATACGGATAGTAGAGGAGATGATAGTTATAACCTGAGCCTTTCGAAAAGACGTGCTAAGGCTACATTAAACTATTTGGTAAACAAAGGCATAAGTTCAAGTAGGCTAAAAGCCAAAGGTTATGGTGAGAAGCAATTATTAAACAGATGCACAAATGGGATTGATTGTACAAATGAGGAACATGATATCAACCGCAGATCTGAGTTTATCATTGAGTAAATGCTTTTATCATAAGATTAATTCGTAACTAAAAGATTGATTAATTGTAATTATTTGTCATAAAAACATAATGAAGGAGACTACTTAATATGTAAGTGAAAAATGAAAATCATAGAGATAGATGTAATAGTAGCATTTCTTTAAATTATTTTGTAACGCACCAATACCCTGCTAGTTTATAGATTAGTGGGGTTTTTATTTTTACTACTTGATTTTTAAACATCTCTTAATTATCAGAGTAGATGAATTAAAGTATAATCCACCCTAATTAAATCTGTTTCTTATACCCCCCAATAGTAGAATTTAATACCATTTCTATCCTAAAAATTTGATTCTCGATTAGGCAGATGACATTTTTTTATTTATTTTCATATAATAAAATTGCATTTCATATAATGAAACAAAATATTGTTGAGTTTCCCGAGATTTTAGATGATGCTGCAAAGAATGCAGCCCCCATACCACAATTAAGTGAACGTGCTGAGCTGTCATTGGGTGACGCCTATGAGATTCAAGAGGCCGCAATTAACTTGCGAATGCAAAGGGGAGAAGTTCTTTCAGGTATTAAACTTGGGTTTACCAGCAAGGCCAAGATGGAACAAATGGGAGTTCATGATTTAATTTGGGGCAGACTTACCGATAAGATGGAAATTGAAAATCATGGATATTTAGATAGTAAAAGATTTATTCATCCAAGAGCCGAACCTGAGGTGGCCTATCTTTTAAAAAAGGATGTTGATCAAAATGTGACGAACGATAATGTTCTTGAATACGTATCTAACGTTGCTGCAGCTATTGAAATTATAGATTCTAGATACAAGAATTTTAAATTTTCTTTAGAAGATGTTATAGCTGATAATTGTTCTTCATCTGCCTATGTGCTTGGTGACTGGAAAGATTTTTCAATTGATGCGTCAAATTTGGAAATTAAGATGATGGTAAACAAGCAACTTGTGCAAAGCGGAAATTCTAAGGCAATTTTAGGTAATCCATTGAACTCGTTATTAGAGGCTTTTCGTTTGGCAAAACAGTACAATGTTGATTTAAAGAAAAACATGATTATTCTGGCAGGTGCGGCTACTCCAGCAGTATATGTGCACAAGAATGATGTTGTAGCAGTTGAGGTAGAGGAACTTGGTAAAGTAACATTGAAAGTAAATTAAAAATCTATGGCTGTTCTTAAAGCACTTAAAAGTTCCGTCGATAAAACCTTTGCGATACTGGAGTATTTTACGGTTGACCGAGCGGAATGGAGTGTAACTGAATTGGCCAAAGAACTTGATGCAAGTAAGAGTACGGTTTATCGCTTTCTTTCAGATATGCAAAAAAGAGGAATTATGTATCAAGATCCAGTTTCTGGAAAATACGGTCTTGGGCTGAAACTATTTGAACTTGGTAATCGAGTTAGAATTAAATCTGCTTTTACGGATAAAACCCATCCTGTATTAATGGAGGTGGCAAAAAACATTACGGAGACTGTGCATATTGGAGTGTTTAAAGATGAACAAGTATACTATGTGGATAAGGTTGAAAGTCCGCAAGGGCTAAGAATTAGCACAACGATAGGGTCTTATAGTCCAGCACATGCGACAAGTTTAGGAAAAGTGCTCCTTGCTTTTTCTTCTTATGATGAAAATCGTTTTGTCCAAAGATTGAAAAGG
This sequence comes from Croceitalea marina, assembly GCF_042684265.1. Lineage (NCBI taxonomy): Bacteria > Pseudomonadati > Bacteroidota > Flavobacteriia > Flavobacteriales > Flavobacteriaceae > Croceitalea > Croceitalea marina. The sequence continues at coordinate 400,382 of NZ_JBHULB010000008.1, read as the reverse complement.
TACACAGAAAATACAATAACCGATTGCGGGCAGCTGAAAGAAGAACTCAAAAAAATAAAAAAGGATGGCTATGCTGTCGATTATGAAGAGTTTGAAATAGGGCTGATTTGTGTAGCTGTCCCCATTCTAAATCAGAAAAATGAGATTGTTGCTAGTTTAAGCGCTGCAGGCCCCGCCAATAGATTTAAAAAAGAGGAACTTCCGAACTATGTGAAAAAACTGCAAAAAGGGGCTTTACAAATCCAAAATAATATAGGTGATTTTAAATTGAATATAACATGAAGGGACAAAACAATTCCAAAAAATATAGCACCATTCATTACCATGATTATTTGGAATTGGATAAAATTTTAGAGGCCCAACATCCGCGAAGCGAGGCAATAGGAGCCCCAGCGCATGAAGAAATGCTTTTTATTATTACCCATCAGGCCTATGAACTATGGTTTAAACAGATTGTTCATGAGTTGGCCTCTATCTTAGCCATGTTCGGTAATGAGCAGGTAGATGAACGCAGTGTTGGTACCGTAGTTTCAAGAATAGAGCGTATCGAGAAAATAATGGATTTGTTGATTCAACAAATCGAGATTATGGAGACTATGACACCATTGGATTTTTTGGATTTTAGAAACTATCTTTTTCCGGCTTCAGGGTTTCAGAGTTTTCAGTTTAGATTAGTCGAAAGCTTATTGGGTCTGCCCGAAGAAGAACGCATTACCTATAATAATCACCACTATGCGGCTTTTTTTCCTAAAGAACAGCAAGAACGATTAGATGCCATTTACGCCAATGGAACCCTATTTGATGCTATTGAGAAATGGTTAGAACGTACCCCATTTATACAATTTGGCAAATTTGCCTTTTTAGAAAGTTATGAAGTTGCCGTAGATAAAATGGTTAGAAAAGAACAAGAAGCGATAAAAACATCTTCATACTTACAAGAGGAAGAAAAGAAAATGCGTTTAAAAATGCTGGGCTCGAAAGACACTTACTTTCAATCTGTTTTAGATAAAAAAATTCATAAGAAATTAAAGGCCGCAGGGGAGCTGAGATTTTCTTATGATGCTACCGTTGCCGCATTATTTATAAATTTATATCGAGACGAGCCTATTTTGCATCTTCCTTTTAAATTACTATCCAAATTAATGGAAATAGATAGTAAATTCACCACATGGCGTTACCGACATGCGCAAATGGTATTGAGAATGCTAGGTAAAAAGATTGGCACTGGAGGTTCAAGCGGACATGATTATTTAAATGAAACAGCACAAAAGCATAAGTTTTTTGGAGATTTACATAACATTTCCACCTTGTTAATACCGCGCTCTGAGTTACCCGATTTGCCACCAGATTTAAAACAAGAACTAAGTTTTTCTTTTACTGCAAAATAATAGCTAAAATGGAAACTATACAGAACTATATAGGGGGAGTATTAAAAAACGCTAGAGCAGGGGCTGTATTAGATGTTTTTAACCCTGCAACCGGTGAGGTATATGCAACGGTTCCTGACTCTAAAAAGGAAGATATTGAAGAGGCAGTTTCTGCCGCTAAAAAAGCATACCCTTCTTGGTCTGCAACAACAGTTGAAGAGCGACACGATTATTTGATGAAAATCAGTCGAGCTATTGAAGATGAACTAGAAGAACTGGCCCTTGCAGAGTCTATAGATAATGGAAAGCCGCTTTGGCTGGCAAAAATGGTAGATATACCTCGTGCTGCAAGTAACATGCGGTTTTTTGCCACCGCAATCATGCAATTTGCCTCTGAAGCGCATGAAATGAACGAACAGGCAATTAATTATACGTTAAGAAGACCACTAGGGCCAGTAGCTTGTATATCACCTTGGAATCTACCTTTATATCTATTTACTTGGAAGATTGCTCCCGCTTTAGCGGCGGGGAATACAGTAGTGGCAAAACCGTCTGAAGTAACCCCGATGACGGCCTATTTACTTTCAAAAATCGTCATCAAATCAGGATTGCCAGCCGGAGTGCTGAATATTGTGCACGGGCAAGGTACAGATACAGGCAGGGTTTTAAGCGCTCATAAAGATATCAAGGCAATTTCTTTTACCGGAAGTACAAAGGTCGGCGCCGATATTGCAATGAAGGCTGCACCCTTATTTAAGAAGTATTCTTTGGAAATGGGTGGTAAAAATCCAAATATAATTTTTGCAGATTGTGATTATGACAAGATGTTACAAACCACGTTGCGCTCCTCTTTTTCCAATCAAGGTCAAATTTGTTTATGCGGTTCAAAAATTTTTGTAGAAAATATTATCTACGAAAAATTTAAACGTGATTTCATTAAAAAAACTAAAGAACTCAAAGTAGGCAATCCGTTAGATGCTGCCACCAAAATAGGCGCCATAGTTTCTAAAGACCATTTTGATAAAATTATGTCTTACATTGACTTGGCAAAAGAGGAGGGAGGGGAAGTACTTTCAGGTGGAAATTCGGTACGGCCTACGGGTAATGAAAATGGATGGTTTATTGACCCGACAATTATTGAAGGTCTAGCTAACAATTGTAGAACAAATAGAGAAGAAATTTTTGGCCCAGTTGTTACGCTAATACCTTTTGAAACTGAAGGGGAAGTTCTTAATATGGCGAATAACAATGAGTACGGCCTAGCGGCAACCATATGGACTGAGAATTTGAGTAGGGCACATCGTTTGTCAAATAAGATTGAAGCTGGTATTATTTGGGTAAATACGTGGTTACTAAGAGATTTGAGAACTCCGTTTGGAGGAATGAAAAATTCCGGTGTTGGCAGAGAAGGTGGTTTTGAGGCCTTACGCTTTTTTACGGAACCCAAAAACGTTTGCATTGCATATGAAAATAAAAGTCAATTTTTAAAAAATAACTATCATGTCTAAAACATTCAGTCCAATTAATTTTAAAAAGTGGATAGATGATAATCGTGAGTTTTTAAAGCCTCCGGTTGGTAATAAAGCTATCTACAATGAAGATTACATTGTTATGGTCGTTGGTGGGCCAAATTCAAGAAAAGATTACCATTTAAACGAAACGCCAGAATTCTTTTATCAGGTTGAGGGAGATATTGTTTTAAAATTGATGGTGAACGGTTCTCCTGAAGATGTGCATATCAGGGAAGGAGAAATCTACTATCTACCTCCAAACATCCCACACTCTCCTCAACGCGGTGCTAATACCGTGGGTTTGGTTATCGAACAAAAACGATCTGATGATATGATGGATGGTTTAGCTTGGTTTTGCGAAAATTGTGATAATGAGCTTTACAGAGAACCCTTTAAGCTAGATAATATAGAGACAGATATGCCAGTTATTTTTGATAGGTTTTATTCGAATGAAGAATTGAAAACCTGTGATAATTGCGGTACCAAGATGCAATCACCCAAATAAAGACTTATGAGAATTAACGGACATTCCCATCTTTTACCCTATCCTGAACAAATACCGACATATCTAAAAGAAAAAGAAATTTTTTGGATAGATGAGGATAGGCAGCATATGTTACAAAAAGGATGGAAACGTCCTGTAACGGATTCCAGTTTTTTCTTAGATGAGAAGCTACAATGGATGGACCGCAACAAAATTGATCATGCCGTAGTGTTGAATCTTTCACAATTGTATGGAAATGGGCTCCGTATTCGAGATATGAAATATGCTTTAAGATTTCAAAATGATTTTAATGCAAAAGTGCAGCACGATCATCCTACAAAATTTACTTGTGGCTTTGTTGTACACGCTGGCTTTATCGATGGGGCATGTTGGGAAATAGAGCGTTGCGTTGAAGAACTTGGTATGCAGGTATTGTGTTTGCCAACGCACTATATGGATTCTATAGGCACCTGGCGCGGAATTTTTGATAAAGAGACAGCACCAATTTTTGAACTGGCCAACAAATTTAAACTGGCCATTGAAATTCATCCATATGATGGAGAGAAATTTATTCAACTAGAAAACCAATCTTGGCGTTTTCACTTGGTTTGGATGTTGGCGCAGTGCGCAGATGCCTACCACTTTTACACTTTAGACGGTTTGTATGACAAGTATCCTGATATACGGGTTTGTTTCGCTCATGGTGGTCAACTAAATCACTTGAATATTGGCAGAAGAACACAAGGATTCGATGGTAGACCAGACCTTTTTGAAGGACAGTCGCGCCCAAGAAAAGCCCTAGGTCATCCAAATATTTATTTTGATACACTCGTACATGATACTATTTCATTTGAGTTGATGGTACGCCGTCAAAAAGGAACGGATCAGTTAATACTTGGGTTGGATGATCCTTATCCACTAGGGGAAATGGAGAGCGAAAAACAATCATCATACCCAGGTAAATTATTGGATTTAGCAGTAGAGGAAGCAATCATCACTGAAAAACAGCACGAAGAAATTTGGGATAAAAACGTTGCAAGATGGTTGTGCGGAGACAATATTGATGCCTTTTATAACAGAGTTAAGGAAAAGATATAATGAAGCATAGCTTGGTTTACGCTCAAGAACAAGATGCGCAAGACGAATTGGGTTCTTACAGGAAAAAATTTCATATTCCCAAACAAGAAAATGGAGCATTGCACACGTATTTATGTGGCAATTCTTTGGGGCTACAGCCAAAGATAACAAAGGAATATGTTCAACAAGAGTTAGATGATTGGGCAAATTATGGTGTAGAGGGGCATTTAAATGCTAAGAACCCCTGGTTGCCTTACCATGAGTTTTTAACCGATAAAATGGCGAAAATAGTAGGGGCAAAGCCTATAGAGGTTGTTGTGATGAATACTTTGAGTGTCAACCTACATTTATTAATGGCGACATTTTATAGACCTACCAAAGATCGTTATAAGATTTTAATAGAGTCCGATGCTTTTCCTTCCGATAGGTATGCAGTAGAATCACAATTAAAATTTCATGGATATCCAGATGGCTTATTAGAACTCAAACCAAGAAACAGTGAAACACTTCTAAGACCTGAGGATATTGAACGCAAAATTGAGACGGAAGGAAATGAAATCGCCCTAATTCTTATTGGTTGTCCGAATTATTACACAGGTCAGGTTTTTAATATTAAAAGTATAGCCGAATTAGGTCACAATAAAGGCTGCATGGTAGGTATTGATTTGGCGCACGGCGCTGGTAATCTAAAGCTAGAACTACATGATTCAAACATAGATTTTGCAGCGTGGTGTACCTATAAGTATTTGAATAGTGGCCCTGGCAGTATAGGCGCTTGTTTTATACACGAACGGCACGCAAGGTCTTTTGATTTGCCGCGATTTGCAGGTTGGTGGGGCCATGACAAAGCGACACGTTTTGGTATGCGCGATGAGTTTAGCCCTATTACCGGGGCCGAAGGTTGGCAGTTGAGTAATCCGCCTATTTTATCTCTGGCCGCAATAAAGGCCTCACTCGATATTTTTGATGAAGTAGGTATGGAAAAACTTCATAAAAAATCAATTCAACTTACAGGTTATTTAGAGTATTTATTGAGCTTTTTTTTAGAAAACGAGGTCGAAATTATCACTCCTAAAAATCCTGAGGAACGTGGTTGTCAACTATCCCTTCAGTTAATTAGAAAAGAAGGTAAAAAGGTGTTCGAAGCAATAACAAAAAGAGGTGTCATTGCTGATTGGCGTGAACCAAATGTGATCCGAATAGCTCCGGCCCCCTTGTATAACTCTTACCAAGACGTATATCATTTTGTTATGATTTTAAAAGAAGAATTAGATAATACCCAATGAAGGAGACTAAAAAAATAGTAATAGTTGGCGCTGGGTTGTGTGGTTCTTTATTGGCAATTCGCATGGCGCAAAGGGGTCATAAAGTTGAAGTTTACGAACGCCTGCCAGATATGCGAAAAACACCTCTTGCCGGCGGTCGCTCCATTAATTTGGCGCTATCAGACCGTGGACTTAAGGCAATTAAGAGTGCTGGTTTTAAAGAAGAAATACTTGAAGAATGCATAGGTATGGATGGTCGTATGATTCATAGTATTAACGGAGAAGAACGGTTTTCAAGTTACAGCGGTAGGGAAGGGGAAAGAATAAACTCGGTTTCTAGAACAGGCCTCAATATTACCTTGTTGGATAAAGCCGATGAATTTGATAATGTGAACATCCATTTCGATTCTAAATGCAAACATATCGACTTAGACAACGCAGTTGCCGAATTTGTCCATAAAGGTGGAAAGGCAATAACGGTTAAAGCCGATGTTATTTTAGGGACAGATGGAGCAGGCTCTATAGTCAGGAAGAGCATGATGGCAAGAACGCCCGAGCTTTTGTTCAATTATTCTCAGAATTTTCTTCGTTCAGGATATAAAGAATTAGAAATACCTGCTACTGATGAAGGCGGTTATCGAATAGAAAAAAACGCGCTACATATTTGGCCACGAGGTAAATTTATGATGATTGCACTGCCTAATTTAGATGGTAGTTTTACGGTTACACTATTTCACCCCTATGAAGGCGAAGGCGGTTTTAATACTTTGAACACGAAGGAGAAAGTAGTTGATTTTTTTAAGAAATACTATCCAGATAGTTTAGAGCATTTCCCCAATTTGGCCGAAGAGTATTTTAATAATCCCGTCGGAATGTTGGGTACCATAAAGTGCTATCCTTGGCAGGCTTTCGGAAAAACTTTGATAATGGGTGACGCTGCGCATGCCATTGTTCCTTTTTACGGTCAAGGAATGAATGCTTCTTTTGAGGATGTGCGTATTTTTGACGAGACTTTAGATGAATGCAATGATGATTTTGAAAAGGCATTTCAAAAATTTCAAGAAATAAGGGTTCATAATACAAATGCCATTGCAGATTTAGCAGTTGATAATTTTTATGAAATGCAGGATAAGGTCTCTGATGAGATTTTTATTCGAAAACGCACCATAGAAATGAAATTAGAACAGACCTATCCCGATTATTATTCCAAATATTCTTTGGTTACTTTTCAAGAAGACCTACCATACCATGAGGCTATGATACGAGGTCGAAAACAAGATGAGCTGTTACTGAAAATCTGTTCGTCTGTAGACTGGGATACTATACCTATAGAGACTATTTATGAACAAGTGAAGCAGTTGACCATATAAAATAAAAAAATGGGCAGTAAAACGATTAAGGACAAAGCCAAACCATTAGGTAATTATCCGCATATGAAGAGGGTAGGCGATTATATTTTTGTCTCGGGCACAAGTAGTCGCAGGCTAGATAATACCCATATCGGGGCTACAAAAAAAGAAGATGGTTCTTGGGACCTCGATATAAGATTACAGACCCATGCGGTTATCAAGAATATTGAAGCCTTAATCCAAAATATGGATGCAACCTTAAAAGATGTAGTGGATATTACCACTTTTTTGGTAGACATGGATGATTTTAAAGGTTACAACGAGGTATACGGACAATTTTTTGATAGTACTGGGCCAACGCGAACTACAGTTGCCGTGCATCAACTACCACACCCTAACCTGTTAATAGAAATAAAAGCTTTGGTTTATAAACCCTTGCCGTAGTATAATACATTTAGTAACTTCTGTGGTTCTGAAAAGTATTGCTCAATTGTTCTTATTTGTTTATAAGCTTTAATAGCTTTTTGTAAGGTTTTGACCAAAAAACCTACTTTTGTAGTTACAGAATTTTAGAGGATATTTTAGTTATGTCAGAACAAATAGAAAGATTAAAAACATTAATTATAGGCTCTGGACCTGCAGGATATACTGCAGCTATTTATGCCGCAAGAGCAGATTTAAAACCCGTAATGTATACCGGTATGGAACCAGGCGGACAACTAACGACTACTACCGAAGTAGATAATTTTCCAGGATATCCGGAGGGAATAGACGGGCCCACAATGATGGTACAATTACAGCAACAGGCAGAACGTTTTGGAACCGAAGTAAGAATAGGCATGGTGACTTCGGTAGACTTTAGCGACGAGGTAGGAGGAATACATAAAGTTGTTGTCGACAATGATAAAACCATTGAAGCGGAAAGTATTATTATTTCAACTGGCGCCACTGCAAAATATCTAAACATTCCGAGCGAACAAAAATTGCGTGGTGGGGGCGTTTCTGCCTGCGCCGTTTGCGATGGATTCTTTTATAAAGGGCAAGACGTGGCAATTGTAGGTGCAGGTGATACAGCTGCCGAAGAAGCCTCGTATTTGGCAAATATTTGTAATAAAGTTACCATGTTGGTCAGAAAAGACCATATGCGGGCTTCAAAAGCAATGCAGCATCGTGTCAATAGTTTAGAGAACATAGAGGTGCGTTACAATACGGAAGTAGATGAGGTTTTAGGAGACCAGGTTGTTGAAGGGCTTAGAATGGTCAATAATAAAACCGGTGAGAAAGAGGATATTGAAATTACTGGTTTATTCATTGCCATTGGGCATAAACCAAATACTGATATTTTTAAAGGTCAGATAGATATGGACGATGCCGGGTATATTATTACCCAGGGCAAATCGACCAAGACAAATAAACCGGGAGTGTTTGCTAGCGGAGATGTTCAAGACAAAGAATATAGACAAGCGGTAACCGCTGCAGGAACAGGTTGTATGGCAGCTTTAGATGCAGAACGATATTTAGCGGAAGTAGGTTCAACGGAAGAAGTTACTGCCCGCTGGGATTAAGAATAACATTTTTTGAAATAACAAGGCCGCATTATAGAGTGCGGCTTTTTTATTAGTCTATTCTTATATAGTTTTCTGAATGTACTCGTTTACCTTCACCATCTAAAGTAATCTGACTAAAGGAATCCTCATTAAAAATGAGTTCAAATTCAAACACTTGAATACTATCCATCATATAAATAATGGCTTATCAATTCCCAGGTCCCATTTATGGACTTGGTCGTTTTGTGTTGTAGTTTCTGGTTTGGCGTAGTTGCCGCTACCGTAACTATAAACAATAATAGTATCCCAAGGGGACTTTTTAAAGTAGTACTAGGTTGTAAGGTTTTAGAATGAACACTGTTTAAATGAGCCGTACATATTGAATTAAAAAACTTACAAATATTGTATTTTTAATAAAAACAAATTAATCGATACGCTTATAATTTTCTGAAAAAGTTCGGTTACCTTCTTCATCAATATTTATTTGGCTGTAGGTATCGTCTTTTAATACAAGATCAAATGTAAACACTCGCATGGTATCCATAGCTTTCATCATTTCCGCATCACCATATTCAAGTGTTTCTATCAGTTGGTCGTCTGTAATCTTGTAAGAACCATAACCAAACCTTCCGTTAGGTTCTTCCGGTACATAACGCGACCACATTATTTTACCATTATAATACATTTTAACTTGTCGGTAACCTGCTTCTTTTGGTAGAGTGTCCGATACGTTTTCGCCGTCATCATAATTGTAAAAGCTTTCCAATTCCCAAGTGCCTTCAATGGAATGATAATTAGGGTTAGGCTTGGCTGAGGTAAGCATGGTGAAAGACACGAGAACTACAAGTAAAAAAACGGAGGTGAGGAGATTTTTCATGGTCGATAGTTTTAAGTGAGCAATAAAGTTCTTTTAAGGTACAAAAAATTGTTAAACACTTAATTATGAAGCCAATAAATTGGACCAATAGCTTTTTTAGGCTACCGTAAAAACAAAAAGCCTCAAGTTTAACTTGAGGCTTTTGGAAGGTTAGATTGGTTTGATGTTTTTAGTACTTATGTACACTGCCCGCAGCTGATTTTTTCTTTGAAACCTGTGCATCTCCTGAATATGAAATGTCGGCACCGCTACTGGCATTGGCCGTTAAAGATTCTGAAACATTGACCGAAATATCAGAACCGCTACTTGCGTCAGCATTACAACGTTTGGTAAGTAAAGCTCGTGCCTTGATATCCGCACCGCTACTGGCATTAGCATAAAAAACTTCCGTACGTCCAGATATCTTTATATCGGCACCACTACTGGCATCTGCTTCAATTTCTGCAGCAACCACTTCAACCTCTATATCCGAGCCACTACTTGCATCTAGATCAAGTTTTTCGGTTTTAATTTCATTTTGCGCGATAAGGTCTGCACCACTTGAACTTTTAAGCACTGTTATTTCTGGTAGAGAGACATAAATATTTTTAGTTGCCCTTCCAATATTTTCCAAAGTGTGCACTCTAAGTTTTCCCTCTTTGATATCGGTTGCAATAAGCTCGATTACATTTTCATCGGCCTCAACCAGAATCTTAAATTCATCACCTTGCGTAACAAAAACATCAAGGCCTTCGGCCGCGGATATTTCTGTAAACTCTTCTGTAATCTTTCTGGTTTCTTCGGTAACCACTCCATTTCCTTTTTTGCCATCACCAAAGCTGATATTGACGCATGATGAAGCAAATAGCGCCAAAACAAGGCCAATTGCAATTCTTACTAGTGTTGTCATGATTGTTGTTTTTTAGATTGATTAAAATTCGTGTTTTTGTTTGTTGTTTTTTTATAAAAGTCACCCAACTGTCGTATCGGGTGACCGAATTGTAATTAGTTTTTTTCTTCTGCCTTTATTTGAACGCCATCTTCATCAATTTTCATTTCAAAAGAATCTTGTTCGTCATTAATGTCAATGTCAATTCCGTCTTTATTAATGATTATTTTACCGTTTCCGTCATCGTCGTCATTCCAGTCTTGGTCATCTTCTTCAATAGGACATTCATGGCATTGTAACTCTCCATCGTCGCCCATTAACCAAGTATGATCTGCGATACTACTTCTGTAATAGTCACGATCATTTTTTGTACTACGACCAATATGTCTCTTGGTAGATTCATCGAATGAGATGTAACTTCCGGCAGGGATGTAAATGGTAGAGCGAACCTCTTGTTGTCTTGCTTTATTTGCTGTTGAGGTGGTCAAATAATCATCTAAAACAATTTCATTGCCTGAAACCGTATACCCATACGAAACCTCTTTTGCCTTATCTCTAGCTACTTGAAAGGTACTGCCATGACTATCTTTGCGCACATTGATGCGAACAATCGAATCATCTGACTTTTTAATATTAAAGCGCACATCATCGGATACTAAAATTGGGTTATCATTCTCATCATAAGACAATACCATGCGACCAAAGTGAATTCTATCTGAACCATACTCATATTCATTCTCTTTCATTCTAATACGTATAGTATCGTTTAAATCTGTAACTACTAACTCTGATTTTTCGTTAATACTGCCAACAGTCGCAAATTCTGCTGCCTGACGTATACCTAAAGCTGTTAAGACCCCAATTGAAATTAACCATAAGCCCAATAAAGAGAATTTTGCTATGTTTCCTATAGACTTTAGATTGGTAACCAAGATTTTTAGCCCTAGGTACAACACAAAGAAAAACGGAATACCAACGGCAAAAAACAGGAGCAATGAAATTAACCAAACCGGCGAACCAGTGGTATTTACTATTTCATAAAAGTCTACGCCTGGAAAATGTACCGCATCTATAATACCGACAGAGAATAGTGCAATAAATAATCCTATAAGCGAAGTGGCACCAATTATGATCAAGAGTATGCCAATGAATTTACCAAATACTTTAAAAAAGAACATGATAATATCACCTATAGTATCAAAAAAGGTTTTGGAGCCGCTTTTAACCTTGTTACCTACTTTTTCGTAGTCTACACTTTTGACTGCGTCAGAAACATCATCAAACCCCTCTTTAACTTTGCGTTCTATATTGCTGATGTTTATAGGCTTTCCCGTCATATCCAACTTCTGCGAAGTTGATGAAGCCTCGGGAACCAAAATCCAAAGTAAAATATAAGCTATAAATCCAAAGCCTGTAAATACGGCCAAAAGGATAAAAATCAACCTGATCCATACAGCATCGAAACCTAAATAGTACTCAAGACCGGAACATACCCCGCCGATGTATTTTTGTTCTACATCGCGATATAATTTCTTCGCTTTCGTTTGAGATTTAGCTTCTGATGTTCTAGGCTGGTCTTCAAAGATATCTTCATCGACCACATAATCTTCAGGCTGCCCCATTATAGTGATTACCGCGTCTACTTCTTTTTGGGTAATTACCTGACGCTCGTTCTCCATTTTTTCAAGGAAAAGTTCGGCGACACGGGCTTCTATATCTGCTATAATTTCATCGCTTCCTGCGGTACCTGAGAATGATCGTTTTATAGACTCTAAGTAACGCCTAAGCTTATTATACGCCTCATCATCGATATGAAAGAGCGTATTTGCTAGATTTATGTTTACTGTCTTGTTCATTTTGTTGCTGATTGTTTTGTGTTGGTTACTAAGTTCACTGCGTTTCTAAGTTCATCCCACGTGCCGTTAAGTTCGTTAAGAAATAACTGGCCCGTTTCGGTGAGTGCATAATATTTTCGTGGTGGCCCTGAGGTAGATTCTTCCCAACGATAGTTGAGCAAACCTGCATTTTTGAGCCTTGTAAGCAAAGGGTAGATAGTGCCCTCTACTACGAGCATCTTAGCGTCTTTTAAGGCTCCTAGAATTTCTGATGCATATTTATCCTTATCTTTTAAAATGGACAAAATGCAATACTCTAGAACCCCTTTGCGCATTTGTGCTTTTGTGTTTTCTATGTTCATAATTTTGTGGGTCTAATTTTGCCGAACCCGGTTCGGTGTCTGATTAACTGTTCGTTTTGCCTCCGTGCCTATCCGCTGTGATGAGCAGCGGACACGGAAACGTTTTTTGGTTGATTGATGTTTTCGTTTTTTGATTGATGATTAAACTCCTTTTTTTATTTAATAAATTTTATAGTGAACGGGTATTTAAAAGTTTGACCTTCATTGGTTCTTATGGTGGCTAAAATGGTGTAAACGACATTCACAATGACGAGTCCGGCTTGTAGCACCCCAGTAATACCGGCGGGCCATAACCAACGACCAAACCGGAAATCGTCACTACTAATATGAATGTCTAGATTATTTAGGTTATTTAGTCTATTCAAGCTAAAAAAGTTTCCATCGAACAAATCGGGCAAGAATCCAACAAAAAATGGAATGCTTATTAAACCTGCCACGACAGAATAAAGTAACATGCTTATCTGAAAGTTTAAAGCCTGTTTTCCATTATAATCTACAAAACTGTATTCTTTTTTATTTGCTGTCCATAAAATAAGCGGAAAGATAAAATTGCCAAAAGGAACAAAATACTTCGAAAAAGTAGATGCGTGTATGATGGCAGATAAATTTCGCTCGTGTTTGGTTAATGATTCGGTCATGATTCGTTTTTTTACCCTGTTACGCCGCTCAGGATTGATTGATGATTTGTGTTGATTGAATAGCTAACCTAATAGCTTACCATGCAAATATATATCCAAAAGATGGTACTATGCAACACATAGTACTTAATATTAACATTTATTTAACATATTTAAATACTATATATTTTGAGTATTTTTGAAGAACTTATAAACTGAATATGGCTGTTAACTCTAGTAAAATCAATACGTTTGTGTTTTTTAAATTACCATCTGCGTGGTGGTGTGGTGTACGTTTAAAATATTTAGATGAAAAGAAAGCCGTAGCAACAGTTACCCATAGATGGTTCAACCAAAACCCTTTTAAGTCGATGTTTTGGGCCGTACAAGGCATGGCTGCAGAACTGACCACAGGTGCCATGGTAAGCACTCAAATTAGGAATACGGGAAAAAAAATATCAATGCTCGTTCAAAATAATAATGCGAACTTTTCAAAGAAAGCAACCGGTAAGATTACATTTACTTGTGAAGATGGTCATTTAATAGCCCAGGCCTTAGAAAGAACAATCGCAACTGGAGATGGACAAACCATTTGGATGAAGGCTGTAGGAGTAAATAAAGAGGGAATTGTGGTAAGCACGTTCAACTTTGAATGGACGGTTAGGCTAAAGAGTTAGCCAGAATTTTTGGGCAATTCACAATCTTTTTAGTAATTTCAAAATCAATTGTAACAATAAATTGAAAATATAACATGGGAAAATTCGAAATTAAAACTGGTAGTTCAGGTAAAACAATGTTCAACCTAAAAGCAGGTAACGGGCAGGTGATATTAACAAGCCAGTCATATGAAAGTAAAGACGGATGTAAGAACGGTATTGAGTCTGTTAAGAAAAATTCTCAAGATGATGCTCGTTTTGACCGCAAAGTAGCTAAAGATGGCAGTCCTTTCTTTACATTAACTTCTACTAACGGACAAATAATTGGTAAAAGCGAAATGTATTCTTCTAATGATGCTATGGAAAATGGAATCGCATCTGTAAAGAAAAATGCACCAGATGCTGATGTGGATGATAATTCTTAGTCATCTTAACAGCGATAGAATAGAAAAAGCAGCCTATGGGGCTGCTTTTGTATTTGCTATATGGCGGAACATAACATAATTTCCACAACTAATTTTATTTATTTTTATTCTTGCTTTATTTCTTTAGTTTTCTTTTTGATTCTATCTCTCTTAAATAATTAATTGATTTTATATCTCCTTGTTCTGCAGCTTTTCGAAACCACTTGGAGGCTATGTCATAATCCTGTTCTACTCCTTTACTTTTATAATAAACTAGTCCTAAATGGTATTGCGCGTTAACGTACCCTTGTTCTGCAGCTTTTAGAAACCAGTGGATAGCCTTTTCATAGTCCTGTTCAACGCCAGTACCCTCAAAGTACATGGCTCCAAAATTGTTTTGCGCGTTTGCAAATCCTTGTTCTGCAGCTTTTTGAAACCAATAGACAGCCATTCCATTGTCCTGTTCAGTGCCTTTGCCGTAATAATACATAAGTCCAACGTTGTATTGTGCTTCTCTAAATCCTTGTTTTGCAGATTTTTCCAGCCAATGAAAAGCCATATCGTAGTCCTGTTTGACACCTTTACCCTGAAAATACATAAGTCCTACATTGTATTGTGCGTCAAGATGTCCTTGTTTAGCAGCTTTTTGATACCAGTGAAAAGCCCTATAGTAGTCCTGTTTAACACCTTTACCGTTAAAATACATAAGTCCTAAATTGTTTTGTGCTTTCGCATATCCTAGTTTAGCAGCTTTTTCTAGCCAGTGAAAAGCCATGTTGTAGTTCTGCGAAATACCTGTACCTTCAAGGTAACTAATCCCTAAACTATTTTGGGCGTTAACATACCCTTGTTCTGCAGCTTTTAGAAACCAGTGAAAAGCCTTATTGTAGTCCTGTTTAACGCCTTTGCCATCAAAGTACAGAATACCTAAATTGTTCTGTGCCTTTGCATTTTCCTGTTTAGCAGCTTTTTCTAGCCAATGGAAAGCCATGTTGTAGTTCTGAGAAACACCTATACCTTCAAGGTAACTAATCCCTAAACTATTTTGTGCGTTAGAATATCCTTGTTTAGCAGCTTTTTGATACCAGTGGAAAGCTGAACTATCATTCTTTTCAAATCCTAAACCATAATCGTATAATAGTCCTAAATTGAATTGTGCATATTTATTACCTTGATTAGCAGCCTCAGTCCACCATTCCTTTGCTTCGTCATACTTTCCTAATAGAAATTTGGAGTTTCCCTTAACCAAAAGGTTTTTAGATGCATTTTCCAATTTTCTTGCTAATCTCTTTATTTCATCATTGGTTACATCAAAACTATTTCTACATTCTATAGTTTTTTCTAATTGTTCATATCTCAATCTACATTCTACCTCTTGTTGAAGTAATTTAGAATTTTTGGTTTCCAGAACTCTGTTGTTTTCAATTAATTCTGACATAGGTTTAGAGTAATCGGGAGCAGTTATATGGAATATAATAGTTAGCAAAATACCTAATACAGTTAACCAAAATGCAATATAACCAACTTTGCTCGGCATAGACCAATCTTCAAATTGGCTGCGAGATGGTATAAGTTTTAATTTCATAACCTTACTATTTTTGTGACTTACTCATAAATAAATGATGATTTCATCTTGCTCTACAATAAGTTGACATACCACATATTATATGCAAATTTACTTTAAAATAGACGTCTTATATTCGGTAGAATTATAAGCGTTGTAACAAAATAGGGAAGAACACAACTAACAATTATCAACAAAAAAAGAGAAACATGAACGCACATGAAATAGATTACGAGATTTTTGGAGAAGAAATGCAATATGTAGAGCTAGAGTTAGACCCACAAGAAGCAGTTGTAGCAGAAGCCGGTAGCTTTATGATGATGGATACCGATATTAAAATGGATACCATTTTTGGCGATGGTTCTAATCAAGATAAAGGTGTTTTGGGTAAAATATTCTCCGCAGGTAAACGAATGCTAACCGGTGAAAGCCTTTTTATGACGGCCTTTCTAAATATAGGGCAGGGTAAAAAGAAAGTAAGTTTTGCTTCCCCATACCCTGGTAAAATTCTACCCATAGATTTATCAGAAAAAGGAGGAAAATTTATTTGTCAGAAAGATGCCTTTTTATGTGCGGCTAAGGGTGTTTCCGTTGGTATCGAATTTTCAAAACGTCTTGGACGTGGCCTATTCGGTGGTGAAGGTTTTATCATGCAAAAATTGGAAGGTGATGGTATGGCTTTTGTACATGCCGGTGGTACCATGGCAAAAAAAGAATTGGCTGCTGGTGAAGTATTAAAAGTGGATACTGGTTGTATTGTTGGTTTTTCCCATACTGTTGACTATGATATAGAATTTGTAGGTGGAATTAAAAATACCGTTTTTGGCGGTGAAGGATTATTCTTTGCTACCCTTAAAGGTCCGGGTACAGTATACGTACAGTCTTTACCATTTAGTAGATTGGCTGGTCGTGTTTTAGCGGCTATACCTAGAGGAGGTAAGGACAAAGGCGAGGGAAGTATTTTGGGCACTTTAGGAGATATTGCAATGGGCGACCGTGGATTTTAAAAATAGTTAGTTAAAAATTGGAGGATTTTTCACCCCTAAAAGAAACTTTAGGGGTGTTTTTTATTATGTTCGTTTTATGGATTTTAAAAACCAGATCAATTTTCTAAAAGCGCTTCAAAAAAATAATTCAAAAGAGTGGATGGATGCCAATCGCAAATGGTACAAAGAGGTGCGTAATGATTTTATCAAGTGGTTAGATATGATGAATACCAAGCTTGCCGCCATTGATGACGAATATTATGACACCCCGGGTAAAAAAGGCATTAATCGCATCAATAACAACTTAATGTTTCACCCCAATAAACCAATTTATAAAGACCATTTTGGAGCAGGATTGGATAAACGCCCCAATACAGGAGACTTTTATATTGAAATTGGCATTGAACGTTCCATGTTCGCTGGAGGTTTATGGCGCCCTGACCCAAAGAGGCTAAAAAGTATTCGTGAGGCAATCGACTATGACGGCGAAGAGCTAAAAAAGATTTTAAAGAAAAAATCGTTTAAGCAGATTTTTGGTGGACTGTACGACGATGTAAAATTGACGAATTCGCCTAAAGGGTTTTTCAATGATCATCCGCATATAGATTTATTGCGGAACAAAACCTTCGCCGTGGCCATGGAGTTTTCCACAAACGAAGTACTAAAAGATGATTTTGAAGAAATGGTAGTTGGGGTGTACAAAGAGATGCTTCCATTTCGCAGGTATTTGAATAAAGCCGTAACGGTATAACAGATAAAAAAAGATATTTGAAAAACGAGAAGATAAAGAATATTAAAAAAAAGTTGTTGTCAGATAACTGGTATACGTTAAATAAGTTCACTTTTGATTACCAAAAAAACGATGGTAGCTGGGAGACTCAACATCGTGAAGCTTATGACCGCGGTAATGGTGCCGGTATTTTATTGTACAATACACATAAAGGAACGGTTGTATTGACCAAACAGTTTAGAATGCCAACCTATGTTAATGGTAATGAAGATGGAATGATGATAGAAGTTTGTGCAGGTCTGTTAGATGGTGATAATCCTGAGGATTGTATCAGAAAAGAAACCGAAGAGGAAACGGGCTATAAAATTGACAATGTCCAGCGCGTTTTTGAAACGTATATGTCGCCAGGTTCAGTAACTGAGATTTTATATTTATTCATTGGTGCCTACGAAGCAAAAATGAAAATTAGTGAGGGTGGTGGTGCTGAGGATGAAACGGAGAATATCGAGGTTCTAGAATTGCCATTTACCAAGACGCTCGAAATGATAAAATCTGGTGAGATTTGTGATGCGAAAACAATACTCCTGTTGCAATATGCGCAAATCAATTCGTTATTTGGGTGAGTTTTTTACGACTATATAAAAGTGCGAAGAATAACTAAAATAGGTTTTGGTGGTGGCTGTCATTGGTGCACAGAAGCCGTTTTTCAATCGCTGAAAGGGGTGCATAAGGTAGAACAAGGTTTTATAGCAGGGCAAGATGAGAATAGTTCTTTTTCAGAAGCCGTAATCGTAAGCTATAATGCCGAAGAAATACCCTTAAAAGTTCTTATTGAAGTTCATTTACGTACACACAATAGTACCTCTGCCCATGCTATGCGAAGAAAATATCGTTCCGCTATTTATACTTTTAATGATGGCATGTTCGGTTATGCAGAATCATATTTGAAGGAACTGCAGTCTGATTTTGGCCAAAATCTAATTACTAAAGTTTGTCATTTTAAAGCCTTTAAACCCTCTCAAGAAGCGTTTCAAGATTATTTTTATTCCAACCCAGAAAAACCTTTTTGTGAGACGTATATTTCACCAAAACTAGAAGTGTTGCTTACAAAGTTTGCTTCCTACGCAGATAAAAATAAAATCAATAGGCATCATGAAGTGAAGTGAGGGTCTTTTCTATTTGTAAACGTACTTCTTTAGAAGGAATCCTAAAATGGTTGTTCATAAAACTGAAAATGAAAATCCTTCCAGATTTGGTTTTTAAGTATCCACTTAAATTATAGGTATTCCCCATAGAACCCGATTTAGCAAAAATAAAATACTCGGTCGTTGAATTCGGTTTTTTAACCGTTCCATTACTGTTCCATGCGGGAAGCAAGTCAAACAAACGTTGTCTGTCTATTTCAGCATAAAGTTTATGCAATACGCTGACCATGGATTCTGGTGTAAATAAGTTATATCTTGATAATCCCGACCCATCTACCCATCTGGGTTCTTGTCTCAAATTAGAAAGGTGGTTGTCTAGAATAAAATTTCTCGTATTCTTAAAACTTAGGCTATCGGATAGGGAAGAAGAGGCTAAGAGCATTAATTGCTCAGCTATGAAATTATCACTCTCGTATAACATTCTCTTGAAGAGTGAATCAGTAGAAATACCATAGAGCACTTTATAAGGTTCGTTACTAGTTTTTTTTGAAAGATAGATTTCTCTTTTAAGACTTTTTTGAAGGAATTTTTTCGTTAGTTCAGGGCTTGTAATAAAAGGTATTTGCAAGGTGTCTTTTAGAAACTTTGGTATGGTAAATTCATTTCTATGCAATGCCCGAAGCGCTGTTGGTTTGCTTCTTTTTATATGTTTGGCAAAATCACTTGGAGAAACTTCTAGGGTCTCCCCCTCATAAATCGTAACTACATTTCCATATAAAGGCATAGGCCCGAGCTCGGGGGAAAAATAGTATTGATAATCTTC
Source organism: Croceitalea marina (assembly GCF_042684265.1). Taxonomy (NCBI): domain Bacteria; kingdom Pseudomonadati; phylum Bacteroidota; class Flavobacteriia; order Flavobacteriales; family Flavobacteriaceae; genus Croceitalea; species Croceitalea marina. The sequence continues at coordinate 380,915 of NZ_JBHULB010000008.1, read as the reverse complement.
CCAGGCCCATCCAGGTCCAAACGGACCATCTTCAAAATTATCTAGATAAAGTACTACAGGTTTTGGCGTATTTTTTAAAAAGGATAGTGCCGTACTATCCTTAAAATAAGGGTGAAGCCAAGTTGGGTCACCGGTACCTTTTATATATAGCGAATCGTTACTTTCAACATAATTTAGGCTTGGTATTTTATCGCTTAAAAGCTTGTTAGCCGCATATAAAGTAAAAAGTTTGACGGTACTAGCGGGTATAAAATATTTAGCGGAATTTTTGGCGATAATAGTGTCCTTTGTTTGGGGGTCAATCACCAAAAGACCTGTGAATTGCTCACTATATTGTTCACGCTCTAGCTCTGCGGTTATTTGTCTTTTTACCTGAGGTAATCGTGCAGCGGTGCATGCCGAAAGCACTATTGATACAATTATCAGAAGCAAAAATTTATGCATAACAGACTGGCTTAAAGCTATTTGAAAAATGTATTTTATCGACTTTAACAACAATTTATCCAATATTTAACTGTTATAATAATTCAAGATATACCTTTTATAGGTAACTTAGTACAGAACCTAATAACATAAATAATCATTTTTGACATTATGGCTAGAGCTATGTTGGAATACACCAAGACTGTCTTGCAAAAGGTTAGTTTTGATGCGAGATTATTCGCAAAAGAAGTGAAAAAAGCGATTTCTTTACTATTACCACAAGAAATTGAAGAGTTAAAAATCTGGTTAAAACAATTTATCTATGACAAACCAGAGTTACATCAAAGTTTATTATTATTAAAATCATAAATAAAGCCACCCAAACGGGTGGCTTTTTAGTTCAATCGCGCAACCTTTTCAGAGAACATGCTTCTTATTAAAAAAAGGAAATGAAATATAGTTGTCTCTTTTTAATACTGTTTAGTTTAAGTTGTTCTGAAAGTGAGCTGCGCACGGTAGAACTTTCTGGGGTAAATATTATTGGAAAATGGCAACTTGAAGCTACCAAGATAAGTCCTGGTGGGCCAGTCGATTGGTCTAATGTTACCGATGGTGCTGTTATTGAATTTAAGCCAAATGGTTTTGTGGAAGTAAGTAATTCTGAAAATGAGCAAATAGGTATTTACAAGATTGAAGAAGATGGTATTTCGATACGTTTTTCAGAAACCAATAATTATAGGGGCTCTTTACAAGAGGGAAAGCTTATTTTAGGTTTTATAGGGTGTATAGAAGAATGTTCTTTTCGGTATATGCGGATCAATTAATAGTTTATTTATTTAAAGGACTTATAATTTTTANTCCAAAGTATTCAAATATGGCAGTAATGTCATACCCATGCCCTCATTGGAGAGATTGACCAAAGTTTCAAAGCTTCCACTTTCGATTTGAAAATGATCTGTGGTTCTATTTTTTGGTGATTTGCATAGATTTATGACACCATCCCTAAAACAATGCCCATCTTGAAGCAAAAGCACATCATTGATTTCCAAATCATCGGTGGCTAACTCTTTTGAACCGGAAAGGCGGTGATTAGGTGGCACATAACCTACAAAAGGTTCATAATACAGGGGTCTTTCTTTAATAAATTCTATCTCTAATGGTGTGGCTGCTATGGCCGCATCTATATGCCCATCTTGAATGTTTCTTATTAGGGTATCGGTGGCCTGTTCTTTTATAATCAGATTTACTTTGGGATATTTTTTAATAAAAGTGGGTAAAAACATAGGAAGTAAAGTTGGCATTACCGTAGGAATAATTCCCAGGGTAAAGTCACCGCCGATAAAGCCTTTGTCTTGATCTACGATATCTTTGATACGTTCAGCCTCGGCAACAATATTTTTTGCTTGCGCAACTATTTTTTTACCAACTTCGGTAATAGCGATAGGCTTTTTACTTCTATCAAAAAGTAATACATCCAGTTCATCCTCCAACTTTTGCACTTGCATACTTAAGGTAGGCTGGGTGACAAAGCTCTTCTGCGCTGCGAGGGTAAAATTTTGGTACTCGGCAACTGCTAAAACATACTGTAATTGGGTAATTGTCATTAGCTATAACTTTAAAGAATAAAAATACGAAAAACCATTGATAAATCTTATTGCTATCTCTAATAAGTATCAATATGCCTAATGAAGAAAGCCCAGATAATTCTGGGCTTTCTTTAGTGATTGATGAATTTTTTAATACTAGAACCTAATGGTTAATTCCATATCCTCATTTGCAACTTCAAATTTTGCATCGGCGAATGTTGGTGGGCCCATAACCATTACATTGTTTGACATTCCATAGTTTTCTTTTGGCATTCCATTGGCCTCAAAATCCATTCTTTGATTATTATTTTCATCATGTAACACCATAATGGCGTAGGTGCCTGGTTCTACGTTTTCGAAGCTCAATGTAATCGCGCCCTTTTTTGCTGTTTCCTTTAAATCGATAACTCCAGCTCCTTTCATAAAAGTATCGGTGTTATGTAATGAAGCCAATACACTTCCATTATCATTTAACACATTTTCAATGGTCACTTTTACAGTAACGGTTTCTGACTGGGCTTTAGCGGTAAAAGCGATAAGTAATATTCCTAAAGTAAGTGCTAAGTTTTTCATTTTTTTATTTGTTTTGATTGTTAATGATGAACCAAAAGTGCAACTAGGAGTTTTAAATTTCTAATGTCTATTACTGAACTGTAGTAATTTATAGCTGAATTGTAATATGGTCTCATTTTTGTTACCTTATTTGAAAATTATAACCATGAAGCCGGTCAACATTCAAAAAACACTTTTGGTATGCTTTCTTTTTTTTGGTGTTAACGGATTTTGTCAAGATTCGTACTTCCCGAATACCACATTAAGAAGTCAAATACGAAAGACTGTTTGGAAAGAATTAAAGGAGCAAACCCCTCAGAAATATCGTTTTATGACAGGCTTGATATTCAATTCAAACAATAGTTTTGGGCTTTATGAAGATGCCGCTAAAAAGTATGGCTGGAAACCTTATGAGTTGCCGACGGTTGTAGCTTTTTACGATATAGTATTAAGGGAAACTGTTTCTGCCACCACTTTTACCGAAGAGAAAGTCGAGGAAATTTACGAAAAAACAAAATCTGATTATGCTAAAGGCAGGATAGATGCTGGGCTAAGCTCAAGCCGAAAACAAGAAAAGTATGATGCTATGATTGTGAGGGCTTTATGGGTAGCCACGGTATTTGAGTTATCTAAAAAGAAAAGCACGGAAGTTCAAAAAATAGCGGCATCCTTATTAAGAAAATCTGGTGAGTTTACTTCAGAACCTTCTGAGGTTGATGATAATACAGTAGTAAAAGAAATAAATACGACACCCCCGACTGTTAAAAAGCCGTCACCAAATGGCAATACCACCGAAAAGGTGAATGACATTATACTGAGAACAGCAACCAAGTATTGTTTAAATGGAGTATACGTAGCAAATGACGTGAGCGTGCTTTACAATAATGGAGATATTTTCACCAATCCATCCGAACCTTTGAATGGATTGAATATTGCCGAGTCAAAAAGAAAGAATCCGAAAAAATGGCAAAGATGGAAGAAACAAGGAAACATACTCTATGTTACCGATCCAAGAAAGAGAAAGACGTACGATTGGAAAAAATGGTTCAAGGTCCGTTCGGCTTCTAAGAGTTTCAAACTATCCGGCAGGTATAATACTTCAGATGGGTTTGGAGGAGCAACCGTGATTAACGCCAGTACGGTTGTTTTTGACCAGCAAGGTCGATTCGCTTGGAAAACAATAAAAGGAGGCAATACCGATTGGAAGCCTATTTTCTCAAAGAGTACCTCTGCAGGTACTTATGAAATTGATGGATATACCATCACGTTAAAATATAATAATGGAGTGGAGGAAGCCTTTTTCTTTGGGCTTTACCCCAAAGATAATGAGCACTTTGTTATTGGTTCAAGTCATTTTGCTCCGACCAAGAACTGATTTAGAGTTCCAGACCCATTTGATAGTCCGAACGTTCGTAAGGTGTTGCTACTCCTTTTATTTCTTTAAAGCCTAGTTTCTTATATAAATTGATTGCCGGTGCCAAAGAGGTATGCGTTTCAAGAAATAGTTTCTTGGCACCCAATTCCTTAGCTTTTTCAATGATGCAAGTAGCAAGTAAATGGCCAATACCTTTTCCATGTACCTTTGGCGAAACACCCATTTTTGACAACTCATAATCATAGCCCGTATTTTGCATTTTAATAAGTGCGCAAACACCCACAGGTTTCTCATTTTGTAACGCCACAGCAATGTAACCACCATTATCGATAATATGACTTTGAGGATTGTCTAGCGATTTGTAATCGGCTTCCTCCATCTTAAAATACTTCTCGATCCACCATTGGTTTAAATCTTTGAAAGCCCGACTATACATACTTTCAAAAGGCACAATGACAATATTTTCCTTGTTTGAAGTACGCACCTGCTAAGTAGTCAAGCTTTTTCTTTTGCCCACGATTTCGACCAGCCAATAAATCAGTTGACCTATTCCGCTAACGAATACAAAAAGTAAGACCCAAACAACCAATAAGTTGTTTTCTTTTAGATTGGGGTTTTGTACGGCGTGGACGATGTAAAAGATAAGACTGCCAAATGAAATTAAAATGGTCAAAATAATAAAGGCAAAAAACCAGATAATATTTCCAAAGATTAAAGAAGTGGAAATATTTCCATTTGCTTCAAAGTCTTCTATATTTGAGAATATGGAGAAAATAAATAAAAAGTAGACTATAAAAAATCCAAAGAAAACTATGATAGGGGTCAAGGCAAAAAAAGCTTGCCAAAATTTACTATTCAACATGATTCGTTTATTTTAAATTAGATTGCTTTTCAATATGTCTTGCAATTTCTTGTGCTGTTACATCTTTAACATTTAAATTTTTAATTATCGCAGCGTGGTCTTGTTGCCTCGTTTGTGAAAGTTTAAAAGCGGCTTGAATATCTCTTATCTCAATTTTGAAGCCTACCACACCTTTTACTTGTTTCAAGGTCTTAGAAGACATATCATGCAGCGAAACGGGATTTTCAGACTCTTTTTCATACTTGTTCACCAGCTTATGTAACGACTTCATAACTTCTTCTTCGCTAAGAATTGATAATTTTCCATATACATGTACTGCGATATAATCCCAAGTTGGCACCTCTTCCTCGTTATACCATGATGATGAGATATACGAATGGGGGCCATTGAATATGCATAATACTTCGGGTTGCTTTTCAAATTCTTTCCATTGCGGATTCACCTTTGAAATATGGCTTACCAAAATAGCCTTTCCATGTTCATCATGATCCAACTCTAAAGGAATATGTGTTGCCCATGGTTTTCCATCCACTTGATTTACAAGAATACCAAAACTATTTTCTTGAATAAACTTTTTTACCTCTGCTATGTTTTCATTTTTGTAATAGTGTGGTATATACATACGGTTTATATTAGGCTATAGAAGAAAATTCATATCAATATTAATGAAAAAGGCCCGACAAAATTTGACGAGCCTTAATTTTTTTAATGGGTATAAGTTTAATTAGCTTCTTCCTCTAAAATAAAATTTTGAATGGTTTTGTTAGATGCTACTATTTGAACTTCCACCGTGTCGCTGGCTATATATCCTTCCAATTCGGCTATAGCCTTATAAGTTCCTTGGTTGAGACCCATAATCATATAATTTCCATCCACGTCTGAAAATGCAGAGGTGTTTAAAGTGTCTGCAACAATTACTGAAATTTGAGCTCCTTCTAGGGCTGTTTCCACATCCTCGGTTATTGTTGTGATTGTGCCGGCAAGTGTACCTGAGGTAGCAATGTTACTTGCTTTTATGACTGGTTTAAAATTGAACCCGTTGATACCATCAACTCTTTTCGTATTTCCTTTTGCCACAAAAGAGCGACTTACATCAAAATCTAACAGTAAATCTGAAGAAAGCCCGCCTGCGACGGTGAGGCCAGGCTTGATAAATACTTTTATACCACTCTGTTCACCACTTGGCACCTTTAAATCAAATGTTCTACCATCGGTCAATACCACATTTACACCTCTTACATATACCCTAAATAAGTCATAGGTCCCAACAGGTACTTCTACATTGGCCAATTGTTCGGTAACACCATTGGTCAGTTCCAAAAGGTTGGTATCTATCTCATCTTCCATTAATACGACAAAAGAAGAGTCATCATTTTCTTCATCGTCATCAGATTGAAGCCTCGCCTCAATCTTGAAAATCGTCACATTTGCCTCGGCTACCAGAGCATACGGAAAAGGGGCGTCAGTTAAGCGTACACTTAATCTGCCTGTTTCGCTATTGGTATTTGAATCGTCTGAACAGCCTATAAAAAGTAAGGCTGAAGCCAGGAAAAAACTAAAAATTAAATTCTTTTTCATTTTACGTGTTTTAATTGTTTTTAAGAGGTTAAGTACTCTTTCTATTAAGGTTATGTATATAGAACAACCGAAAATGAAAATATCCTCATTAAAACTTGACTTTTTTTAGTTCTATCACGAGCAAAGTCTAATTTTGAAGTAAAAGTCGGAGCTCACAGCACCTACAAGAGTTAAAACTAGTCGAATTTATCTTTATTCTCTTTATTCTCTTTCTTCATTTCTTGATATTTCGAATAGAGTCTAAAACCAAGTCGGGCAAATAGAATTATTGCAATAAGGGTAATAATATCAATTGTGTTCATAGCTTCTCTTTTTTAGCAACTTTACCAAACCATTTTGCGATTACGTTTTCAGCGGGTTTAAAACGGGGGGAAAAGTCTAAATTTTTTGCCGCTCCTTCTTCTGTACTTCGGTGGTCCCATTGCCAAATATAAACTCCTGCAAACCAATCTTTACGCCATAGTTTCTTAAATAATGCCTCAAAAGCGAGCTGTTGGGTTTTATCAGATTTCTTGTTATATAAAATTCCAAAATTTGAGCCCCACTCCCACGGCTTTATGGTAGCTGAAACATCACTTTTATATCCGACCTCGGTAAATAGAATCGGTTTTTTGTAGGTTAGGTGCAGTTTCTCAAGTTTAGCGATATGCCTGTCCCAACCTTTTTCTATAGTTTCTAAATCAGGACTTTTGTTTTTCGTAAGGGGAAAATAGGCCTGAATTCCTATATAATCTAAATCTCCCCAAAAATCGATATATTCATATTCGTCATGCCAATTTGCGGCATAGGTTAACTTCCCTGAATAAATTCCCCTTATTTTCCGTATGAGTTTTTTCCAGCGTTCGGGTTGTTTTTTTATCGATGTCTTAAGCTCGGTGCCTACACAAAATAATTCAACCCCGGTATGTTCTGCGAAACGCGCATAGTACAACATATAATTTTCATAAGAGTCGAACCAAGTATCCCATTCTGCGTCCGAGGCTAAGCTGAGATTCGCGCGCCAACCGCTAAAGGTCCATAAGTGGGGCTTTAATTGTACATGTAGCCCTTTCTTATGCATCGCCTTTATAGACTTTATAAAAACAAAATCTCTATACAACCACGGGGCATCGGCGTCTACCGGTCTTCTAACGGTTTTAGAGGTTTCATCTTCTTGATCGATGAACGGAATAACGGCAACCCATTCTATATTGGCTTTAATAAGGGCATCGGTAGCAATTTCATTGTCTACCGAACCCCAGCCAAAAGTACTCATGCCCCGATGCATTTTGTCTACGTCGTACAAAGCATTGGGTGCACCTTTGTTATTCATAAAATGTTCTGCCCAATCATAAGAATAGTTTTCGTTAGAATTGGCGAAAATCAAAGTTTTAAGCACAATAAAAACGATAAGTACGGGGGCAAGAAACCGAATGGCCAATTGTTTAAGGGCAATTTTAGCACCTTTCTTTTTATAGGTTCTGATAAAGTATCTAATAATTAAGAAAAGAACTAAAGCCACTGCAAAAAGCATATGAATGGCTACAATAAAACTAGAATTTGACAAAAATTCGAGAAACAAACCGGCCGCCTCATAAAATGTTCGTTTGCCTCGTGAAATTATGCTTGTAACCAGTATAAAAACACCAAGCCATGTCAACAAATAGATGACAAGAGTATTCCGGATTTCGTTTTTTAATGATGATTGATGAAACATTGCCTTTTAAAGATACTGAAATAAGACCTTAACCCGTCTGCCCATCGCCATCAATATCTTTATTCAAATGTTCTTCTAAAGCGACCAATGTTTTTTTAAGCAAGGCTCTAGTTTTTTCAAGTTCAAGCTCTAAATGTGTAACGCGGTCTTCAATATTGTCGGCTTGTTGTTGTTACTTTTCTAGTTCGTCTTGCTGCAATAAATCCCAAAATACACCCACATTAGTCCTGTTTTGTTGATGATTGGCCAATTACTTCACCCGGAATTCTATCCTCGCGAATTGTTCCATTTTTTTTGTAAACGTAGTACGAGTGATTGTCGCTATCTAAAGCCACGGAATTTTCTACCTTTTCATTAATAAAATGAATTGCTGAACGGTCGTCACAGGCGTAACCATCGGTTAATTTTCCTTCTAAAATATTTTTATGATAAAGCGGTCTTCGAGACTTTTCTGAGTTGTAATGCGGGCAATGGCTTTTCTTTATAAAGGCTAATCCTTCTACAATACTAAGTTCTACTGGCCGCGAGTCTGTAGTTCCGCCGCTGGTCCAACATAAAGAGCCTGCACTACCACCCCCCATCACGGTACCATTCTCATAAGCTTTGCGCAAGAGAACATCAATACCCTGGGCTTTCCATATAGCTAGCATGTTTAAGGTGTTTCCTCCTCCGACTACGATGGCATCCATTTTATTGATAATGGCCTCAAAGGTTTCCTTTTGGTCATAAGAGTTTATCCAAACCTTTAAAACATGAGGTTTCACCTTAATTTGGCTACAAACCTCATAAAACCTGGCAATATAGCCCTCATCATCTCCGCTGGCGGTGGGTATAAAACAAATGTTCGGATTTTCTTTTCCGGTCATTTGTGCCATATACTTTAAGAAAGGTACGGTATGGCGACCACTGCCATAAATTAATAACTGTCTTTTCATGAATACTAAAATAAAAAAACCTTATTCGCCAGAAGCCCTGCGATTCTGGCCGTTTTTACTTCTTGAATTTCGACCTCGATGATTCTGATTTCCCGACTTGTTGCGATTTTTATTTCGGTTTCGATTTCTATTACCAGAGTTGTTGGATTTTTTAACCTGTTTTGGATTTGCAGGTTCTTTAGAATCGTCAACATAAGGGTTCTCGGCAATTCGAGGTACTTCTTGCTTTATCAACTTTTCAATATCCCTTAGGTACGGTCGCTCCTCAACCTCGCAAAAAGACAATGCTATCCCACTAGCACTTGCACGACCTGTTCTTCCGATACGATGCACGTATGTTTCCGGTACATTGGGTAAATCGTAATTGACAACCAAAGAAAGCTCTTCAACATCGATTCCACGGGCGGCAATATCGGTTGCTACCAGTACTTTTAGCTGTCCTTCCTTAAAGGCACCTAAAGCTTTTTGGCGTGCAGTCTGTGATTTATTGCCATGTATTGCGGCAGATTCGATATCCGCTTGGGCCAACTTTTTAACAATTTTATTGGCACCGTGCTTGGTTCTTGAGAATACCAATACAGATTCTTTGGTTTTATCTTGAAGTATATGCACTAAAAGTTTGGGTTTATCAGATTTGCTCACAAAATAAACCCCCTGCTCCACTTTCTCTGCGGTCGCTTGTTGCGGTTTTATGGTCACCTGTTCAAAATCTCCCAATATTTTTCTTGAAAGTTCAACAATGGTTTTGGGCATTGTTGCAGAAAAAAACAGTGATTGGCGTTTAGGGGGTAGCTTGGCTATGATTTTTTTGATATCATGAATAAACCCCATATCCAGCATCTGGTCCGCTTCATCAAGCACGGCATATTCGATATCCTGTAGCGATATAAATCCTTGATTCATTAAATCTAACAGACGCCCCGGGGTAGCAATTAAAATGTCTACTCCATTTTTAAGGGTATTTACCTGCTTGCCTTGTTTTACCCCTCCAAAAATTACTGTATTCCTTAGCCCGGTATGCCTACCATAGGCCGTAAAACTTTCACCTATTTGTATGGCCAGTTCTCGAGTGGGGGTGACGACCAAAGCCTTTATGCTTCTTCTTCGCTCTTGCTGATTTTTTGCAAGAAATAAATGATGCAAGATAGGAATACCGAATGCAGCGGTTTTACCAGTGCCGGTTTGCGCTACACCTAAAAGGTCTTTTCCTTTTAGTAAAATTGGGATTGCTTGTGATTGAATCGGGGTAGGATGTGTGTAGCCTTCGGTTTCTAAAGCTTTTAGTATTGGTTCGGCTAAGCCGAGGTCTTTAAATGTCATATTATTTTATCAGTGGCGAAGGTACTGGAATTTGTAACAATCCAGTCGCATAAAATTACAGTTGGGTAATTCTTATTGCCCAAAGAACACATGTCTTTCGACTTTTGACCTGTCAATCAAAAACGATAAACATGAAAAGCCAAGTTACATTTAGTCTTCTTTTTCTAATGGCCTGTGTCTCATCAGCACAGCTTACCATTAATGGCACTGTCACCGATAAATCAAACGTGCCAGTGGCGGGTGCCAATGTGTATTTAGAAGGCACCTATGATGGTTCTTCTACCGACGATAATGGTAAATTCTCTTTTGAAACCTCTGAAACGGGCACACAAACCCTTATAATTTCCATGTTGTCCTATGAACCACATTACGAGATAGGCGATGTTTCTTATCTCAAAAATTTGAATATTAGGCTTTTAGAAGCGGTAAATTCGCTTACTGGTGTAACGCTCACCGCCGGAACATTTGAGGCAGGCGACAATTCAAAAGTTTCCGTTCTTAAACCGTTAGATATTGTTACTACGGCAGGGGCAGCAGGCGATTTTGTAGCAGCGCTGCAGACTTTACCAGGCACCAGTACTGTAAATGAAGATGGGCGTTTATTTGTAAGGGGTGGCGATGCCGGTGAAACTCAAGTTTTTATTGACGGTCTTCGGGTTTTTCAGCCTTTTAATGCGACGGCCAATAATATACCCACTAGGGGAAGATTTTCTCCTTTTCTATTTAAAGGGATTACCTTTAGTACCGGGGGATATTCAGCGGAATATGGCCAAGCCTTATCAAGCGTACTTCTACTGAACACAACCGATGTTCCTGACCAGGAGAAAACGGATATTTCAATAATGTCAGTTGGCGGGGGAGTGGGTCATACCGAAATTTGGGGTGACGAATCTTTGAGTTTTAATACCCAATACATCAATCTTGCACCTTATGAATCATTAATACCGTCTAATCAGGGTATTCGTTGGAACAGTCCGTACGAATCTATCTCTGGTGAGGCAGTCTTCAGAAGTAAAGGAGAGAAAGGTATATTCAAGCTTTACACGGGCTTTAACCACGCTGATCTTGATATTGAGCAAGAGAATATCAATTTTGATGATTTTGTTCGTTTTCAGCTTACCAATAACAACCTATATTTCAATTCGTCATACAAACACTTTTTTGCAAAAGATTGGACATTAACTTCTGGTGCTAGCATTTCTTGGGATTCTAATGCTATTGGAATAGTTGAAAATAGGATTGACGTAAAAGAAACAGGCTCGCATTTAAAGTTGAAACTAAAGAAGAGTTTTACCAATAGATTTTCTTTGAGTTTTGGTACGGAATTATTCAATCTTGATTATGAGGAAACATTTAAAGCTCCTGATGGATTTGAATTTGATAGTGATTATGATGACCAACTATTTGCTGGTTTTGTTGAGAGTGATATTTTCTTTAGCAACAAATTTGCAATGAAATTAGGAGCTAGAATTGAAAACTCTTCTGTATTGAATGAGTTTTCTTTTTCTCCACGACTCTCTTTAGCATATCAAAGTAGTGAAAAGGGACAGTTTTCCTTTGCTTTTGGAGATTTTTACCAGAATCCGCAAAGTACCATTCTAAGCTACGACCAAAGTTTAAATGCCGAAAAGACTTCACATTATATACTAAACTATCAGTATTTAGATAATGGTAAAACCTTTCGTGCTGAAGCTTATTATAAAGATTATAGTGGTTTAGTCAAGTATAATACAGAATTACCACAGTTTGATTCGCAGTATTCAAATAACGGTTCAGGTTATGCGAGTGGAGTGGACCTTTTTTGGAGAGATAACAAGAGCATAGACAATTTAGATTACTGGGTATCCTATAGTTGTTTAGATACGGAACGAGATTTTAGAAACTTTAGAGAGCAAGCAACCCCAAATTTTGCATCGAAACATAATCTATCTGTGGTTACCAAGTATTGGGTTAATAAGTTACGTTCTCAAGTGGGCTTATCTTATAACTATGCTTCAGGAAGACCATATGATAACCCAAATACAGCAGATTTTTTAGCTGAAAAAACAAAGTCTTTTAATAATCTAAGTCTCAATTGGGCTTATCTAATAGACCAACAAAAGATTTTGTACTTATCCGTAAATAATATCTTGGGTTTTAATAACATTAATAACTATCAGTATGCAAATACGCCAAATATTGATGGTGTTTTTGATAGGCAGGCAATTAGACCAGCAGCGGATAGCTTTTTATTTGTTGGGTTCTTTTGGACAATAAGTACGGATAATAAGAGTAATCAGTTAGATAATCTATAAAAGTATAAACATCTCACCATCAATAAATTGAAATTTGCAAGGGTAAATATTACATACACAACATAATATTTAGTCGAAAACTTTTTTTAAATAGTTTTGGAACTTAATTAAAGTAATGCAGACCATTCAGAAAATTTTATTGATTTTGTTGATATTGTTATGGCATACAGAGTCTTACTGCCAAAATACTTATGCTGATGACTTTAATACTCTTGCGTATAGCAATAATACTGGAAACTCATCTTTTTCTTCAAACTGGATAGAATCAAATGAAACAACTAGTCCAACCAGCGGGAAAATTCAAATCACTAGCAATCAACTACGTTTTCGTAACTTAGATGATGTAATTATTACGCGAGACCTTGACTTAACAAATGCAATAGCAGCAACACTTACTTTTACATACAATAGAACTAATGGGGATGAAACTTTAGAGGTTTTACTTTTTGATGGTACTTCATACTCGGTAATAACTACTTTAAATGGTTCGGGCTCTTTAAGTTACTCTTTAAATCCTAATGAAATAAGTCCAAATACAAGCATTAGATTTCAATCTGGAAGTGGAAATTGGAATGGTTCAGAAGAAATATTGATAGATGATATTTTATTTAATGTACAATTTCCAAACAACCCACCTGATATAGTTGGCTTTGGCGATGATGTTATGTGTCCTGGCGATAGTAAACCTATTGCTAAATCTATATCTATATCAGATACAGATGATACTTCTACAGAAAATGTAAGTGTACAAATTTCTTCAGGCTATGTAAATGGAGAGGATTTGCTAACTTTAACAGGTTCTCACCCAAATATAACTGCAAGTTGGGACATAGTTGAAGGTAAATTAACACTAACAGGTCCTGCCCTTTACACAGAATTTGAGGCAGCTATTCTTGATGTTGTTTATTCAAGCAGCGGATTAAATCCAAGTGGGACAAGACAATTTTCAATAACAGTTGGAGAGGCAAATTTTTTACCAGCATCGCAACATTATTACGAATTTGTAGCTGCCCCAGGAATTACATGGACTGTTGCTGAAACAGCAGCTGCAAGTCGCTCATATTTTGGATTACAGGGATATCTAGCCACTTTAACATCACAGGAGGAAGCAGATTTTTCAGGATCTCAAGCAGCTGGCTTTGGATGGATTGGGGCAAATGATTCAGCAGTTGAAGGAGAATGGAGATGGGTAACAGGACCTGAAGCGGGTACACAATTTTGGAGTGGCGGTGTAAGTGGTACTGAACTAACCTATGCTAATTGGAATGGTAGCGAACCCAATAATTGTTGTGGAGGTGAAAATTATGCCCATATTGCTGACCCTTCAGTTATTAGAGGGGGTGCTCCGACTGGAGCATGGAACGATTTGCCAAATACTGGAGGCGGTGGCGCATATGCATCTCAAGGTTATGTAGTGGAATATGGGGGTATGCCTGGTGACCCCGTTCTTAACATAACACTTACAACTAAAATAATATTTTCCTGTACAATTATAACCAATAGGCGAATTACTTATAGGGTTAAAAGAAATTAATCTATTTTCTTTAAGATTAAAATTTTTACAATTCGTCATTTAAATTTTACAACTCGGTTATTTTAACTTTTTTTTATAGGCTGTTGTTCTGATTTTTGAAGCATAAAATAAAAGTCATGAAAAAATTAGTACTTGTAATATTAATTGTAGCAATTAATGGAATAAAGGCTCAAGATCAATATTCTAAGGGTATGCAAAAAGCAATGGAATTGTGGTCTGAACAAAAAACAGTAGATGCTTCGAACTTATTCGAGCGCATAGCGACCGCAGAAATGGATAATTGGCTTCCTTACTATTATGTAGCAATGGTTAATATTACAGCATCATTTGGAGAGGAAGACGAACAAAAGCTGAGTTTGCAACTCGAAAAAGCTAAGGAATATATAGATATGGCTAAAAATATTTCGCCGGATAATGTAGAAATATTGGTTTTAGAAGCAATGATGAATACCGCTTGGATAGCTTTTGATGGTGCTACCTATGGGATGACACTTTCAGGAAAAAATGTACAACTTTATAAAAAGGCAGCAGAATTGGCACCAGAAAACCCCAGAGTAGTATTTGGAAAGGCGGAGTGGGATATGGGAGCTGCAAGGTATTTTGGAAAGGATACTGCCCCATATTGTAAAGATATTGAAAGGGCTTTACAACTTTTTGCTACTTTTAAACCAGAAACAGAGTTTCATCCCAACTGGGGTAAAGAACGTGCTGAGCAGATTGCTGAAGAATGTAAATCATAGTTTATGAAGAATTTTATTAAGGTTCTTAAGGTTTCGTTGATTATAACGGTCTTTATCTCTTTAATGAATATTTTCATTTTTAATGATGGTGATTATAGTATCGAAAATGCGATAAGGCAGATTATTATAAGCTTTATATTTTCACTAGCCCTTACGGCTGCCAACTCCTATTATTACGATGGTATAAGCTTAAAGTACGATTGGGAGAAAGACCCTAAAAAACGCTTATGGTTCGGCGCAATAGGTTCTATAGTAATCACCATTGTTGTTTTTGCGATTCTTCGCTACTTTCTAACGTTTTATTATACTGGTAGATCATTGGGTGAGTTCATTGAAAAAGAAGAATTCACACCTTATCTGATAGCACTGATCATAACCCTGATCGCTTCGCTTTTTATACATGCCTTCTATTTTTACAGGGCCCTTCAGAAAAAGCAGGTCAAAGAACAAAAGATAATTGCAGGTACGGCATCTGCACGTTTTGATGCTTTAAAAAACCAGTTAGACCCACATTTTTTGTTCAATAGCTTAAACGTACTTACCAGTTTAATAGAGGAGGACCCACATCAGGCCCAAAAATTTACCACTTCGTTATCAAAAGTATATCGCTATGTGTTAGAGCAGAAGAACAAAGACTTGGTAACGGTTGATGAAGAATTGAATTTCGCAAGAACTTACGTTCGGTTACTAAAAATGCGTTTTGAAGATAGCATCGTTTTTGAGATTCCTGAGGCATCTTCAGACCCTGAAGCTAAAATAGTACCCCTCTCACTTCAGTTGCTCCTGGAAAATGCGGTCAAACATAATGTAGTTACTTCGTCAAGACCTTTGCATATAAGCGTTTTTGAAGAGAATGGTAATCTTGTTGTAAAGAATAATCTTCAAGAGAAACAGGTCGTTAAAAAAAGTAGTGGTGTTGGTCTGCAAAATATTAGGCAGCGCTATGACATTCTCACCGATAGAAAAGTAAGTATAGACAAAAAAACTGATGAGTTCAGCGTTGCTTTGCCTATGTTGAGTAAAAAAGTATCCATACTCGAAACCCAAGAAACACATATTGAAGAAAAGCGCTATCTAAAAGCAAAAGAACGTGTAGATGCGATAAAAGGGTTTTACAGTAATCTTTTCGCCTATTTAATTGTTATTCCCTTTCTGTGGTGGCTTAATCTTAGAACCACGGATTTCTTATGGGCGATTTTCCCTACACTTGGTTGGGGTTTTGGTCTTACCGCCCATGCTATGGAGGCCTTTGGCTACAATCCACTTTGGGGAAAACGATGGCAAGAAAAGAAGATCAAGGAACTTATGGACAAGGAGGATTTTTAAAATAGATTTTACCATTTTAGTTTTCTTCCTCATAAATATCAAACTCCGCTGAAACAGTTTTCATAAGTTCAGTATTCTCAAAGTCTTCATCAGACATTGTTGAAAGTCTGTTTAAATAAAGATCAAACTGCCCATTTTTAAATATAGTGAGCATTTTTCCGCCTTTTTTGCAACTTGCAGCGTGCCATACGTTAGGAGGAACTGTAATCGTATCGCCAGGTTTAGCGTTGACAGTTTCATCATCAAAAATCAATTGAACTTCACCTTCAAGAATGTAAAATACTTCAGTCATTATTTTGTGATGGTGCCTCGCAAGGTAAAAACCGGGTTTTAAGGTATCTTCTACAAAACAAAGTTCGCCATTGGTTTCATTTGATGAAAGTTTGATGAAGCAGTGGTCTTGCGCGTAGGGATAGTTGTCACCCTCACCAGCTTTAATAATTTCCTTTTCTTTCATAAATTTACTTTATACTAGGTATATGAATTAAAATTTACCATTTTTATTTTTCCATTCCGATTTTTGGGGAATAGGTGCAATTACATCCCAGTGCTCTACAATTAAACCATCTTCCAATCTAAACAGATCATAGTATGCTGTGTGTTGCGCTTTGCCAAATTTGCCTTCGCTTAGTGTTAAAACAAAGTTGCCTTGACCTAACACCTTGTGTAGGGTCTCATATTCCATTACCAAACCATTTTCAGCAAAATACGTCATGGCATCACCAAAACCGCTCAGTCCATCTGCCACGGCAGGGTTGTGCTGAACATAGGCGTTAGGGTTGATATAATTAACCACTTTGTCCATTTCTCCATTCAAAAGAATGGTATCTACAAACTCTTTTACCTTGCCCTTGTTGGCATCGGTCTGGTCCAAGTCGGTTATAACAGTCGAACCGTCAAATTGCGTGTGTCCGCTTGGGTTTGGCTTTTGAACCTCTAACATATTGTCCCAATGTTCTACAATCAGTCCGTCTTCAAAACGAAACACATCGAAACCAGCTTTGGGGCCAAAAAAATTATATTTGCTGTGGGTGAACACATAGTCACCATCTTCGAAAGCCCTAATCACTTTAGCTTTGAATCCGCTATCGGGTGCCATTTTAAGCATTCCCTCAAAGGCTTTTGCGCCATCAGGTGCTCCCAAATTATGTTGAATGTAGTTTTCAGAATTCACATACGCCATTGCGCTCGTATCCCCTGTATTGAAACTGTTCAGTAATGCAATAGCTTTGTCTTTGTTCGACATTGGAGTGTTTATAGAACCGAGAGTTGAACAGCGAAACATCTTTATCGTAGGTTGATCCATCATGCCCATAAATTCTTTTGAGATATGGTTGCTCATAAAGGGCTGTAGGGCAGCATCAGAATTCTTTTCGGTATCCCAATAGACTACGACCACTTGCTCACCTTTATCATTTGCTCCTGTGACTCGCTGTACAAAGCCTTCTTTGGGAGCCGTTACCTTTACAGCAACCTTTTCATTTACTTTGTTAAATTTATCAAGATTAGCTTCATCTGCTAAATTGAACTCCATTACCTCAATAAAGTCACTGTTTTCGGCGGTAAAACCCTCATGGATGTTGAAACGGTTCATTTTCATGGTTGCCCCTTCTATCATGCCGGCGTAATCGGCCACAGAAGCATCAGTCATAAATTTATCCATAGAAGCTTTGGCATTGGTAAGTGTGTTCCAATATACAATGACCATATAATTGCCATTTTTGTCCACAGCGCTTTGTCTTTTTATAAAACCTGGCTGTTTGATGGTAAAATTACTTTCAACCATGGCATCCAGTTCGTTAAATGTTTTTTGACTTGAAGTCGTTTTGAGGTTGAATGTAGTTACCTCGAGAACTAAATTTGGTTTTGGTTTTTCACAACTCGCTATTGATAATACAAGTACTGCCAACAAAATTGACTTGAAATTCATGATAGTATTTTTATGTTAGATTTTCGTTTGTAAAATTAGAGTAGACGGGCCTACAAGACACTATCATTATGAGAGCAAAAATGGTAAAAGAATAAC
This sequence comes from Croceitalea marina, assembly GCF_042684265.1. Classification (NCBI taxonomy): domain Bacteria; kingdom Pseudomonadati; phylum Bacteroidota; class Flavobacteriia; order Flavobacteriales; family Flavobacteriaceae; genus Croceitalea; species Croceitalea marina. The sequence goes on along the minus strand of NZ_JBHULB010000008.1, from coordinate 362,668 downwards.
CATTTTGTATTTATTGCTTCCTAAATTTAAGAGGAGTCGCGCCCGTATTCTTTTTAAAAAACTTAATCATATTGGCTGGTTCGTCAAATCCTGTTTTGTGACTGATTTCTTTTATGGATAAGGGAGTGGTCACCAAATACCTTTTTATTTCAATGGTGACATAGGTGTCTATAAAAGCTTTGGCCGTCTTTCCAGTCAACTCTTTTGCTACATCGTTCAAAAACTTGTATGAAATATTAAGCATAGCGGCATACTTTTTTGAATTCCGGGTCTCCATGTACTTTTTTTCAAGTAATACCTTGAATTGTCCGAATAGCTTTAACCGGTGCCGATTTACATCAATAACCTTTCTAAACTCTTTGGCTCGTTCAGCTTTAATAAGTAGTACATTTAAAAGTGAGCCCAGAATCTCTGATTTTCCAAGATTGTTTGGAGTAGCATATTCTTCATGTAACTTTTTTGCGATACCAAAAAAATCATTGTTACCCAGCTCCTTTTGGTGAATCAAAGGGGATTCTATATGATAATTAAATAATCGATTAAGTTGTAATTTGTTGGTAAGAAAATAATGTTTGTTTAAAAATTCGGTATTGAAAACAATTCCATAGCCTTTTGCTTTTGTAATACTTTTTGAAAAACGTTGGATTTGGTTTTTGGCCACAAAAAGTGCGCTTCCCTCTTGTAAATGGTAAAAGTGAAAGTCAAGAAAATGAGTGTATGAGTTCTTGATGACCACAAGTATTAAGTAGAAACCTATTTGATGTGTCTCAAATGGATCATGATCTTTCGACTCCACTAATTTTTTGTAGAGCACCTGAAAATCCATTACCTCAACGCAGAGCTCCTGATTTTTTTTGAAGACTACATTGGGTATTTTTTGATTCATTTTATTCGTGATTTAGATAAAAGTATTCAAAAAAATACTCAAAACGATGCGTAGCCTAATACTTTGACAATCCATCCACCGAAAACTACAATTCGGCCACACAGTTTTTTAAAACCCCCTATCTATTAAGACATTTGATATGTAATTAAAAAACATAAAAAGATGGAAAATAGAGACGACCTCAGATATCAAAAAGCAAAAGAGCGTGTAGAAGAAATAAAGGGATTTTACAGTAATCTAACGGCTTACGCAATTGTTATTCCCCTTCTGGCATATTTAAATTATCAAACTACGGATTTCCCATGGGTTATATTTCCGGTATTAGGTTGGGGTCTTGGGCTTTTATTTCATGGAATATGCGCTTTTGGTTATAATCCATTGTTTGGCAAAAGCTGGGAACAACGAAAAATTCAAGAATTAATGAACTGCGATGAGTTCTAAAAACTGTAACTAAACACTATTCATCTGGGTAACTATTCAGGTTAAAACAATTATTATGGAATTCAATACAAATGACACTAAATATAGAAGGGTATTAGATAGAGTTGCCAAACTAAAGCGGTTTTATGGACAAGCTTTAAGAGGTTTGTTGGCGATTCTAATAACAGGTGCTATTAATTACTATCTTAACGAATGGAGTCATCCCTGGTTTTTATGGGTAGTTTTCGGCGTTGTAGTCTTGACCATTTTAAGGGCTATAAGACTTTTTGGTGCAACTATTTTATTTGGAAAAGACTGGGAAGAACAAAAAGTAAGACAATTCATGGAAAAAGATAATTTTTAAACTATTTGTAATTTTAATCAAAAGGGCAATCAAAACAAGTTAAAATGGAAACCAATAGAACCGAAAGCAAATACCAACGAGCAAAAGAACGTGTTGAAGAGCTAAAAAAGTTCTACGGTCATTTAACCTCTTACATTTTGGTAATAGGCAGTCTAGCTATATTAAACTATTGGGTAGATGGATGGCGATATATGTGGTTTTTATGGGCTGCTTTTGGCTGGGGTATAGGTATTTTGGCCCATGCTTCACGTACATTTAATCTAAACCCTTTCTTCAATAAAGAATGGGAGCAAAGAAAGATCAAGGAGTATATGGAAAAGCAGGAAGAACAGGAAAAATGGAGGTAATCATGAAAAATTATAATAAGGATAAGTACGTTAAAGCAAAAAAGAGGGTGGATGAGCTAAAAGGATTTTATATACATGCCACAATTTACACGGTAATCAATGCTTTTATTTTAGTAAATATTTTTATACAAAGTGGATACAATGGCAGCGGTTTCTGGCAGATTGAACATTTTTTCACCTTGTTTTTCTGGGGTATAGGCTTGTTTTTTCATGCTTCAAAGGTGTTTAGGTTAAATCCTTTTTTCAATAAGGATTGGGAGCAACGCCAGATAGAAAAGTATATAGAAAAAGATAAGGAAGAAGCTGATAAATTCACAAAATGACAACTGAAAATAAACAACCAATTAGTCCTCTCATTAGAGCAAAAGAGAGGGTGAGAAAACTAAAATCGTTTTATAAACATCTAACGGCTTATATTCTTGTAAGTGCCATGCTGCTTATACTTTCGGGCAGGGTGACATTCGTTCTTTTAAGCAAAGAGGCGCTAGGCAATCCAGAGTTTTTAGAATGGATCAATTGGAACCTCTTTGGAACTCCGATTATATGGGGTGTAGTTGTGCTGATACATGCAGCTTATGTTTTTATGAATAGTCCGTTTAAAAGGTGGGAAGAAAGGCAAATCCAGAAATTTATTAAAAAAGATAAAGAGAAAACGGAAAGATATCGTTAATGCGCTATATTTAATGTTTAGCAAACCAATAGAAAGCTATAATGAACGTAATTGTAATAGAAGACGAAAAACCCGCGGCAAGAAGATTGGGCAGGCTATTGGCCGAACTTGATGTTCAGGTTTCTACAATGTTGCATTCGGTAGAAGAATCTATCGAGTGGTTTCAAAACAATGAACACCCCGAACTGATATTTTTGGACATTCAACTTTCAGATGGGCTTTCATTTGAAATTTTTGATGTTATCGAGGTTAAAAGTGCCATCATATTTACTACCGCTTTTGATGAATATGCACTACAAGCTTTTAAGTTAAATAGCATTGATTATTTGTTAAAACCCATTGATGATGAAGACCTAGAAAAAGCGGTAAAAAAGTACCGTGATTTTAAGCCTGAAAAAGATAGAATTTCAGTAGATTTTGAAGATATAAAAAAGCTACTTGTAAACCCCTTGGAAAGGGAGTATAAAAAACGATTTACGGCTAGGGTAGGGCAGCACTTAAAAATCATTAACGCAGATGAGGTGGAATGTTTTTACAGCGAGAACAAAGGTACTTATGCCGCAACTATAGATGGTAGAAATTATTTGTTGGATACTACTTTAGAGAATTTGGAAGAAGAGCTGGCCCCAAAAATATTTTTTAGAGTAAGCCGAAAATTCTATGTGAACATTAATCACATTAATGACATTATTTCGTACACCAATTCAAGGCTTCAAATCAAGCTGAACCACTTTAAAGAGCAAGAAATCATCGTTAGTAGAGAGCGTGTCAAAGATTTTAAGCTTTGGTTAGAATAATAGTGTTTAAAATATTGATTTAAAATAGATTAAATCTATCAATAGATTTTTCTTATAGTAGCTTTTTTTGAGATTTTTGCTACTTTTCATCAATACGATTGTCATCAAATGCAGAGGGCAATAACTTCGGTATTAATTTTATAAAGATAGGCAATAAAACGGCTCCTCCGGGCAATATAAAAATAGCTAATGAGGGAATAGATTTAAAAATATCCAGTAATTGTAATTGTATTTTTTTTCGCTCCTCTTCATTTAATTCCTTAGTGGTAGCTTTTGTCAATAATAAAACCAATTCTTTACTTTCAGACAATTCTTTCTTTAATCTTTTACTATTTCTTAGAATTATTTTACTGACATTTTTCGTCATTCCATCGTAGAATTTAGAGGCTAGATTGGTGTCCTTTAAATAGGGTATTTTTTCAAAATTTTCTTCAAAGAAAATCCGCACATTTTTTAATGCATTTTTGATGGTGTTTTCTTCATGATTTAGGTCCTTCCCAAGACGGTCTATGTACTCCGATTCGGTATAATCTAATGAGTGGTCTTCCCAAACGGTCAGGCAAGCGATATCGAGCAGGTATTTTTTTTCGCAGAAAGTAAAGTTGGTGTAAAGAATGTTTAGATGGTTATTATCAAAATTTGCATTTTCGATATCAACATAAGTTAATGAAGAAGCAAGAAGTTGAATTAGTTTTTCATCTGACTTACGCGTTTTCTTAGAATTCAAGGCCTGATAAGCGATATTTACGGTCACATATTCCAACAGTTGCGCGTGCCGAATCAAATTGGTTTTATCCGATAGATAGGCCCTAAATAACAAAACATCTATAAAAAGCAGTGAATTGGTGATGCTATTTCCGAATGCTCTGTTAAATATATTGCCATTCAAATAGATTCTTGAATCTATCAATTGCTCTAACTGAGCATCTGTCTTACTTCCGGTAAGTATTTTATTTAAAAAAGAAATTTTGCCTAGGTCTAGGGTATTGTAATAGCTAAATACCGTATTTACAAACTCTTCAAAATTAATGTTACCCGTATCAAAGCGATAGGAGCAGTATAGCGCGGATAACAGATTGATTTTTGCTACTTCGTCTTCAGATAATTTATGCTCCGTTTCTATAAATGAAGGTACGGCCAAATGCACACCATAAATAAACCCGTTTAATAAAAGGTCATCATAAAGGGCATCAAAATCTTTGTAAGCTTTGGAGTATTCATCTGCTAAAGAGCCAAATTTAGAAATCCATCCTGAGGCTGAAGGGTTCATAAGGTAGGTTAATTAAAACTCAAAGAAAATGAAAATATAGGACTTCACCTACACTTCTATACAAAGTATATGATTCTCAGCTAGAATTTTCATTAAGACAATTTTAACATATTAAACCAAACCCCTAACTGTGATGTCCCGTAGGTAGGGTTGTATTAATCTTCAAACAATTATAAGAAATGAAAAAAACAACTAAGTTTTTCACTGGTTTTGGGCTGTTGGCCCTCGCAACGGGCATTTTTATTGCTGCAGACCACATTGACGCACCGGCTAGTATGGGAACAACAGCCGATATCGCGGACTATTTTGCGTTTGAGCCTACTATGGGCTCAGATAATACAGTTTTTATAGTTGACCTGCAGTCTAATGTTGTGGATGGATTGGCTTATGGAACATTTGACGAAGATGTTTTAACAGAAATAAACATTGATTTAGATGGTGATCTTACCGAAGACATGGTTATACAGGCTATTCCTCGCGACGGAAGAATGTATTTCTTTGGCCCTATTACCCCTGATCAAACGGGGCTAAATAGTCAAGTTTTAGTAGACAGCCCTCTAGGCGATGTCGAAATCTCTGCTACTTCGGCTATAACAGAAACGACCTCAGAAGGTGTATCGCTTTTTGCAGGTCCACGACAAGATCCTTTCTTTTTCGACTTTTTCCGTTTTAATGAGGTTTTAGCTCCTAGCCCTATGGATAATAGTGGTTTTAATGTGCCGGGGGAAGATACTTTTGACGGCGCAAATACAATGTCCATTGCAATTGAAATACCGAATAGCATGATAGGTGAGGCTACTGGGACCAATGTAATAGGGCTGCCAGTTTATAAAACTTGGATAACGACAAACAGAAAACAGTAATTACAATCTAAAAACTAAGAACATGAAATTAAATAGTATAAAACACATATTTGTAGGGTTATTACTGTCCTTTGTAGTGGTAAGTTGCAATAATGATGATGATATGATGATGGATGACGACATGATGGTAGGGCCAGATTTTTCAGGAACATTTGCTCAAGTGGATCATATGGGCCGTCCGGGTATCAATACGGTGTTAGGTGCCGACGGTGATGCAAAGGATGCACACAATATTTCAATTCCGGCAAATCAGGGAGCTGCTTTTCAAATGGCATACCAAGAACGTTTAGAGGCATTACATGATGCCTATGCCATTGCGTTAGGGCTAACAGCAGAAGATGTAGACTATGAACCTAATATTTTAAGTGGTATTCTTGGTTTTGATGTGACCGCGGAAATATTAACCAGTGTACTTGCTAGCGATGTTTTAGAAGTCGCCCCGGATGCACAAACGGTTTATTTTGATGGCAGCGTACCTGTTGGTTTTACCGGCAGAAAATTACAAGATGATGTGATTGATATTTCGCTTATTCTTCTTTTTGGAGGTCGCGACGGTGCACGTTTTAATGGCGAAGGAGGTTTACCACAGTTAGTCACCGATGGCGTTGGGCTCACCGCAGATAATATTACTACTACATTCCCTTATATAGGGTCTCCTGAGTAAGATGATGTATGCTATGAAAAGGAGGTAGAAGGGGAGTTTTAAAAAGCTCTCCTTCTTTTTTAACAACTAAAATCACTACAATGAAAAACATAGTTTATAGTATAGCTGTTCTGCTTATCGTTTCTTGCAACGTTACAAATACAAAATTTGCGACCAATTCAAAAGACTACGAGGTCTATTTGTCTCCTCACCAAGTGGAAACAACTTCAAAACATTTTGAATTATGGAATTCAAAGATAAAACCGGACAGTGTTCAATTATTAAGTTTCCCTAACATTGCGGGCGAATACAATCGTTTCTTTAAAAAAACAGGTGAAATTACGTATTTAAAGAAAGCCGAAAAAGCTTTAGTGAAAGCCGTTGAAATCGCTAATATGAATAAAGCGGGGTATCGAAGAGCTTTAGCACGCAATTATATTTCACAACACCGTTTTAAGGAGGCACTCACACTTGCTGAAGAGGCTTCAAATATCGGTGGAGGAAAAACGGAAACACAAAGCCTACTTTTTGATGTTCATATGGAACTGGGCAACTACAAAAAAGCGGAAGCCTATCTAGACAGTATTAAAGACATGTCCAGCTTTGGATACCTTATCCGAATTGCAAAATGGAACGATTACAAGGGAAACCTTGATACGACCATCACATTCATGGAAAAGGCTATGGCAAAAGCAGAATCATCTAAAAACAAAACACTTCTACTTTGGTCATATAGCAATATTGCTGATTATTATGGTCATGCAGGTAGAATAAAAGACTCCTATAATTATTATCTAAAAACATTAGAGCTCGACCCCCAAAATGCATATGCTAAAAAAGGTATCGCTTGGATTGTCTTTTCCTATGAGAAAAATGGAAAAGAAGCACTTCGCATTTTGGATGCCGTTACGGAAAATTATAATGCTCCAGATTATTATTTATTGAAGGCAGAAATTTCCGAATTCATGAATAATGAAGTGGCCGTAATAGAAAATATGGATAAATATTACACGGCTATTAAATCAGAAGCACATGCTTATGGGGATATGTATAATGCTTATCAAGTAGAGTTTTACCTAAACCATACAGAGCAGTATGAAAAAGCATTAAACCTGGCCTTAAAAGAAGTAATGAATAGACCAACTCCCGAGGCTTATGGCCTTTTGGCCCAAACATATTATAAAATGGGCAAATATCAGGCTGCCTTAGAGGTTGTGGAGAATCGCATAAAAGGCAAAACCTTTGAACCGGCCATTTTATATAAGGCCGCCGAAATTTATAAGGCTAACAATAAGTTAGAAAAGGTAGACGCCTTAAAGCAAGAACTTTTAGGGGCTGTATACGAGTTGGGTCCGGCATCTAAAAATGAAATTTTAAGTTTATAAGATATCCGATTGTAGGATGTTTAGTTGTTTTTAAGTAGCTCTCCGATATTGTCGGAGAGCTTTTTAGGTTCTAATTTTAGTACTTGACCTGAGATATGTACCTTGTAAAAATGCGCAGCTATACTTTAGGTATTTTGACTTTAATTTTTGTTCTATTCGGCACCGCTATTTTTGGTCAGACGAATACCCAAGGTGTCAAACAAGATTCAATCAAGAATTTTAATCTTACCGCACTACCCGTAGTCTTTTATCTGCCGGAAACAGGTCTAGGTTTCGGCGGACTTGGTATTGCCACTTTTCGATTTAAAGATGAACTTGAAACGAGCAGGCCATCATCGGCTCAATTAGGTGTAAGCTATACTACAAAAAATCAGTTGCTTGTCTTTGCACCCTATGAATTGTATTGGGATGATGAGAAATGGCGTATTGTTGGTGAACTTGGTTTTTATAAATATTTCTATAATTTTTATGGGGTAGGTATAAACTCCGACGAAGCGGATTTTGATACTTACGACGTAACTTTTCCCAGATTTCGATTTTCTATTCTCAAAGAAGTTTTGCCAAATATATCCTTAGGCGTAGGTTATGAGCTTGATATCTTCTCAAATTTAGGTATTACTGAAGGCGGAATTTTAGAGGCTTCAGACGTTATCGGCAAAGAGGGGGGAGGTACTGTATCGAATATTGGTGTTCAAGCTTTTTATGATTCTCGCGATAATATTTTTTATCCGACCAAAGGTTTTTTTATTCAGGGTAGTGTGTTTTCTGCAGCGAGGTTTTTGGGCTCTTCTTTCTCGTATTTCAAATTTAGTTTAGATAATAGATTCTATAAAACTGTTAAAGGGAAACATATTTTAGCGGCTAATCTTTTCATTGCGAATAACGGAGAAGGAACCCCTTTTTTTAATCTTAATTACTTAGGCTCTAACCGCACAAGAGGCTTTAATGATAGACGTTATCAAGACAATGCCGAGCTTAGTACGGTGTTGGAATATCGTTTTCCTATCTCGGGAAGATTTGGAGGAGCCGTTTTCGGCTCTACAGGAACGGTAGCTTCGAACTTCAGCGATTTGTTCGCTTCAAGATATCGCAATGCGGCCGGTTTGGGGCTTCGATACATTATAAACAAAAAAGACGGTATACGTATTCGTGTGGATTACGGATATACCGCAGAAGGTGGAAATCTTTATTTTACGATACGAGAAGCTTTTTAGTTTAAAGATCAATAAAATTATCTAGGTCCAAGGTCCAATCATAGTTCTTATACGATAAGTCTACTCCTTTGGTATCTTTAATAATACCTTGTTCTTTCAATATTTTTTTGACACCGTTTTTACCGCCAAAATCTCCTCTAAACCAGCTAAATAAAGAAGTTACACCAACTTCATTTTTAGACGCATCATAATTGGAGGTTCTTTTTAAATACATCTCGGTACCTTTTTCCAATTGTTCTTTAATTCGCTTTGGGGTGTAAATAGCTACCGGCGGACAATCCTTTGCTCCGCAATTAAGTGCAAAGTGAATGCGGTAATCACGTTTGTTGACGCGTAATTTTCGTTCAAACTTATCGGGAAACCAAGTTCTAAAATAGCCGAGGCCCAGCTCCCATTGCGATTTTCTGATGATTCCGTGTTCAATTTTGGCAAAAGCCACGGTTTCACCCGCAATTGTAATCTGTTCTTTAGAAAAGAAATCTCTACGGTCATTATAAAATTCAGGGTTTTCTTTAAGAATCACCTGTATGTAAGCGTTGTAAATGTTTATCCAAAAGGCAAATTTTTGTTCATCCGTTTTTAAAGCATCACTTAATTCTTTTAAAGTGGTCGTGGCCAATTGCTCTTGAATACCCTTGGTATCTTTTCCGTCTCGAGCAAATTCTAGAAACTGCTCTGATAGCTTGTTAAAATCTGTGGTTTTTATGCCAGAATTTTTAAGGGGAGCCTCCTTAACCTTACAGCAGCTTAGTATGACTAAAAAAAGTAGAAAGATTACGTTATTTTTCATTTTATTTCTTGTTAGATTCGCTAATATCTACGGAAATTTCTTAGCTAAGGTTTTGTCGTTAAATATGTACCAATCTTTCACTTTTTCTTTTTCAAACCTTAAATACCTAAATTACGTAAATAGTTCAAAGCATTCTTAACAATGATCAGTGTAATTGTTCCTGCACATAACGAAAAGGTTAATTTAGAAGCATTATTGCCTAAATTATCACAACTGGCAGCAGGGTTTAATGTTGAGGTTTTGGTCTGTTTATCAAAGGATAACGCCGATGATTCTCAAGCGATATCGGGTTTTGAAATGGTAAAATATCTCTGTTGCGAAAAAAAAGGTCGAGCCGTTCAAATGAATAAAGGGGCCGCTTTGGCAAAAGGAGAAATCTTGGTTTTTTTACATGCGGATGTAAAACCTCCGATAGATTTTTTCTCTGACATTAAACGAACCATTGAAAATGGAAACGATGCGGGATTTTTCTCATATAAGTTTGATAAAGAAAGCTTCTTTTTAAATTTAAATGCTTCTTTTACCTCTAAAGAAAGCATATTTACCGGCGGCGGCGACCAGTGTCTATTTATTAAAAAATCCGTTTTTGAAACCCTAGGTGGTTTTAACGAAAAGCAGGTGCTTATGGAAGACTTTGAATTCTTTAAAAGAATGAAAACCCTACAAGTTCCATATAGAATCGTGAAAAATGACTTGGTGGTTTCTTCAAGAAAATACCAGAATAATTCATACTTAAGAGTAAATCTCACCAACTTTTTACTCGTGCTTCTTTTTAGATTGGGTTTGGCACCCGAAAAGCTTAAAAGATTGCACAATAGACTATTACGTTTGCCCTATCAACATAAGCCTCAGAAAATTTGAACTATATCATAAACGGAATTCAGCAGATTGGAATTGGGGTGGCCAATGCTAAACAAGCATTCAATTGGTATAAAAACAACTATGGTTTTGACCTTCTGGTCTTTGAAGATAGGTCAGAAGCTAAGTTAATGGCACAATATACCAATGATGAGGTTATGCAACGTTACGCTTTACTTGCTATGAATATGCGGGGCGGAGGCGGTCTAGAATTATGGCAATTTACAAATAGAAAGCCTTTGGCCCAGGTTTCCGATTTTAGATTGGGAGATTTAGGTATCAATATGATGAAACTGCGTAGCGCAAACATTTCTGAGACTAATTATACCAAAGATTCTTGGGGCAATTGGATACAAGTGGTCAAAGATTCTTATGCGTTTTCTAAAGGTAGCGATGGAAAAGGAGGTGTTATGGGTGCCGTGATAGGAGTTTCTGACATGCAAAAGTCAATAAAGTTTTACCAAACACTTTTTGGTTTAGATGCTATTGCTTTCGATGAGATCGGTGTTTTTAAAGAGTTTGAAAACCTTCCAGGAGGTACACAAAAATTTAGGAGGGTATTGCTTGCCCGCAATACAACAAGGGTAGGAGGTTTTGGAAAGCTTTTAGGGCCTTTTCAATTAGAATTAATATCATGTTTAGAGCGAGGGCCCAACAAAATATATAAGAACAGATTGTGGGGCGATTTAGGCTATATTCATCTGTGTTTCGACGTTTCGGGTATGAATGAGCTCAAAAAGAAGTCAGAAGGTCTTGGATACCCTTTTACGGTAGATAGCGCCAATAGCTTTGATATGGGTGAGGCTGCCGGACGTTTCGGTTATATCGAAGACCCCGATGGCACATTGATAGAAGTGGTCGAAACCCATAAAGTTCCTATTTGTAAAAAACTTGGAATTTTTATCAATCTAAGGCATAGAACGCTCGGAAAACCCTTACCAAATTGGATTGTAAAAGCAATGCGAATTCATCGCAAAAAAAAGGATTTATAGGTTAGCTGCTTTTAGAAGTATTTCTGATCAAACCTATTCCTGAAAAGAAGAACAAAGCCCCTAAAATTCCATAAATCACCATCGCTCTCGTATTCTCACTTCCGTTTCCGTATAAAATGGCAGTGTAAATTAAACCGCCTATACCTGCCAGTGTCAAAACTGTGCCAAAAATTTTCTTTATATCCATGGCTGAAAAATACTAAAAATTATTAATTGGATTTTTATTTTCTGCGCTGTAGAGAAACATATTGCTACAAATCGTTTAGAAGCGTATTCATAGTTACGACCGTTGCAAATTCTTCATTGAGACTTGCCAGTGCAGTTTGATGTATGAGCTCTGCATCGAAAACTTCACCATTCAACCCAATTCTATCAAAAGTTGCGGTGGCATCTGAAACTAAATACGTTTTAAAATCTAAATTTCCGGCCATGCGGGTTGTGGTAGAAATGCAATGATTTGTTGTTAATCCAGCGATAACTAAGGTAGAAATATTTTTTTCCTTCAATTGGTCCTCTAGATCCGTTCCAATGAAAGCACTATTTACATCTTTGACAATAAGCGGTTCATCTTGATTTGGTTTTATCAAATCATGTAACTCAAAGCCTGGCTTGGTAGGGTGTAAGGGGGAGTTAGAATCTTGAGAGCCATGCATTACATGAAATACAGGTAGTTTGAGACTACGCCATTTTTCAAGTAGCAAAGCACATTTTTCTTCAGCATCTCTATTATTTCGGTTTCCGCCCCAATGGGCTTCATTTTCGAATCCTTTTTGAATATCGATTAAAAGTAAAGCTGGTTTTTTTTGAGCTAAGTTCATCGTTAAGAGGCTACTGCCCCCAAGGTATAAAGTTGTTCTAAGGTTGGAGATTCGCTTCCGCCTTCTGGTTCTAGGGTTATACCGAATGCCTCTGTATCATTATTGTTGGGCAGTTCAAAAACACGAGCAGTATTATCGGAAAAATCAGCTAACAAACCGACACTGGTCGGCGTTAGAGGATTTAATTTTAAAGACCAAACTTGATAGGTGAATCCTGGCGGCGGTTCAGGTAAGCCCTGGGCATCTATATATACTTTTTGTTCTTCCGTGTTCCAGTATGCTTTTGCAAAAGATGTTGGTGATGCTGCTTGGCCGCCTAGACTAACAACAGTAACATTTTTATCTCTAAGTTCCTCAAGCATAGTTGAAGTTCCTGCTACTTCTTCTCTGGCTTCTATGATTTGCTCTTCTAAAGTTTGCTTTTGTTGATTGGTAATTTCAATTTCCGATTTGAGTTTATCATTTTCGAGATACATCCAAATTAAACCTAGGGCAAAAATCAACGAAGCTGCCCAGCCCAAATAGCTTGCCCAAGGTTTTGTTGACTCTTCTTTAGGGGCTATGGGTATTACTTTTTCAATGTCTGATCTAATAGCGTCAAAACCGGTATTCGAAAGACCAGGAGATAGTTTTCTTGTTACCTCAAGAATTGAAGCCTCAATGGCTTCTACTTCAGCTTTAATTTCTGGATAGTTTTGCACGTTAGCATGCACCTCTAGGTTTTCTTCCTCAGAGAGTGAGCCTGCAACATAAAGTTCCAAGATACCTGATGCAATGTACTTTTCTATATCCATTTTATTTGTTCATATTTTCTCGTATCTGAGAAATACAACTTCTATTACGTGTTTTTACCGTTCCAATTGGAATATCTAATTCTTCAGCGGCCTCCTTTTGGGTCAACCCTTGAAAATACAGTAAACTTATGATTTGAACGCACTTCTTCTTAAGATTCTGCAGTAAACTTTTTAAGCCGATAGTATCCATTTTACTATTTAAATCTTCACTGCCCTCTAAAATATCTACGAAGTAATCTGTGCTTAGGTTTCTCTTTTGCTGCTTAAAGGATTTAGAACGCACTTCGTCGATAGCGGCGTTACGTGCTATATTTAATATCCATGTAAAAAAACGCCCTTTTGATGCATTATATGTATCCGATTTGTCCCAGATTTTCATAAACACATCTTGACATATTTCTTGGGCTCTTTCAGGTTCTTGTACTATGGTATTGATGACTCCCAATATGTTTTCTGAGTACATCGCATACAATTTTTCAAAAGCCGGGACTTCTTTATTTTGAAATTTTTGTATGAGTAAATCCAGATCCATAGTGTTGCTTCACAAATATAAAAAAGGCTTCCTTTATGGAAGCCTTTTTTAAACGCTTTCTATGCTCTTTTTTATTGGATAATACCGGTACATGCAACTCTTGCACCGGCTGCGCCACTGGGCTGCGAGGTAAAATCATCTACACCTTGGTGTACAATTACCGCTTTGCCAACAATATTTTTGGTTTCATCATCACATCCAATGCACCATTCGCTAGTTTCAAATTCGATACTGGCGTTTCCTTCCGCATCAGCGTCAAAATTTCCGATATCGCCTTTGTGGTATCCGCCTTCGGATCCCCATGCTGCATGAGGTTGAAAAGTCGGATTCCAATGTCCTCCTGTGGACTTTCCGTCAGCTGAGGAGCAATCCGCTTTTTCGTGAATATGTATCGCATGTTCACCTTCGGTTAGACCTGAAAGGGAGGCCATCATTTTCACCTCACCATTTTCTTCGGTAAAGGTGACTTCTCCGCTAATACCGCTATCATTTTTAGGTTCCATCGTGAATTTAATAGTATTCACTTCTTCGGTAACCTCTTTCATTGCTTCCTTAGCTGCTGCAGATTCTTCCGCTGCCTTTTTTCCATCTTCATATCCTTTTTTGAAATCTTTACATTGGTATGATACTGTTATCAAAAGTACTAGTGTGGCTAGTTTTATATTTTTCATCGTAAACGTTTTATAGGTTTGGCACTAATTTACAGAATATATCGAGAGTGTCCATAGTTTTCATAGCATCTAGGTGTATTTAGAATAAAAAAAGACCATCGATAGATGGTCTTTTTACAGTACAATGACCGCTTTTATTTTGCTTCTTCAGGCATTAAGATGCCCAAGAAATAATTTTCATCAAGGTAAGTTTTAGCAACTTTTTGTAAATCACTTGGTTTCAGCTTTTTTACTTTGTCCTCATAAGATAGCATAGCATTTGGGTCTCTATTTTCTTGGTGAGCGGTTAAGAGATTATCTAACCAAAACTTGTTGGTTTTAATGGCCTCTTTGCGTTGCACTAGATAGGTCTCCTTAACTTTTGCCATATCCTCATCGGAAACCCCTTCATTCTTGATCTTTTCCACTTCGGCCAAGGCTGCGGCCACAAGTTTGTCTACATTTTCAGGGCCACATGGGAATGAAATACTAAAGGTTAGATTTGAGAAGGATATTTTACTCAAACTACCCCGCGCACCAACACCATAAACACCACCTTCTTCTTCACGTAATTTCTCTACCAACTTAATGGTTAATACTTCACCTAGGGCAGCAACGGCCAAAGCTGTTTTACCATCATGAGGAATCTCTTCTTCCCAAACGATAGACACATTACTTTTAGGGTCTTTACCTCGGTTTACAATGTGTTTTTGAAATGCATCTTTTCTTCTGAACTTTGTTGGAACAAATTTTTCATTACTGTTCGTGCCAGGTAAAGAAGCCAAATATTTTTTGGCAAAATCGGCTACTTGAGCTTCAGCTACATTACCTACTAAGAAATAATGGAAATCTCCAGCATCTGCAAAGCGTTCTTGATATTTTTTATAGGCCAAATCATAGTCGGCTGCATCCATTTTTTCAGCATTAGGGAAACCGGTATACCTAGAATTTCCTTCATTTCTGATTTTACCGATTTGATCTTGAAAATAGAACTGTGGATTGGCCATAAGGTTACCTAAAAAGCTCTTTTGCTTCGTAATAAAGGAGTTATAGGCTTCATCATCTTTATTTAAAGCAGTAAAGTATAGATGAACCATTTGAAATAAGGTTTCTAGGTCTTTAGGTGCAGCTGAACCTCTAAAATTTTCACTAAAACTTCCAATAGAGGGTGAAACACTGGCAATCTTACCACTCATGAATTTATTGATGTCGGTTAAAGATAAACCGCCAATACCTGCTTGAGAAAGTCCACCGTTTGCGAAAGAAGTTGCTAAAAAGTCTTCATCGGAGTACAAACTTGTACCCCCCGGACTATAAGCTCTAAATAGCACTTCATCATTTTTAAAATCGGTTTTCTTATAGGTTAGGGTAGCGCCATTGCTAAGAACAAGTGTTGTAGTTCCTAATTTTTCATTCTGGGTTGTTTTTGAAATTGCACCTGGAGTCGGCATTTTTTCAATTAACTCATTTCTTACCGCCTCATCTTCGTAACCTTTGATGTCGGCAGTTTGAATTTCATTTAAAAGCGCCTTTACTTCTTCTTCGGTTACTTGTTTTAAGCCTTCTTTTTCTGGGCCTGTTAAAATAATGACCCGGTTGTCATCATGTAAAAAGTCATTGATCAAAGCCCCTATTTCTTCCAATTTTATAGTAGGAAGTAATTTTTTGGTCATATCAAAAGACCACTCGATACCAGGTATCGGTGTATTATCTAAATAGTTGCTTACATAAGACCCGACTATTCTACCGCTTTCTTGTTTATCCCTATCATTAAATTGTTTTTCTAGACGGGCTAAAAGACTCTTTTTTGCACGATCGAATTCTCCTTCTTGAAATCCGAAACGTTTAACTCTCTCATTTTCTTCTAAAATAGCACGGAGGCCTTTAAGTTGTCCGTCAGGACTTGTATTAGCTATGGATTGATATGCATTTTTAGTTCTGGCGAAGGTTCCTCCATAATATGAAAAACCAAAAACAAAAGGTGGATTTGCACTATTTCTCAATTCGTTCAAGCGGTTGTTAATAAGCGTTGAAAATAGATTTTTCACCAGGGATTCTCGGTAATCACTAACCGTTTTAACCTCAGGAGCTTCATACCTATCTTTGTACATTACCTGAACGCGACTGAAAGCCGCTTCTTTATCAGATGCAATGGCAATAAAAGTCTCTTCATGGTTGGGTAGCTCATAAGCTTCTCTCTTTACAGGGTTTTTTGCTTTCGAAATTCCAGAAAAATGGTCTTTTATTTTTTGTTCCATGGTAGCGACATCCAAATCTCCAACGGCAACAACAGCCATTAAATCAGGGCGATACCACGTATTGTAATAATCACGAACATCATCATAAGAAAAATTCTCTAGATTTTCTTTGGTGCCAATAGGCAGTCGGTCTGCATATTTAGAACCATACATCATCTTAGGTAGCGTAACGCGTTGCATGCGCTCATTGGCACCCAATCTAAGGCGTAACTCTTCTAAAACAACACCTCGTTCACCATCTATGGCTTCTTCAGATAAAGTGGTGTTATGTGCCCAATCTTCTAGAATTTGAAAACCTTTTTCAAGTTTCTCAGGGTCATCACTTGGGATAGGCAAAATATATACCGTTTCATCAAAACTGGTATAGGCATTCAAATCTGCACCAAACTTTACACCGATACTTTGTAGGTAATCTACCAAGTCGTTTTTTTCAAAATTCTTAGTGCCATTAAAATTCATATGCTCCATGAAATGAGCCAAACCTAATTGACGGTCCGTCTCCATAATAGAACCTGCATTTACAGCTAAACGTAATTCTACTTTATCTTCGGGTTTGCCGTTATTTCTGATATAGTAAGTTAAACCGTTATCAAGTTTACCAACTTTTACATTAGGATTGGTCGGTATATTACCTTCAGGAATGGTAGTGTTCGGTAACCCGGTATCGGTTTGAGCGAAAGCGCTAACAGCGAATAAAAAAACAAGGCTGAAAGCTTTTAAACATTTTGTCATGAATTAGCTTTTTAATTAGCTTGGAATATAAAGCTTAATTCTATAAAACTGTGAAACTTTGGGTATTTTTAAAGAGATTTTAGCATTTCTCTAGGATCGCGAATACCGCGTTTGAGGTTCTCACAAAGAAGCAGGGTTTTGTCGATTCGGGTCTGCTGATTTTTATAGCGCGCTATGGCGTATATAAGACCACGCTTTCTGCCGTCGGTAAGTGATTCAAAAATTTGATAGGCTTCATAATCACTAAGCATTACTGCTTCAAATTCTTCAGGAAGCTCAACACCATATTTAGAAGTGTCTTCAAAAAATTGTAGCTCAAAATAATCATTAGGA
Organism: Croceitalea marina; assembly: GCF_042684265.1. NCBI lineage: Bacteria > Pseudomonadati > Bacteroidota > Flavobacteriia > Flavobacteriales > Flavobacteriaceae > Croceitalea > Croceitalea marina. Next base: position 345,052 of record NZ_JBHULB010000008.1, on the reverse strand, counting down.
AAGACACCTAATTCTTTTTGATAGCGTTTGCCGAACATCATGTAATGTTTACCATTTCTTTTTTGAATGGCCCCATGAAACCAAAATTCTTTGCCTTTAAAACTCGCCTTTGCTTTTACTCTTCTTAAGTTTTTTTCTAGAAAAGGCTTAATAATATCCTCAGGAAGTAATAATGAGTAGAAACTTCCGGTTATTGAAATTTCAAAAACAGGGCTTTGCATCACGCAATGAGCTTGGTTATCACCTGAGTTTCACTATGAAGTGTTTTATGCACGGGGCATTTATCGGCAATCTGCATGATTCTCGCTTTCTGTCTTTCATCCAGATTTCCGGTTAATTTAATTTCACGTTCAAAAGTGTCAATTTTTGCCGTACTGTCTTCACAATTTTCGCAATCTTGGGCATGAGATTTACTATAAGAGGTATGAACTTCAACGTTATCAATTTGCCAACCCTTTCGTTTGGCGTACATCTGAATGGTCATCACGGTGCATGCAGAAAGGCCAGCTGAGACATATTCATATGGTGAAGGCCCAAAATCATTGCCCCCAAAACTGGTTGGCTCATCTGCAGTCATATAATGATTGCCTACTTTAAGTCTTGTTGTAAAACCATCTTCGGCATCTAAACTGGCCGCAACTTGATGTTTTGTTTTTAAACTTTTATCCGGAATATCGCAATTGAGGTATCTTTTTGCCCATGCTGCAATGACATCGCCCACATAAGCCGAATCTTCTTTTCTTGTCAACAAATGGTCGGCGCCGTCTAAAGAGACAAAACTTTTAGGATGATTTGCGGCGATATAGATTTCTTCGGCATTTTTAATTCCCACGGTGTCATCTTGCGGAGAGTGCATAACGAGTAATGGCTTTCTTAAATTTTTAGCAGTTTCAGGTAAAGATTTAGTTTCCAGATCATCTACAAATTGCTTTTTTATTTTGAAATCTCGCCCTCCAAGATTGATCACGGCTTCGCCTTCTTTTTTAATTTCTTCGAGACCACTTTTTAAAAGATGCTTTACATGTATAGGATTGGATGGGGCACCAACAGTAGTAACGGCCTGTACTGAAGGAATTTCACCAGCTGCAAACACAACGGCCGCACCACCCAAAGAATGCCCAATGAGCAGGGTAGGGGCGGTATAATTTTCTTTTAAAAAGTTGGCTGCGGCAATTAGATCTTCAACATTGCCAGAAAAGTTGGTGTCGGCAAAATCACCATCACTTTCTCCTAAACCAGTAAAATCAAAACGCAATACTCCAAAACCGTTAGACGTAAGAGATTTACTGATATTTTTTACTGCAAGCAAGTTTTTGTTACAAGTAAAGCAATGCGCAAAAAGCACAAAATTATGAGGGTGTCTATCTGCAGGCAATTCTAAACGACCAACTAATGACTGCCCTGCTTTATTTTTAAAACTTACTTTTTGAAGATTCATGATTTTGATTTTTTACGTAGGTCGGGATTAAAGAAGAATCCTATCTGAAAACGGTCAAAAACCGCATTGGAGAATTGGTTTCTAAGCCAACCTAGCTGAATACTACTATTTTCTGTGATATGAATACCAAATGCACCGTACAAGCGATTTTGACCAAACAAATTATCCTGTAAATTGATAAACAATTCATCATAGAAATTCAAGAAAAAAGTATCTGTAAGCGGTAAGGTTGCCTGAATACGGTAACGCGCACGATGTTCTGTTCTGTCCAAATCTATCTCAGGGTCACTAAGAATGTCCGTTTGTGAGATAAAACGTTGTTCCAATCGATAACGATGTTCAAAAAGGAATTCCCAAACTTTATTTTTTAGAATGAATTGCTGAAAAATTCGATGTTCTAAGGCATTTGCATCTTTAGGGCTTTCTTCAAACGTGGGATCAGTATCGATATAGGCATAACCTAAAGTTGCAATTGCGTTTGGGTTGATATGATAATTTGCCCCGGTTCTAAGGAGTAGCTGATTAAAATTGCCAGATGTTTCATAATAACGAAATTGTGCTTCTGTATGTAGGCTCCAGCGTTCGGCAATCTGATTCATGCCAAAATACATATACCAAATTCCGGTTTTGTTTTCACCTGTTTGCTGCGCGTTTACGCTAAGAGTCGCCAATAAAAGAAGCGGTAAGAATACTTTTCTCATAAATTAATTCAAACTAAATGTTTCTGTTTCCTTAAACGGTGACAGGTCTAGTGCTTCTATCGATTCACGATAGGCTTTCCATTTTTCATTGAAAAAGGAGTTCGTTTTATCCAAAGCGGATTTTAAATCATCTTCAGCGTATTTAATAAGGTCTTTTTCGGTTTTTGTAAGGCCAGATTTTCGTGTACCTACATAAAAACTGGCATTACCGATTCGCTGCATCACGTTGATTTCTGGATTGCGGGTAATACCCTGTCTTTTATCTTCTTTACCAATATAAATTGCGACTACAGAATCTATAGCTTTCACAATAGCATCGGAAGCTTTTATTTGGTCTTTGTATTTGTCCTTATCCAAAGTTTTCATCTCCTTCGAGAATTTATTGGCCAAATCTTTGTTCTTGACCAACTGTTTTACAGCATCTGCCGCCGTTTGGGTGTAGCCTTCCAACTTTTTACTATGCTCGTAAACTTCATTTATGGAAGCCAAGGATACATTAAGTCTCGGGTCGGTCTTTACGGTGACTCTTGTAGAATCGGTAGCTTCACCAAAGCTCACTTTTACTTTATAAGTACCAGGTTTCACTTCGGTTCCGCCTCTTTCACGTTTGTTTTTACTTATTTTTCGTGCAGGTCTGTCCGGCCCTTTTTCGTCCATATTCCAATAAATTCTATGGAATCCGGCTTTTTCAGGCGTTTTATATTTGAGGGTTCTTATTAAATGGGTGCCATCGTAAAAATCGAATTGTACGGAGTCTTTTTTCTGAACACCGGTCAGTTCTTTTTCACCCTCAGCTTTACTGGGGGTTTCTTTCTCTTTTTCCTGGTCGTCCCCTTCATCCTCTTTCTTGTCTTTTTTCATTTCCTTTTTACCTTGTTTTAGGTAATAGGTAATCATAGCGCCATATTTTCTGTTTTCGGCATTGTATAGGGCATCTCCACCAAAACGGCTGCCAGTAGGCTGCTGATAAGCTGCAAGATATCCATCTGGACTATCAAATAGTTTGATGTCTTTTTGTAAAATATTTTTGTTGGATGCCAATGCTCTTAAAGGACGAATATCGTCTAGAACCCATGCCGCACGACCAAAAGTTCCAATCACCAAATCATGTTCTCGTGGCTGAATCACCAAATCTTTAGTGGAAACAGTTGGGAAGCCTTCCGTCCACTTTTGCCATTTGTTTCCGGCATCAAAAGAAATATAAAGACCATCATCCGTACCCAAGAACACCAAGTTCGAGTTGACAGGGTCTTCAACAATCGATAAGGTATAGCTTTCCACGTCATTCGCATCAACGATACGAGTCCAAGTTTTACCATAATCTCTAGTTCTGTAAGCGTAAGGTGTATAGTTGAACCTACGGTAATCATTAGCAATGAGTAAAGCCTCTCCTTTATTTTTGGTGGAAGCTTTTATTTGAGGAATCCAACTTCCTGCTGGTAGCCCTTTAATATTTTTAGTAACATCGACCCAGTTGGCGCCTCCATTCTGAGTTACATGAACACGACCATCATCGGTACCTACCCAAAGCATATCTTTTTCAACAGGTGAAGGTTCTATGACTAGAATCGTACAATGGTTTTCTGCACCTGTAGCATCCATTGTTAGTCCACCACTTTCGCTCTGTTTTTGTTTTTCTGGGTCATTGGTGGTCAAATCTGGAGAAATAACCTCCCATGTCAAACCTTTATCGGTGGATTTGTGTACGAACTGACTGCCAAAATAAACTGTGCTGTTATCATAGGGGTCTTGCCCAATACCGGCATTCCAGTTAAAACGAAGTTTCGTTTCTGCATCTGGTGGCGTAGGGCGAACAATATAGTTGTTACCTGTTTTCCAATCATATCTTGATACAAATCCTTGCTGGCTCATAGCATAACCAAATTGGTTATCATCTAAATCTGGTACTACATCAAAACCATCGCCAAAGGCAATCTCCTGCCAGTAGCTGTTGCGAATACCTTGTGCTCTCCAAACATAGGCAGGCCCTCTCCAAGAACCGTTATCTTGCATTCCTCCATACACATTGTAGGGGTATTCATTATCTACATTAATGTGATAAAACTGTGCGACAGGAAGATTACCAATAAAACGCCATGTTTTACCGCCATCTTTGGTGATATTCATACCACCATCGTTACCATCTATCATAAATTGCCCGTTATCTGGGTGAATCCACCAGGCATGGTGGTCTGGGTGTACCCCGTTGTCCACGCCGTAAGCCGGCATTAACTCTTTAAAGTTTTTGCCGCCATCTTCAGAAACGTTTACGTAAGTAAACACCGAAAACACCCGGTTTTCATTCTCTGGGTCTACATGAATATCTGAATAGTAAAAAGGCCTATTGCCTATATCATTCTTGTCATTGATTTTTTTCCATTTAAAACCACCGTCTTCAGATTTGTATAGGGCATTCTTTTTCGCTTCGACCAAAGCATACACAATATTGGGCTTGTTTTTAGCTATGGTAATACCTATACGACCTAACTCGCCTTTTGGCAGGCCATCTTCATCAGTCAGTTTTTTCCAAGTTTTACCGCCATCGTGCGTCATATGCAGACCACCGCCTTCACCACCAGATTTAAAGAACCATGGATCACGTTTATGTTCCCACATGGCCGCGATTAATTTATTCGGATTTGTTGGGTCCATTACCAAATCTGCAACCCCCGTTTTATTGTTTACAAATAGAATTTTCTCCCAAGTTTGGCCGCCATCCGTAGTTTTATAAACCCCTCGTTCTGGGTGAACGCCCCAAGGGGAACCAATAGCACCCACATAAACCGTATTAGGGTCTGTAGGGTCGATAACCACACGATGAATATGTCTGGTTTTTTCCAAGCCCATGGCTTTCCAGGTTTTACCACCATCCAAAGACTTGTAAACCCCAAAACCACCATTTAAACTGTTACGCGGATTACCCTCACCAGTTCCTACCCAAATTACGGATGGATTGGATTGTTGTATAGCTACGGCACCGATTGAGGCAGTAAGTTCTTTGTCAAAAATAGGATCCCATTTGATACCGCCCGAAGTAGATTTCCAAAGACCACCAGAGGCCGTACCTACGTACATGACATCTGGATTTTCCGTAACCACATCAATTGCGGTAACACGGCCACTCATACCGCCAGGGCCAATGTTCCGTGGTTTTAGGTCTTGAACAAGGTCCATTGTAAATTCTTGGGCAAATAAAGAAGTTGAAGCCAAAACTAGGGCTAGAAGTAGTAATTTTTTCATTATCGGAATTAGTTGGAATTAGTCGCCTAAAGATAACCAAAAGGCTAGTGTGATATCTTAAAAAGGTGTTAATAGAAACTTACACTTTCGAGGAGAATTGGTAACGAAAAAGGAAAGTTGACGTCTACTATATCAAATCGATCAAAACCGAAAAATCATGACGCTTAAATTAGGTCTAAATCGCCGTATTTTAATTACCGTACTAGCAACATTTCTAGTTTGGGGACATATCGCTTGGGATTATTTCCATGGCGGTATTCCTACTCACTATTTATTTCATAGCAAGGACATGCCCGGTATTCCCAATTGGATAGGAGGCTTAGTGCTTCCCTTTTTCACTTATTTTTTATTGTACCGAATACATAAAAGAATTGATAGACCAAATTGTAAAGAGAAGTTACAGCAAGTTGTTTTGTCATTTTTAGCTTCGGCACTAGTTGCAATCTCTATAGCTATCTGTTTTATGAATGAGATTGACATTATAGACTATATAATGGGTTCTTTATTTATTCTGGCCTTCTTTAAGCCCTTGTATAAAGCAGAATACTTGTTAGGTTGGGTTTTAGGTTCTTCATTTACCTTTGGAGCCATAATCCCCATAGCATTTGGAAGCCTTTTTTGCTTGTTCTTATTTATTTTTTATAAGGTGGGAATTGGGGTTGGTGGTTTAGTAAAACCAAAATTTAAATAAGGCGGGTTCGATATAAATTCTTAGCACTTGTACTTTAAGTATCAACAAATATGGGCAATGTCACTTCGAGTTTTTTGACTTTACTCAAGATAAATCAAAATGGAGAAGCTTTTAAAGATAGATACTCTAAAGAGGTCTCGACTCCGCTCGACCTGACACCTTGGGTTTATGCTTGGTTCTTGGTAAAAATTCCGAACAGTTCATTGCCTTGCCTCGGGGCAATGGAATTATAGCATTTTTCAAAAGTTTTGACTTCTAAATGTTTGGCAAGGTATTTTAGATAGAGCTCTTTATCACCACCAAAAGGACGTTTTTCCATATTTCCCGTAAGCGGAATATCAAACCAAAGGCCTACTAATTTGCCTGATCGTTTTAAAAGTGTGTTCATGTGCTTGGCATAGGCAAAGCGATTTTCAGCTGTGGGGATAAAGGAACAAAAGAAGGTTTGCTCCAAGATGAGGTCGTATAGGTTTTTATGATTGAAAAAGTCTTCTTGCAGCAATTGTTGACTTGGGAAATCTGGATTTCGTTTTTGAAAGGCTTTTAAAGGAATTGAAGAGATATCCATAACAAACACATTGGTAAAACCTTGCTGCCATAGGTATTCCGCTTCATAGGCATTACCGGCTCCAGGGATTAGAATTTTTATGTACTTATCAGCTAACTGGTCAATATAGGATTTTAACGGTGTAGAAGGATAACCGATATTCCAACCTGTACGTTCTTCTTGGTAACGCTGTGACCAGTATTTTTCTTCTTTAGTAGACAACAGTTGTTTTTGATTATGTAAATTACACATATATAAGAAATAAACGTACTAGTACGTTTAGCGAATTGTTGTGCTTCATTAGGATAAACCAAAATAACCAATGATAAAATTCTTTAGGAAAATTAGACAGAAGCTACTCTCTGAAAATAAATTCAGTAAGTATTTGATTTATGCAGTTGGCGAAATTATCCTTGTTGTTATTGGAATTTTAATTGCGCTTCAGATTAATAATTGGAATGAATCAAGAAAGCTAACTGATACTGAAAAGCAATTTACTTTAAGCCTAAATAAAGACTTAAAACAAGATAAGGATTATATTATAAAGGTTATTGAGCATAATATACCGAGAACAGAGACTTACGAAATTCTCAATAATGACTTGCTCAAGCTCTATGAAAATGATAGAAAATTGTGTGATTCTCTTTTCAAAGAATACTTTATAAGTCAACCAACATTTTACCCAATTTCTGGCTCTTATGAATCGGCCGTTTCTGGCAACCTAATAACTCTTTTCAAGAACGATGAATTTGCACAAAAAGTAGTGAAACTATACAACACAACTTATAAAAGACTAATTGTAAATGGTGCGGAAGTAGATAAAAGATGGGCATTTTTAAGTAAGAAATATAGCTATGAAAGAAGAACTGGAAAATTCCGTGAAATGAAATCTGAGCAAATAACTGAATTTCTGGATGACATATTTCATCATAATAAACAAATGATTTATTATTTAAAACAGTTAGAGTCAGCTATGACTGAAATAGATAGAATAATCGAAGAAAAATAACGAAAGCACAACAATAGATAAGACAGAAGACTCGCTATCGCTGCGTCCTCCGCTTATCATCACCGTTAGCTTTAATTTAGTCAATCCTCTAAAGTAAACTTTAAAGTTTACTTTTTTCGTTTTATGTAAACTTATATATTTACATTTTAATATATTTGTAACTATATATGTTTACAAAAAGTTTTATTTGTAAACTCAAATTTTTACATAAAATGAGGAGCAAGCAAAAACTTCTAATTGAGCAATTGGACCAAAAACTACAACCATTCTCAGAATCTAGAAAAGTCCTGGTACCAGAACGTGGATGGATTAATACAATTCGGACCACACTCAACATGACTATGGCTCAACTTGGGACCAAGTTAAATATAACAAGACAAGGAGTAAGAAGAATTGAAGAAAGTGAAGCTAACGGCGGGATAACGCTCAACTCCTTAAAAGATGTAGCCAATGCAATGGACTTAAAATTGGTATATGCACTGGTCCCAAAAAATGGGACCATCAACGATTTAATACAAATTAAAGCGGAGAAACTGGCCCAAAAGATTGTATTGCGGACAAATCAAAATATGAAACTAGAGGATCAGGGAATTGGAGATGAAAAGATAGCCAAAACTATAAATGAACTTGCTCAAGAAATAAAACGAGAAATGAGAAGGTCATTATGGGATTAGAATTCAACTACAAAGACGGACAAACACCATTAGAAGAAGAGGAAAAGGAAGGGTTGAAAATAAAAACAATTACAACTCAAGGTGAACTGGACGAATTTGAACAGTTGAATATTGAAAAAGCGGTTGAATGGACTATTCATGCAAATTTGAAACGCGAAAAAATACTCACAGAAAAATTTGTCAAAAATCTGCATAAACGAATGTATGGAGATGTATGGAAATGGGCAGGTGAATTCAGAAGGACTGAAAAAAACATTGGTATTCCATGGATCCAAATTGCAGTAGAGTTAAAAAATCTATTGGAGGATACAAAATATTGGATTGAGAATAAAACTTATTCGCCAGAAGAAATTGCAATCAGATTCAAACATCGAATAGTTTCTATTCATTGTTTTCCCAATGGGAATGGAAGACATTCAAGAATGATGGCAGATATAATAATGGAATCAATATTTAAGAAAGAGATTTTTACGTGGCACCAATCGAATATGGTCAGAGCTGACGAAATAAGGAAAGAATATATAAATTCACTTAAGCAAGCTGATAATGGAAATATTAATCCATTAATTGAATTTGCAAAAAACTAAAGCCAACAAAGAACTGAGATAAAAAACAACTCTTTTCTAAATTAAATTGAAAAACAATAAACTTAACTAGAAAATCAATATTTCATTAATAAATAGTATCATTCTCTTTGGGGCCATACAAGGCTTTGCATTATGCTTGTTTTTCTTTTTTAAGAATAAGGAAAACCAAAAAGCATTTATTTTTTATGCTTTGTTTCTTTTTTCGCTATCTTTTTTTAATCTGATTTATGCTTTTCATATTCTTGGTATAGAAAAGTTTGCAGGTATACCGGTAAGTTCATTTCCGTTTCCATATAAATACCTAATTGGAGTAGGATTTTATTTCTATATAAAATCCCAAGTATTCAAGGATAAAAACACAATTCTTAAAAAAGAATATCTTTTATTTCTACCAGCTTTATTTTATGGTGTTCTAAGAATGTATTGGTATGTGAATCTTCATACTGGTATAGATAAAGATATTTTTTTTAAGGTATACAAAACTGGTTTTTTTGTTTACAATGAATTCGCATATTTAATTTTTAATCTTGTATTAGTCTTTTTTAGCATACGTTTCTTAAGAAGAAATAGTACAGAAATTAAGGGCTTACGCAAGGTTCGGAAAAATTGGAATTGGCTACTAAAATTTTCTTATGTCTTCACAGCATTCACAATAGTAAATTTAATACATCAAGTTCTAGTTACTATTGCTGGCCTGCAAGATAATGGCCAACTTTACTTGATTATTTTGGTCATAAACACCATATATATCTATTGGGTTGGATTAGAATCTCTCACAAAATCACAATTCTTATTTAACCAATTTAGCTTAAAGCAGCATAGCAATAACACCTCAAAACCATCACATTCTTTAGCTCATAAATTTGAAGATTATATAGCGAAAGAAGAAATATTTACTAACAAGAGTTTAAAAGTATCCGACTTTGCCCCTTTATTAAATGTAACGGAAAAAGAATTGTCTTTATACATACACGAAACTTTCGATATGTCATTTTCTGATTATATCAACCAACAAAGAGTAGAAAAAGTAAAAAAACAGTTACAATCCGATGACCAAAAGAAATATACCCTTGTAGCTATCGCTGAAAATGCTGGTTTTAGTTCTAAATCTTCTTTTAATGCTGTGTTCAAGAAATTTACCGGATTAACACCTTCTCAGTACAAGTCAACACTTAAAAAATAATACGTCCAATATTTTTTTTATGGACATTCTTCCGCCTTTTTTTAATAGAAACAATCTATTCCTAAATTAGTTTTGTCTTCATAATAATAATTTTTTTATGAAAACAATACTTAGGATTACCTTACTTGGCTTTTTATTTATAACACTAAATATACAAGGACAAAATAAACTGCATACGGTTAAGGATAGCATTACATTTTTCTATAATGATTTATTCGAAAAACTGGAGACCAAATACCTAAAACGTGAGGAGGTAAATTGGAACTCCATAAAACCCTTCATTATTAATAATGCAACTAAATCGGAAAGTTTTGAAAAATCTTTACATACCGTTCCTAAATTATTAGACACTATAGGTTGCAATCATTGCGAATTATTTGCTGATACAGGTTCGTATAAAAGCACATTAAACAAAGCGCTATATGCGGATGATTTTTCTGAAGACTTTATTACTAAGTTACAGGACAACTCTGGGTACGAATTTGAAGTAAAACTTATTAAGAAAAACATAGGTTATATAAATATGCCAGGAATGCTTCTGATTAATATACCTCAGGATTCCTTGAATTTAAAAACACAAAAGATGTATGATACAATTATACACCTTAAGGATAAAGAAAGTGTTAAAGGTTGGGTTATAGACTTACGATTTAATATTGGAGGAAACGCTTATGTTATGTTGACTGCATTGTATGATTTATTAGGAGATAGCGTTGTGTACAATTCAATGGATACACATGGAAAGATTATTGGCTCGAATAGACTTGAAAATGGCACTTTTTATTCTAATGATAGTCTGAAGGCTAAAGTTGAAGTCCGTTCAAAACCAAATTTAAAAATACCAGTGGCCTTAATTACTGGTAAAATGACGGGTAGCGCTGGAGAAGATATAGCTGTTGCTTTTAAAAACAGGAAAGATGTCATTTTTATAGGGGAACCAACTTATGGCCTTCTAACAGGTAATGACATGTTTGAACTACCATTTAATAACAAAATAGCACTTACACTATCTTATGTAGTAGATGAAGAAAATAAATACCGTGAATACATTACACCTGATATTGAAATTTCTAAAAAAGATAATTTTAAAGATTTAACTAAAGACGAAAATATTATTAGGGCTTTTGAATTTTTTGATAAAAAAGAATAATACTATTACCAACAAGATATATGAAAATAGCGACTTAAGTGCTTCATTTAAAGTGATTTTTATAAAAATAAAATCTGTTATACTTCAAAAATTTCGTGTGTAAATTTGCTACATTATCACTGCGCTTTTTTAGGTCACTTAATACGGAGAATAAAGGGATCATTTGCTAAAATCACCACTAGGCTATTAACGCAACATATCAGCACGCTATACCATAGTTTATTCACTATTGCTTTTTATTTTACGGGTGTTCATCGGTCGTTATGCTCGGTTGTACGTTTATTTTAATTCTAATAACGCAAAATACAACAAGGCAACATCCACTAGCACGGACTTCTTGACGAACTATATAGCGAATCTATAAGCATGACAAATGTCCGCTACATAGTTGATTTGATTTTGCTATATTCCCTTAAAATTAGCCGCCTAAGCCACAACTTGTAAACTGTTAACCCAGCGGTCGCACATAGCGCGGCGTTGTGCTCGGTTATAACCAACTACTAACCTATGATAAAATTCTTTAGAAAAATTAGACAAAGACTTCTTTCTGAAAATAAATTCAGCAAGTATCTGATTTACGCAATTGGAGAAATCATCCTTGTCGTTATTGGAATTTTAATTGCGTTATCCATTAATAATTGGAATGAAAATAGAAAGAATAACAAATTGGAAAGTTTGTTTATTACGAGACTTTTAGATGATATAAATGAAGAAATATCATTTATTGATAATTATATACACTATAACAAGCAAGTCAAGGATTTTACTAACAGAGTACAGCAACACTTCTTAAACCCTGATTTGGCTCTTAATATGCCCAATCAAAGTCTTATTGATTTTTACCAAGCAAGTCAGGATATTGATGCGAGACAGCCGGCTTCAACATATAAAGAACTTAAAAATTCAGGGCAAATTAATCTCATAAGCAATTACGAATTAAGAACAAGGCTAATAAACTTTTATGAATCAAATTGGTCAAATTCAAACACAGCCAATTATCCAAACAGTTATAGAGAATATTTAAGAAGAAGAATGCCAAATAACATTCAAGAAGAAATTAGAATCAATTGTGGAGACATTGTAATAGAAACAGGGAATAGTTTATCTGTTAAACTTCAAGAAAATTGTCAAATAGATATTGATGAAAAAGAAGCAAAAACGGTCTTAACAGACTTATTGAAGGATTCAGAACTTATAAATAACCTGAATTATCTTGCAGGTAACATGTATTCAGAACTTACAATGGTAAATTCCATTCAAAGAAGATTAATAGAACTAAAAAAGGAATTAGAACAGCATAAATAAAAGTAACGAAAGCACAACAATGTATATGAGATCAGACTTGCTATCGCTGCGTCCGCCCCATACACTTGGCCGTTATCTCAAAGCATTTTCAGCAATTTTTTCAAGCCGTTCTTCGATTTCTGTTTTAGTGATAAGCTGTCCTTTTAAAATCACAGCTTGTATTGTTTTTAGTGCTTTTAAATCCTCTAAGGGGTTAGCCTCAAGCAAAACCAAATCTGCTGTTAAACCTTCTTTTACTTGTCCAAAAGTGTCTTCCATATCAAAGAATATAGCCGGGTTAAGTGTTCCAGATTTTAGTATTTCCAGCGGTGTCATTCCCGCTCCCAACATGCCATCAATCTCATGATGAATCGAAAACCCTGGAACGTTAAAAAGTTGCGGCGCATCGGAACCCAATAAAATTCCATGTCCGTTTTTATTTAATGCCGCTAGCAGTTGCTTTCTAATATTATCAAATTGCTGCCATTGCTCCGCAGAAAAACTATTGTCCGCCATGTAACGCTCTTTTACCTGCTTCCAATTCTCCAAAGTTGCCTTTGGCATGTATTGCATTTCAGGTTGCTTTAATAATTCATCAGCAGTAATTGGTGCGAACCAACGTTCAAAAAGACTTTGTGTAGGTACTATCCAAACTTTATGTTTTTTGGAAAGGGAAACCAACTCATCTATCTTCTCCGTATCTGCCAGCGGTGTAAAATTGTACCCAAAAAAACCATTGGCGGTGGGGTCCACATTTTCAGATTCAGGGACCAGACCTTCTAAAAAACCATCTATATGGTCAATGGAAGCATAGTTGCTTTCTAAAGCATGCCGAATACCCACATCTACGGGAACATGGCCCGCAAAGGGAATACCTACTTCGTTGGCAGTAGCGACCACTTGATCAAAAACATCACGTTGGATACCAGGGTGGATTTTTAGAAAATCGAAACCAGCTTCTTTATAGGCCCTTACTTTAGCTATGGCCTCTTCTTTGGATGTCACAGAGTTTCCGTTTAGGGAAGGGCTAGAGGTAAATACCCGTGGCCCTAGTACTTTTCCGTTGGCAATGTCCTCACGGAGCTTTAAATGGGTCTCATGGCCGAGCATTCCCCTTATGGTAGTAATGCCATTGGATAGGTATAGAAAAAGCACCTCTTCAAGTCGTTGCTTTGATGCGGTTGGCGGTGGAATATGGGCGTGCATTTCTGCTAGACCAGGAATTAAATATCCGCCCTTACCATCAATTACATTTTGGTATTGGTCTGCGTTTAAAACTTCATCAAGAATTAATTGAACTTTTGCAGAATCAATTACCACATGTTTATTTTTAATTATGGTTCCATTCTCAACGTCTACAATATGTACATTAGATAGTAGAGTAGCCGTTTCACTAACCATTTTTTGTGATTGACCACATGAGCCCAACATTAATATTAAGATGGAAAGTGCTAGTTTTTTCATAATTAGTTTTTATTTATAGCCGAAGCTAAGAGTTCTTCAAGCTCTTTTTTGTTCAAAATCTGATTCCCCTTAATAACGTAGGCAAGGTTGCGGGTTTGCGTAATATCTTCTAAAGGATTTTCATTAAGCAATACAATATCTGCAATATTATTTTCTATTAATCTGCCATAGTCATTATCTTTTTTTAAAAACTGAGATCCTTTGTATGCTGAATTCTGCAAGGCTTGCAACGGAGAAATGCCCACAGCGACCATTGCTTCTAATTCTTGATGTAAAGAAATTCCAGGGTAGGTGTAGGAGTTAAATGCCCCACTATCCGAACCTGCTAAAAGTGATACACCAACATCGGACATTGCTTTTGCCAATTGCCCAAAAAACAAGTCCAAGTCTTTACGTTTTTGAATGGTTTCAGGGCTTGATTTTTTCGCCCTGTTAATTCGCCCTTCATAAGTTTTTATAATGCCATTGCCCATATACTTTAGATAATCATCTTGTGAGTGGTCTACTTCATCTAAATAACTCAATACTTTACCAATATGTAGGGTAGGGATGGAGTACACCTGCTTCTCTTTCATTTTAGCAAAAGTATTTGCAGCTACTGCCTCGGAATAGGAAGCTTGCAAAGCAGGCATAGCCTCCCAAAAACCTATTTCCTTTTTTCGAAGTTGCTCGGTAATCTCGGCTTCTTTGCTAGAACAGCCTTTCATGATATAATAGAGATGTTCAATACCATCTATACCTGCATTTATAGCTTCATCTAATTCCACAGTAAATGGCATATGACCAGATGTAGTAATTCCTTTTTTTTCAGCTTCCTTTATGGTATTTAAATATGCCTCAGCACTTATTCGGCTATCATAGAGTTTTACATAATCCGTTGGTATGTTTTGTAAGGAATCCAGTGCTTTCTTAATGTCGTTGTCATTTTCCACCACTAAAGAACCTGCCCAAGTAGCATTTGGTCCGTCGAGTTTAGGACCTGAAGTAAAAATCGTTGGCCCTAGTAGTTCTTCTTTTTCGACGGCCGCTTTCCATACCATTACCGCTGGGGTCAAATCACCCCCAGCATCACGAACTGTCGTGATCCCGTTTGCAATAAAAAGCTTCAATAAATTTTTATTGGCATCGATTAAAGAATCACCACCTCGAAAATGCACATGATTGTCCCAAAAGCCAGGCAAGGCATATTTTCCTTTCGCGTTAATAATCTTAGCGGTTGCCTTGTAATAAGCTCGTTCTTCGCCTTTTGTAATGATTTGCGTAATGCGACCATCGGTAATAAAAATATCTTTCTTTTCAATAGTGCCTGTTACAATATCGATAAGGTTTACGTTTTTAATGATGATGTCAGACTTATCTGGCAAAGGGGGGCAACCCCATAAAAGCAGGCACCCCAAAAAGAGAAAAACGGTACGCATAAGATTTGTAAAAAGAGTTGATTACAAGATAATGACTATCGGTTAATATAGCGACGAAGCCCAATAAAAACTAGAATAAATATGGAATACCCAATAAAAAAAGGTATGATGTATTGTTTAAATCCTAAGACCAACATGAGGCCTATCAGTAACAATTGAAAACCAAGACCGAAGGTAGAAACAGCGGTCATCAGCCAATTGGGTAATTTCTTGCTCTCTGAAGCCTTTTTATCCAGGGTATAGATAATCTTATCAAAAGCACCGTAGAAAAAAGTGTAAAGCCCAAAAAGAATATCAACGTTTATTTGTTTTTCACCTTCCATAGCTATAGGTGGGTTATTTTCGAAAACCCTACTTGTAGTATCGCCATCGTGTTTGTTTCTGAGAATAACGTAATAATAATTATATAAGGTACCTTGTAATTGAATACCAACAAAAGCTAAGAGTGTGTAGAGTAATGAACCATCGGTAACGTACCAAATCGTTATTAAAAGGAGCAGGTTTAAGATGATGTCAGAAACAGAATCGAGATACCTGCCTGTATATGATGGGGTTTTTTTGACGCGTGCCAACTCTCCGTCAGCCGCATCTAAAATGGATTTTAAAACCAAAAAGAATGCCGTTGCCCAATAATGCTGGTTTAAAATGCAGTAAATGGCAAGCAGACCGCAAATAACGAAACCAATGGTAACATGAATAGGGGTAAACGCAGTATTTTTTAGCGATTTTGCGATGATTACAGCT
Source organism: Croceitalea marina (assembly GCF_042684265.1). Taxonomy (NCBI): domain Bacteria; kingdom Pseudomonadati; phylum Bacteroidota; class Flavobacteriia; order Flavobacteriales; family Flavobacteriaceae; genus Croceitalea; species Croceitalea marina. The sequence goes on along the minus strand of NZ_JBHULB010000008.1, from coordinate 328,922 downwards.
ATTGGCCTGCCATAATCCGATAGGTCTAAAAACTGGTTTTCTTTGGGTAATTTTGACATTTGAGGCGCCTTAACAACCCTACAATAACGAAAACACGCTAGCTTGCACTCTTGCTACGACAAGTACGAAAGTACTATTAAATTCAACAATTTTATGTAGCGTGTTACGGGTTTTATAGTATTTATTTAAGCCCGTTTTGTTTGAATCGTTTATTGATGCCCTAACTCACAACCACAACCTGGCACAGTAAAACTCTTAGAAGATTCGTGCCATGCAAAGGCTTGGTTGTACTTGTTGTTTTCCCACCAAAATCGACCTCGATTTTCTTCTTTATTACCGATTTCATTCATAGTGTCCGTATCAAATAGACGGCCGTTCACCATAGTGTACCTTACAGTTTCCGTATTCTTAATATCTTCTAACGGATTTTTATCCAAAACAATTAAATCGGCAAGTTTGCCAACTTTTAAAGACCCAATTTCACCACCTGCACCTATGTATTCAGCGCCATTTAGTGTTGCAGCCCTTAAAGCCTGCATATTGGTCATGCCACCTTGATGTAATAACCAGAGCTCCCAATGTGCGCCAAGCCCCTGTAACTGACCGTGAGCCCCTAAATTTACTTTAACCCCATTATTGGTCAATGCGGTCGCATCTTTAGAGACTAGAATATGGCCGTTTTCATATTCTTCATCGGGCACCATGGTCCGATGTCTAGAACGCGCGTCTACTAACCCTCTAGGGGTATATTTTAGTAGTTTCTCGTTCTCCCAAACATTATCCTTTTGGTAGAACCAGTATTCTCCATTGAGCCCGCCATAGTTGACAATAAGCGTTGGGGTATAGCCTGATTTGCTATTTTTCCATAGTTCGATAACGTCTTTGTAAACAGGAGCAACGGGAATATTATGTTCCACTCCGGTGTGACCGTCCATAAGCATACTCATATTATGGTAAAAAGTAGAACCACCTTCAGGTACCACATTAATGCCCAATTCTCGGGCAGCCTGCATTACTTGTTGGCGTTGTTCACGCCTTGGTTGGTTATAACTCTTAACGGATTTTGCTCCATAAGCTTTTGTTCTTCTGATGGAGGAACGTGCATCATCTAGGTTGTTAATAACGGCTTTAAAATCACCATCTGCCCCATACAGTATGATACCAGTGGAGTAGAGTCGTGGGCCTATCATTTCTCCAGTTTTGATCAGTTCAGACATTGCAAAAATAGACTCTGAATTGGCCGAGGGGTCATGCGAGGTAGTAACCCCAAAAGCAAGATTGGCATAGAGCTGCCAGTGCTTTTGCGTGGTTAGTCCATATCTAAATCCGCCAACATGTGCATGCGCATCAACAATGCCCGGCATTATTGTTTTACCTGAAACATCAAATACTTTAGCATTATTCGGCACTGAAATATCAGAAGACGCTCCCAGTTGTTCAATTCGGTTTTCATTAATGATGATAGTTCCATTTTCAATAACCACATCACCTTCCATAGTAATGATTCGGGCATTGGTAAAAGCTATCTTTCCAGAAGGTTTATGATGTTTTAATTGAAGTCCAACTTTGATTCCTGTAGAATCGGGCTTCGCTACCTTTTCCGGAGAGCCTGCTAAAAAGGTGTACCTGTCTTTGATGTTGTTTGAGAAATATTCGTCTCCCAAGGTCCACATAATTTTTTGACTGTCTTTCGACCAATGTAGATTGATGCCGGCATCTTTTGATAGCTGGGAAACAGGAACGAATTTAGAGTTGTTATCTAAATCAATCGTTTTACCTGTCATGACCAAAGGGGCGATATATGCTTTATGTAAGTTGGTAAAGGCAATCCATTGATTATCAGGACTCGGGACCAGTCTGTTGGCGTATTTAGATTTCACATGTGTGCGCGCTTCTTTACCGTTAAGGTCAACCGATTTTAAACTTTTGGTCAAATTACCAAAATAAGTACCGCCAGTTTGGTAAAAGATTCGCTTTCCATTTTTGGTAAATGTAGGATACTCCCCTTCTTGTAAAACCCATTTCTGATTGCTTCCATCGCTGTTGATGGTATAAATGCCTGTTTTCTTGGTAAAGGTTCTTCCCTGATCGTTATTTCCGCCTTCTTTTCTGTAGGTGATTAGGTTTCCAGATGGGCTAAAACTAGGTGTTCTGTAAATACCCTTTTCTGTAGTCAATTTTGTTGAAGAACCTCCAGTTACGGGCATCTTGTGGATGGCGCCCAGGTTTTCATCGTTCCAAGTAACAAAGACCAATTCTTTGCCATTAGGAGAAAAGGCAGGCTCGGCTTCAAAATCTGTATTACTGGTCAAACGTTTTGGTTTGCCATTAGGCAGTTTCTTGCTCCATAAATGCCCAACTGCTGTAAACACCAAAGTTTTTCCGTCAGGGGAAGTAATTGTATGGCGAATCACTTTGGCCTCAAAATTCTCAGGCGCCACCGGGGAATTGAAATGAACGCGCTCTGCAATTTTGATGTTGTTTGCTACCTGAAACGGAATATTTGTGACTTCTAGAGAATTCACATCTATCTTATGTATTTTTCCACCACTCCAAAACACAATCGCTTTATCATCTGGTGTCCAGTTAAAATTTGGGTAAACGCCAAAAATTGCCCATGCCTCTTGTTGGTCTTTGCTTAAACCGTCAAAAAGTGGCCATTCTTCACCAGTTTCCAAATCGTGTAAAAAGAGTACGGATTTGGTTCGGATACGCTTTACAAAAGCAAGTTTTGAGCCATCTCTAGAAAGCTGAGGCCTAACTGCACCACCAGGACCACCGGTTATGGTTACTGTTTTTCCTGTTTCAAAATCATAGCGCTTAATAACGTAGATTTGACTATTAGGATCCATATTGTATTGAAAATAGCCACCTGGGTATACATCTTCGCTATAATACACATACTTGCCATCAGGCGAAACACAGGGCTCGCCTAGATTTTGCTGATCGTTCTTTCGTTTGGTGATTTGAAGCCCAGAGCCTCCGGTAATATGATATTGCCAAAGTTCTCCTGCACCCAGAGAGCGCTGCGAAGTAAAGTGTTTGCGACCTATTAAATAATTGCCGTCTGGGGTCCAATACGCATTATTTAGCAAACGAAAACTTTCTTTGGTCACTTGTTTCGCATCTGAACCATCGCTTTTCATCACCCAAAGGTTATCACCACCACCCGCATCTGAGGTAAAAGCAATATGTTTTCCGTCAGGGCTAAATCGTGGTTGTACCTCAAAAGGAATTCCGCTACGTAGTGCCGTTGCTTTTCCACCTGTTATTGGCATTTTATAGATATCGCCCAAAAGATCAAAGACGATTGTTTTTCCATCGGGACTAACATCAATATTCATCCACGTACCTTCATCTGTTGAAAGTGGATAGTCTTTAAAATTAAAGGATTCCCCTGGGTTGGTAACATCCCATTTTTTATCTTTTTTCTTTTCTTCTTGTGCAAGAAGGCTTATCGATGTTAGTAACACCAAAAGGATACATATTCTTTTCATTGTGGAAGTCAATTAGCCGACTAAAGATAGTGAAAAGGAGTCTTTAATTTTTAGTGCATTTCTTTATCCTTAACTTTAGGGAACAAATCAATTTTATGCTTGAATTACGACCAACTTGTGAAAATTGTGATAGCCCATTACCACCCCATAGTGAGGATGCCATGATTTGTACTTATGAATGTACGTTTTGCGTGAATTGCGTGAATGAAATTTTGGAAAATGTCTGCCCCAATTATGGCGGAGGTTTTGAAAAAAGACCGATAAGACCAAAAGAAGGATTGCTAAAGTACCCGTCTAAAGGAAACCGCGTATATAAGCCCGTTAATCTTAAAACATTTAAAGATTTAAAAGAAACGAATAAAAATATTCATCCAAAAGATAGGTAGGCCCATTATGAAAAAACCAAGTTGGATTTACCTCTTATTGTTGATTTTAGCAGGTGAAGCGGTATTTATTTTGCCTTTTGTGCTTCCGAGGATATTTAGACCTACGGTTTTAGAAGTTTTTGAGTTAGGTAATGTAGAGCTTGGGCTTTGTTTCTCTATTTACGGCTTAGTTGCAGTTCCCTCATACCTTTTTGGCGGTCCTTTAGCGGATAGGTTCCCTCCCCGAAAATTGATAGCTATCGCATTGTGGATGACCGCTTTAGGGGGAGTTTTATTTGCTACCTACCCATCTTTTAGAACATTACAATTACTCTACGGATATTGGGGCTTCACCACTATTTTTTTGTTTTGGGCACCAATGATAAAGGCCACAAGAGTTTGGGGCGGTGATACCTCACAAGGTAAGGCATTTGGGCTATTGGATGGGGGTAGGGGACTTACCGGATTTTTATTCGGGCTGCTTGGGGTGTTTATTTTCTCTCTTTTCTTAAAGGATGATGTGGGCGAATCATCTTTGGTCGAAAGACAGGAAGCATTTACTTATGTTTTATATACTTCGGCCATTATAATAACGCTTATAGGAATATTGGTTTGGGTGTTTATGAAATCAGGTATTGATGAAAAGAAAATTTTATTGGAGCGTATAACCTTCGCGCAGATTAAAGAAGTATTAAGATTACCCTCGGTATGGTTGTTAATGGTAATTATTCTCTGTGCTTATGTTGGGTATAAAATTACCGATGTGGTCTCACAATTTGCAAATGAAGTGATGCTTTATGATCAGGTCGAATCAGCTCAAGTAGGTACTTTTCTTCAATTTTTAAGACCCACAACAGGCATTTTGGTCGGGCTTATCGTAGATCGATTTAAAATTACGTTTTGGTTGTTCTTAAGTTTGGTTCTTTGTATAGTGGCAGGTGTACTTTTTGCTTCCGGTAGTATTGCGCCTTCAACAACAATTTTATTTTTTATGGCAGTGGTTAGTATAGCTATGGGCGTATATGCGGCACGAGCTTTGTACTTTGGTGTTATGAAAGAAGGTAGAATTCCACTTGTTCTTACTGGTACGGCAGTTGGTTTAATTTCTTTGGTAGGCTATACTCCCGATATTTTTGCGGGCCCTGCTTACGGTTACTTTCTTGATACTTATCCTGGTGCACAAGGGCATCGATATGTATTTTGGATGCTTACCAGCTTTTCTTCAGTAGGTGCTATAGCGGCATTTACCTATTATCGCTTGTATCAAAAATAATTATCGGGTATTTCTCGATTTCACCCCCTTCTCACATAGTGAAATTATCTCTGTAATTCGTTTTTGCCTCGTTTCCTCTCTTTTAGCTTGGTTTAACCAATACAGATAGCTCTTACGCTGTCCTTGTGTATAGTTTTGATAGTTTTCTAGAGCTTTTCGGTTTTGCTCAAATGCTTGTTGTAAATCACTGGGTATTACTCCATTCTCCACATCATCTAAAGCTTCCCACGAGCCGTTATCTTTTGCAATTTTAATAGCATTATATCCACTTTCATGAATAAGGCCTGCCTTCTCCAGTTCTTTTAAATGATTTTTATTCACTTTGCTCCAAACACTTTTTGGTTTTCTTGGGCAAAAATATTGTTTACGTTTACCGTTGCCTAAACTCTTTACAGTGCTATCTATCCAGCCATAGCAAAGCGCCACGCGCACGGCTTCTTCCCAGCGCATACTTGGCATTTCATGGGAGATTTTATAGAATATTAGATAAATACCTTCAGACAAGCTATAATTTTTTTGTAACCACTGCTTGAACTCTTTATCATTTTTGAAATAGAGTTCTTGCTTTTCCATTAACTAATCTTTTAAAGTTCTTTTTGTAGCTCATTAAAATAATGAAAAGCTTTAAGTAATCGGGAACCGTACCAAGAGAAGTATTCACCATCAACTAATTTAATGGTCACTTTAGGAAATTTTTTCTCTAATTCTTCTTTATGTATCGTTTTAAACGGAAAAGGTTCAGACGATAGTAGAATATAATCAAGGTTTAGTTTTGCTAAGCTTTCAAGCGTTATTTCAGGATACCTTTCTTTTTCTTGATAGACATTTTTTAGTCTGTTAAGAGTCAGCATCTCATTGATAAACGTACTGCTGCCAACAGCCATGTATGGGTCTCTCCAAATAAGGTAGGCCGTTCTTTTGTAATGGTGACCTTTGATAGACAGGTTGAATTTTTGTAGTTGTTCATTTATTTGAGTACACATGTCTTGAGCCTTAGTTTCTTTATTGAAGAGTGTGCCGTATTGTGCAATCATTTCCAGTGCGTCCGAAATAGTCTCTACATCGGTAACATGGACGGGGAACTCTTTTTCTAAAGTGGAAACGATTTCTCGTGTGTTCTCCTCTTTATTACACAGAATAACATCTGGTTTTAGTTCTCGAATCGTATCGAAATTAACTTTTTTAGTGCCGCCAACTACTACTTTGTTCTTTCTTAGATGTTTAGGATGTAAACAAAATTTTGTGATTCCGACTAATTGTTCTTCTAAGCCCAAGTGGACAATAGTTTCGGTTTGCGAAGGATTTAATGAAACGATACGACTTGGATATTTTTTAAAGCTGAGTGTTCTCTCAAGTTGGTCTTTAACTCTTAAAGGCATAGTTACATTTCAGATTGATGTGCTAGAGGTTTTTTTCTTTTTGTATTTCGGGCTGATTATTTACCTTAAAATCAAAAATGTCTTTTCTGCTATAGTGTCCGTTTACATCAAAATCCATTTTGCTATGTACTATTTCGTCTAAGTCCAACACGGCCGTCAGCAAATCGGCTTTCCCAAAAAGTGGACCAGCTAAAACTTTACCAAATGGCGATACTATAATACTGCCCCCAGGGCACATATCTTCCGGTTCACCTTGTGCTAAAGCCTGATATTCTTCGGGGTACATTGATTTTGTAAAATGTTGATTGCACCCTAACACAAAACATCTTCCTTCAAGAGCAATATGTTTCATAGTGGCAGTCCATTCTTCTCTAGAATCAGCGGTGGGTGCGATATAAATTTCAACTCCTTTTTTAAACATAGACATTCGGGCAAGGGGCATATAGTTTTCCCAACAGATAAGCCCTCCTAGCTTTCCAATTTTTGTGTCAAAGCTGACCAGAGATTCACCTGCGGCTTCGGCCCAGATAACCCGTTCTGTTCCTGTGGGTTTTATTTTTCTGTGCACACCTAGCAAACCATCTGTAGGAGAAATATAGACCATACTGCAATACAGACTATTGTGCTGTTCCTGTTTTTCTGTAATACCTGCAACCAAATATAAATTGTGCTCTTTTGCCAATGATAGCAATTTCGTCATCTCCTTACCATCAAGCGACATGCTGTTTTTGTAGTATTTGGCATATAATGCTTTGCCTTCGGCGGTTCTGCTGCCTACTCTTGCGCCAAACAAAAAGCCCCTGGGATACCCTGGAACAAATGACTCTGGAAATACAAGCAGATTACAAGCCTTTGCGGCACCGTTTTTTATTAGTGCTTCCATTTTGTCCAAGGTTCTTTCTTTATCAAAGAAAACAGGACTGTCTTGAACCAAGCCTACTTTTAACTTCATTTTTAGTGCATTAAAAGCTTAATAATTTTGCTTATTGGGGCTAACTCTTCCGTTTTTGTTGTTATAGATTCTAAAACACTACTTCCGACAATTTCAAATTGTTCTTGTAGCCTTACAATGCATTCTTCGGCGTCTTTGATTTTTAGACCATTTGGAACTTGGTAATAGGTTTTATTATAGTCGTTCGGTTCTAAGCAATCAAAATCGAAATGCAGGTATAAATGTTTAATTTCTTTAGCCTTGAGGGTTTGGATTAATTCAGGAATGTTCAGCGTTTTTGGAGCATAAATATTTCCTTCGTTAATTCTTAGTTGCTCTGGTTCATCAATATCACGCAAGCCAACATAATGGATCTGTGATGCTAAAATTGTAGATGATAAGAGCGAATTCATATATGGTTCACCTTCACCTAATAAAGTTCGTAAAGGCATCCCATGAAAGTTACAGCTAGCAGAGTCACAAGGTTTATTGATGTCTGCATGGGCATCGAACCAAATGACCCCCAAGTTTGGATACTTCTTGTTGAGATAAGAGACAGGTACTATCTCTAAACCACAATCACCGCCTATGGTTTTTAAGATATTAGGCTGCTCAGTTTCTAAAATTTCTTTGAAACGTGTTAGCTGTTCAACAATCGCCTCATAGTTATTGATGGCATAAAGCTGTTTGCCTTGAGGCCCTGCTTCAATTTTAGATAATGGTATCTCTAAAAAATCATCATCGTTTAAAAAATTCAATACCGCTTTGGCTCCTGGTTCGATATTCGTTCCAATTCCAGAACCTTGCCATTGCGGAAAATAAACCTTCATTAGAGTGCTTCGCTATCAATGTAAAAATTACGGTCTACGATGAGTTCTTTACCGCTAAATTCTTCCGTTTTCCAGTCAGCCGTCGGAAATAACCATTTTTCTTTTTTGTCAATCGCAACGCGAACGGGCATATCAAAACCTTTGATGATATCGGTATAGCGATATTTTAAATTTTCACCGTCTATTTTATACTCCAACTTCGGAATCATGGTTGTTCTTAAATATTGTTCAAAAAACTCGGTTAAATCTATCCCAGTTTCTTTTGATATATAAGACTCAATTTGTTCTGTGGTAACCGTTTGGTGATAGAACTCTTTATTTAGTCCCCTAAGTATTTGGCGCCACTTTTCATCATCCTCAATGAGCTGTCTTATGGTATGAAGAATATTCGCTCCTTTGTAATACATGTCACCAGAACCTCTTTTGTTCAGATTATAACGCCCAATAATAGGTTTGTCATTTCTTATATTGGCTCTGGTGCCAATAACATAATCTGCAGCAGCCTCTTTGCCAAAATGATAGTCTAAATATAGATTTTCAGAATAGGCCGTAAAACCTTCATGGACCCACATGTCTGCAATATCCTTATAGGTAATATTATTGGCAAACCATTCATGACCCGCTTCGTGTATGATTATAAAATCAAATTTCAGCCCCCATCCGGTACCAGAAAGGTCATTGCCTAAGTATCCGTTCATGTACTGATTGCCATAGGTTACGGAACTTTGGTGCTCCATACCTAAATATGGTACTTCAACCAATTTAAAACCGTCTTCATAAAAAGGGTAGGGGCCGAACCAGTGTTCAAAGGCCTCCATCATTTTTGCAGTTTGTGTAAACTGTTTTTTTGCCTTTTTTAGATTATCTCTAAGTACATAATAATCTAAATCCAGCTCCCCTTTTTCACCTTGATATTTTTCATCAAAATGGACATAATCTGCCAGATTAACGTTTACACCATAGTTATTTATAGGATTATTTACGAACCAATGATAAGTTTTGGTGTCACCGTTATCCTTTACCGAACGCAACCTTCCATTAGAGACATCCATTAGATTTTTAGGTGCAGTTACACTAATGGCCATACTATCAACTTCATCGTACATATGGTCTTTGTTTGGCCACCAAACACTTGCGCCTAAACCTTGACATGAGGTAGCTATAAAATCATTGCCATTGCCATCTTTTTTCCATGAGAATCCACCATCCCAAGGAGCGCGAACCGCTTCTTTTGGATACCCGGAATAGTATACTTCGATTTCGTTAAAATCACCTACTTCTTGTTTTTCATCTAGTAATACCAAATGTACATTGCCACTACTTTTAAAGGCCACTTCTTTTCCTTCATTGAGAATTTTTTCAATTTTCATAGGTGGCTGCAAGTCAATTTGCATTACCTGTTCCGGTTTAAGCACTTTGTAGCGAATAGTATTTTTTCCTGAAATATATTTTTTATCAGGCTCTACCTCAATGTCTAAATGATAGTAATTCAAATCCCACCATTCACGTTCTGGGGTAATGCTACCTCTTAAATAATCAGCTTTTGTAAAACTTTTGTCCTCTTGGGCAAAAAGGTTTCCGACTACTAAAAATGCAATTACTATTTTCTTCATTCCTTATATTTTATCTAAAAATTTTATTTGGAAAAACCACCATGCTTTCATGACCGTCTGCCCCAACCGATGCAACGCCAAAGAAGTAATTATCAATAACTATTCCATCAAGTGTGGCTTCTGTAAGGTCGCCTACATATCTTGAATTATCCCAGGTGGGGGAGGTGGTTTCTCGCCAGTAAATTTTATATCCCCTGGCGCCATCAACCTTATTCCATTTTAGTTTGGCCGAAGGTTCTACAATACCTCCGATTTCAACAGTTTCGGGTGCAGGTGGCGCCCATGCAATGGAGGCGAGATTAATGGCATTTACGGCGGTAAGTTTTTTGGCGTATTCAAAATTCACATGTTCCAACACATCTCCGTAGGCAATACCGTTTTCTACACGAATATCTTGATGCTGCTGTGTATAGTTTTCATGTGATTCCATGATTCTGATTCCTGCATACCCGGCATCGTTAAAAGGGCGATGATGTCCACCGCGACCAAACCTGTCTAATCTGTAAATCATGGTCGGGTTCATTTCGGGCATATACGTTTTTGTAGTTTTATGAACATAACGAGCAAGTTGACGTGAAATGCCATCTACCTCACCTCCATAAAAACGTCTAGCTCGGCGCTGTCTTTCGGTTTCGGTTGGGGGTACAGGTTCTGAGAAAATACGAAAGTCACGATTACTTACCACACCATCTACTCCTTTTATGTTACCGATCATATCGTTGTTGATAATACCAATAATGTCCCAACCTTTTTCCTTAGCGAAGGCAGCCAGCCCTTTACCTCCAAAAAGACCTTGCTCTTCCCCTGAAAGGCCTAGATAAATGACGCTGCTTTCAAATTTGTATTTTGAAAGTACCCGTGCAGCCTCAATCGTTCCGGCCATACCACTTGCATTATCATTTGCCCCTGGTGAGTCTGACTCAAAGTCAGTAGGGTCGCTAACCCTTGAATCGATGTCGCCACTCATAATGATATATCGATTCGGATATTTTGTTCCTTTCTGTATTGCTACTACATTAACCACCCAAACATCTTTAACAATGCGTTGGTTCTCCCCTTTTTTAACGAGGTCTTTTTGATAAAAAACATTTAGACAATTGGAGCAATCAGCAGAAATTTTATCGAACTCACTTTTTATCCACCTTCTCGCTGCACCAATACCTCTTGTTTCTGATATGGTATCACTTAAGGTATGTCTAGTACCAAAATTAGCCAAGGTAGTAATATCACTTTCTATTCGTTCAGCTGATACGGCATTAATGATATCATAGATTCGAGAATCTGTTTGGGCCGTTAAATTTAGGCCGATGAACAATAGCCCGATAAAAAGTAGTTTCTTCATTCTAACTGATTTTAAATTTTTTGAAAAATAGATAGCTGTGTAGTGCGCAAAAAGGGCCTAGTAGGCTATAGATGATACCTGGTAAGCCAAAATTTAATCCAATTTGTACGTAAGCGACGCCTATTGAAAGTAGTGCCACTGCGACAAATATGGCGAAATGGCGCGTATAAAAAAGCAATGTCATGGCCTGCTCTAAATGTCTGGTCTTTTTAAATGCTCTAAAATACATTAGGGACAGACAAAGAAAAATAAGCGCAAAGCCTATTCCGTAGAGCTCAAAGAGGCTGGCAAGCTTGTTAGGGGTCATCCCCTTGGTCATAAACCAAGAATTGATTAATGATTTTAATGGAAATACGTAATATAATACAACAAAGAGCAGAACAGCGTTAATCGCAATAATGGTATTGTCCATATAATCCGTTCTTCTAAAAAAGTTATAATGGAGATACCATAGCATTACAAGAACAAAAAAACTTACTGCAAAACTTATAAAGGACTTAAAATCTACTTCGATGATAGAATCAGAATTCTCTACGCCGAGCGAAACTACCAACAGCGTTGCAGCAAAAGCAAAAACCGCATCACTGAAAGCTTCAATTCGAGAAATATTGTGTGCAAATTTCACCTAGGAAAATTACTGAATAAATGTGACTTTGGAAATTTTACCGTTTTCTACTTCATAAATAGCGACGGCGCTAAAATTTATACCATTTGCGGTTATGTATTCTTCATCGATGACTTTGTTTCCGATGACTATTCGATTTACAATTTTACAGTTCAGGTCTGGAGTCGATTCAAAATAAGCTGCGTAACTTTCGCGCATTTTCTCTTGCCCTTTAAACAATTCCTTATCAGGAAAATTTACAACTGTTACGGAGTTTGTATAGGTAGCCATAAAGGCATCAATATCTCGGGCATTATAGGCGTCTAACTGTTTTTGGACAATTTTAGCCGGCGATTCTTCAGCTACAAACGCTAGTCTTTTAGAATTTTCACTAACAGCAATTCGGGTTATGTTATTAATCTCTTGTTCTTTAAAGATTTGTATAGGTTCCCATTGTGCATCTGATTTTGGATGAATTCTTAGAATGGATTTATCATAGCCGGTAAGGATACTACCATCATTTAACCAACAAATATCTTCAGATTTTTGAAATGTATTTGCTATGTTTTCCACAGTCCTGGTAATAGGGTTCAACGATTTTATTTGCCAAGCCTTACCCGTTTTACTCACAAAGCTTATTAAATCAGAATTGGGAATTTTTGAAAGACTACGACCTACATTTTTCTGAATAGTGTAATTGGTTTTATCCTTTAGGTTACTAACAACCAAATCCATTCTGTTTTCAATCAAAACTGTAGAAACCAAAATATGATCACTATACCAAACGTGATACCCAACTTTCAAATCTTTTAAAATTGGTTTTGAATTACCGTTTCGGATATCGTATTCATAAAGTCGTTGCAAGCCATCTAAATCCAAGCGAATGGCAGATACGGCATTTTTATTCGGAATTTTTAATGGAGAATACTCGCTTCCCGTAGGCGTATCCGTAATCCAAGAACTAATGCTACCTGCCTCAATATCGAACAATCTAATATCCGTTTGGTCCGACCTTGTAGAGGCAAACAGAATAGCTGTATCATTTAGAAAAGATGGTTGATTATCGTAACCATCGTTGTTGGAGATATTTTTCGGATTAGACAGAAGTACATTGTTGCCTTCAATGCTTAAATCAAAAACATATACTTCTGTGCTAGGTTGGGCATTCAATAAAAACGAAAAGCCTAAAACAAGGGACAACCCTATTTTTTTTAAAATCATTTTAAGACATATTAGTTGCGATGAAACCTCTAGTTACCGTATGAAGATATCATTTTTTACGCTAATCACAGATTACTTTATCGTGAGCGCAACCTCTTTTATTTTACTTAAAAGCGCGGTCAGATGATGAATGGTCGTAAATGGATTCATTAAAGAAGTCCTGAGATAATGAACTCCCGAAAGTCTAGTTTGCACTAAGTAGAACTCTCCATCTTCTAATAGATTTTGGCGTATTCTTGCATTCAAATCGTTTAAATCTTTATCATTTTTTGAGGAGTCTAGATATCTAAAACAAAGAATATTGGACATGGGAGAAGCAGCTAGTTCAAAATTTGGGTCGGCAACAAGAATTTCCTCAAAGTCTTTTGCTAAATCATATTGTCGTGTCACATACTCATTGAATACTTTTTCGCCATAAAATTTAAAAAGAATGTACCAGTGCATACACATCATGGTTTTGGTACACTCAAAAGTCTTTTTACCACTATTTATCCAATCCTCTTCAACTTCATCATTTAACAAATAGTCGGCTTTTTGGCTAAAGGTATGCTGTGCACGTAGTTTATTCCTAAAAAGTAAAGCTGTGGTAATAGTAGGCATTAACATCATTTTATGCCCATCGATGACCACGGAATCAGATTTTTCTATGCCACTTAGCAAGTGTTTATATTTATCTGAAAAAATAGCTGCACCTCCATGTGCGCCGTCTACATGAAACCATATATCTTTTTCATTGGCAAAATTGGCTATTGCGTTTAAATCATCATAAGCTCCTGTTGCCGTAGAAGGTGCGCTACCTACAATAGCAAAAACCTTAATTCCTTTTTCCGTTGCCGCTTGGTATGATACTTCTAATTGTGAAATATCCATCGAAAAATTGGTTTTAGATGGTATTTTTACAATACCTTTTTCACCCAAGCCCATAATTTTTGCTGCTCTGTCTATGCAGTAATGCGCCTGTTCACAAACCATAATACCTAAAGGCTTATTATAACCTTCATTCCAAATGTCTTGAGGAATTTTTGCTTTTCTAGCAGATAACAATGCAGTTAAGTTGGCCAAAGTTCCTCCGGAGGTCAATAAACCACTTGATTGGTCATCATAACCTATTTTATCACAAATAATACCCGTGACCACTTTCTCTATAGCAGAAGGTGCCATACCCATTTCATAAACCGCCATACCATTATTCAAAAGGGCACTTGTCATTGCCGTAAGCAAGGTTATTGGTGCCGGTGCGGATACCTGATGCCCAACATACTTAGGGTGATGTGTATGTGTTGTACGTTTCAGTATTTCAGGAAAGAAATCTTCTTCTTTTCCTTCTTTTAAAAAGGTTTTCCAAAATAGTAACTCTTTGTCAGGTGTATTCCAGGTTAAAGTTTTTGAGCTTTTACCGGTCGTAGTTTTGGAAATATGAGTAGTAATTTCTGTAAGTAATTTTTCTCCCTGCTTTTTAAATTCTTCGGGAGAATATAGTTTTTTTAATAAAGAATTGCCCATATCACAAAATTAAAGTCTTAGTCGCGGAAAGTAACGTATATATACAAAAAAACCGCCTTAATTAAAGCGGTTTTTACAGTCATTGTCTCGTGCTACTTGAAATGGTCAAATATGATAATTCTATTAATCAGTAATATTTATTCTATGAATTACTGTATATCTAAGTGCTTATTATTCTGTTTCAAAATCAATCTTAGCCTCAATATTAGAAAGGATGGTATTGGTATAGTTACCTTTGGCTGTAACATTAATTTTAATGGCGCGTTTTGAGTAAACACGCACAGTTACTTTGTCTGCATTATCAATAAGCACTACCCGAACCAATTCTCCCCAACTCCAAGCTGAAGCTTTTGCTTTGCCAATAATCATATAGGTGGCATCATCAATCTTTTCTGAAGATTCAATACTAAGACCCGCCTCTGTTGTAGCTTCTCGTGCGTATTTTACCATGTTTTTATAAGGGGCTTCGTAGGTTCTAGATTCCCCGGAATGTAATGGTGCACTACGTATTTTGTTAATCTTATTTTGTTGGGCGCTTGTAGTTTGTAGCCCTAAACCAAAAATTAGAAATAGACCTATTAAAATTAAATTCTTTGTCATTTTTTAAGTTTTTTAAATGTTGAAAATGAAGCGGCGTTTTATAACTTCGGATTATAGATTTATGAAGTTTTCTTTGAATTGTATTAACGTTTGCAATCCCCTGCTGCAATCATTCTAATGGTGGGGTTATAGGCGTTATCCCTAATAAGGATATCCTGACCTTCTTCACCTTCTTCGAGAGCTATTTTTGCATAGCCAATAAGGCTACAAAAATTGGAGAGCTTCTCGTTTTCAGATATGTTTATAGATCCGTTTCCAACGTTTTCAAGAACGGCGAGTCCAAAACTCGTTAAGCTGGGTTGAACCGTTATAACTATTTGATTAGCATAAGTTAAGTTGTTTGCTTCAAAGTTTTCTAAACTATTATTGTTTTGTAGCAATATGCCGTCACTTGTTCTAAGTTTAGGGAAACTGATTGTTCTAAGTTTATCTAAGTTAGTTACTCCAATAGAGCCTTCCTCAAGCGTATCGAAAGCATTAAAGATCGTTAACGCCGGATTTTGATAGATTCTAAGGCCATTCTTTAGAATGTTAATTTCATTAAACCCAGTTATTTCAAGAAGATTTGGATTTGTTGCAATCTGAACGAATTGTACATTTTTGAGATTGTCAAACCCTTTTATAGTTTCAAGATCTTTATTGCCTTCTATGATAAGTTCAATTTCCACACTTTCTAGAAGGGAAAAATCGGAAAGTTCATCTAAGCTATCATTATTAAATATGATAAGGTTTCTGGTACGCTTTAATTGGCTCAATGCGCTTAGGTCTTTTAGATTTTTGTTCTCCAATATGCTAAGGTCTCCTAGTATGGTTTCAAGATTATTTAGACCATTTAAACTTGATAAATTTTCGTTTTGATCAATCGTTACGAAATCACCAACCTCTCGAACATTTTCTAAACCAGCAAGGTTAGTTAAGCTGTTGTTTTCTGCTATAAACAGTTGTCCTCCTACTGCTGCTACATTAGCAAACACCGATAGATCGGAAATTGCAGGATTGTTTATAATTTCTAAATTCCTTTCAAGAGAATTACTCGCTTTAATGCCCTCTAGACTACTTAAAACGGTATTGTTTGCTATAGATATACCGATATTGAAATCACGGACACCTTGGAGTGCTTCAACTTGTTTTAAAACAGGATTGTTGATTATGGTTAAACTACTTGCGTTTATCAGATGATGTAAACCAGTTAAATCAAAAAGATTTGTATTGACTATTAATAGCCCTTTTTCGATATGATTAAGGTTTGCCAGTCCGGTAATATCAATGTTTTCACCATTTAATTGTAATGACCCGGTTACACGGGTATACCCTTCTGTGGAAAATATAGTTGCGGTTGCTTGATCACTTATGACATAATCTCCCTCAAATACTTTTTCATACACTTTAAAACCACTTAAATCCGATAGGCTCGTTGCGCCTTTTGAATCGGTGGATTGTATTTGCCAGTAGTAAGTTTCTCCTGTTATTAGGCGTTCTAAAATGAAATTTTCCACTTCAATTTCTGTGGCTAAAACCTCTAAAGCAGTAGGGTCTTGACCAAACAATAAGGTATATTTTAAAGTATCGTTTTCGTCGGGATCGTTACCTTCCCAGCTAAGCATGACCTCCAAAAATTGCTGCACGACTTCATCATTTATAGGGCTAACAATTTCGACTTTTAAGGGTGCCGCATTATTTGCTCTTTCATCGTTTTCTTCAACAATTATTTCTGGTTCTGGAGCAATTGTAATTGCTTCTTCTTTTGAGCATGATAGGCATGCAAAGATGCCTATCATGATTGCTATATTACTTTTTTTCATTGCCTTATTAGTTTTGTTCTATTGTCCACACGTCATTGTAAGCTGCTGTACCATTATTATCACCGGCAATAACCCAGATTTTATTATCGAACACTACAGATGTATGGGAAGAGCGAGCACCAAACCCTAGATTGGAATTCGCTTGGATCCAATTAACACCGTCATCACTATACCATGCATCATTTGTTCTACTACTATTTTCTCTACGTCCTGCTATTAGCCATAGCCTATTATTAAATACCACAGTAGAGTGCAAAACACGCACATCAAATTCTGCCTCAGATGTAACTAAACTCCACGTAATACCATTGGTAGAACTATAAATATTCTTGCTAAAGCCTGCTATATACCACATTTTGTTTTGAAATACCGATGCCTTGAAGCCTCTACAACAAAAATTGGCATTGTCTTGAAGTAATGTCCATGTGACACCATCTTCACTACTCCAAACTTCATTGTCAGCAGTAGATGACGCATCTCGCCCGCCAATTAAAAACAACTTATTATCGTAACTAAGAATTTGGGGAATGTACCGTGGTGTAAATTGCGCAGAGCTTGTAGCTTCCACCCAGTTTTCTCCATCTTCGGTATACCATACGTCATTTTTAAGACCTGCATCGTTAAAAGCAGATCGCCCACCTATTACCCACATTTTGTTATCAAAAATCACAGAGGCGTGTTCCCATCGTTTTCCAAAAGGTGCAGTTTCAGTTACCAAGGTCCAATTCTCTCCATCATCACTAGACCAGACATCGCTATAGGAGTTTCCACAACAGCCAACACCAGCAATCACCCACATTTTATTATTAAACACCACTGAGGTATGCCCGTACCTAATATTAAAATCAGCAGATTCAACAACTTGTGTAGCACTAGCCATACCGCGTGTTACAAAAGAACGTACTTCGCTTTCCGTTTCCCCTTCTTTACCGTCCGAAGCAATGATTTTCCAATAGTATCGGGTTTCATTTTCAAGATCTTGAGCTATGGTATAATTCGTACTAGATATGCCCTCTGCTATTTTGGTTGATGGGTTTGCATCGGTATCTAAAATAACATCATACGTAACCGCATCATTATCTGGATCTGAAACAGTGTTCCAAGACAGATTTGGTTTAAGAGGAAGATTTTGAGTATTGTCTTCAGGGGTAACCAGTACAGGAACTGTTGGTGCAACATTGGTTGAAAATGCAAAAATTTCACTAGTAGATTCACCACCACGACCGTCTTTTGCAACTACTTTCCAGTAATAGGTAGTATCCAATTCTAAACTAGTTGTAAGTGTATGCCTTATTGGAGTTTGCTCCGAGCTAATAAGTGTGGTAGGGTCGGTAGTGGTATCTAAATAAACATCATAGACAACAGTATCTCCGTCAGGATCTGTGGCTTGCTCCCATGTAAGTTCTGGTAGTAAGACGACACTTTTTAATTGATTTTCTGGCGTTTTTAATACAGCGGATAGTGGTGAGCTGTTTGGTTCTTCACTTGTAGTAAATGAAAATGTTTTCTCAGTACTTAACCCCTCTGAATCTTTTGCTATTACTTTACCAGAATATGAGGTGCTATAATCTAATCCATCTTGACTTATTGTTCTTTCCGAACTATTGGCAAGAATGTTGTTTCCATCTAATTCAACCGAGTAACTTACAGTATCGCCATCTGGATCTGTAGCTGTCGTCCAGTTTATAGTTACCGTATCTAAATTAACAGACGTAGTTATGGTAAAATCTCCTGGTGGTCTGTTTTCTGGTTCTGAAGAGGAATCTTCTTTACTGCAGCCTAAAGCTACTATTAGTGTAAAAATTGATAGAATCTTTTTCATTTTTGTTATGGTTTCTAATTATGAAGCCAAGGTCTAAAATGAAGGCAAGCGGCATATCAGTAAAAAGACGGAAAAAGATATATAGGGTTTACCCTAGGTTTGTGATAGTTAAGAGATAAGTCCTGCATTCATAGCCGCCTTTATGAGGCCTGCAGTATTTTTTGCACCAAATTTGGACAATAGGTTCGTTCGGTGACTTTCTATAGTTTTTATACTTACGAACAGTTTTTCCGCAATTTCGGCATTGGTGAATTCTTCAGAGATATGTTGTAGAATTTCCTTTTCTCGACGGGTCAGTTTAGGGATGGAAGTTTTAGGTTTTGCAACTCCTAAAGATTCTTGCAATAAGATATTTTCAATTGACCTTGGTAAAAACTGATTGCCCTTACTGACACTTCTTATAGCCTGGGTCAGTTCGTTTTTATTGGTGTTCTTTAATAAGTAGCTTTTTGCCCCGTTACGGAGCATGTTCTTTATAAATCCCGACTCGTTGTAATTAGAAACCGCTATGATATACATTTGTGGATACTGCTCCGTTAGAATCGCACAGAGTTCAATACCATTGGCCGTTTTTAAGTTTATATCTAAAAGAAGCACATTTGGCCTCATTTTTTGTAAAGCTTCTTGACATAAAACAGGATTGGTCCAGCTACCAGTTACCCGAATGTCATCAAACTCGGAAAGCATGGTCGCTAAACCTTCTAAAATCATTTCATGGTCATCTAAAATACCTACTTGAATCATGTGATATTAGCTTTGGAGAGGGTGACGGTAAAGGTACTTCCTTCACCCGAGGATTCTATGTTGAGATCCCCTTTTAAAAAGGCAACCCGAGAAGCGATGTTTTGGAGACCGATTCCGTTTTGGGAGATTTTAGTGTCAAACCCCTTTCCATTGTCCTCAATGACCAATTGAGTGAATTCTTCGGTATGATTGAGTTGAACTAAAGTTTCCGTAGCTTCGGCGTGTTTTACGATATTGTTCAACAATTCCTGAACAATACGGTACAGGGCGGTTTCCTGTTCCGTTGAAAAGTTGGGGACCTGGCCAAAGGTTTGAAAATCAATGTCCATTTGGTGGGCCAGTTGAATTTTTCTCAAATGCTGCTGTATGGCCTCGTTGAGGTTAAAGTTCTGTAGGGATGGTGGCGCTAAATTGTGCGAAATGCGACGTACCTGATCAATGGCATTATCAAGCATGCCCAATGTATTTTCAACAGTCTCCAGTTCGCCTTTATTTAGTTTTTTGCGACCTAAGGAGTCAACCTTGAACTTGATTACAGATAAATCGCCATTGATACCATCATGCAGGTCTTGTGCCAACCGGATTCGTTCTTTCTCTTCACCGGAAACCAGTGACTCCAATCGAATGATTTCATGTTGGTTTTTGAGGTTCGTAATTTCTTGTTCCTTTCTTTTTTGGCCCTCTTTGTTCAACCAAAAGCTAACAGCTAAAATTATTGCCAAAACACCTCCCAAACCACCCCAAAGGGCCAATTGCCGCTGTTTTTCTGCCAGAGAAAGTTCCTGTTTTGCAATGGTCATTTGTTGTTCGGCAATTTCACGTTCTTTTTTTTCCGAATCATATTTAATTGAAATATCATTAATTCTTTCCTGAAGCTCAATATTTTCAAGGCTATCTCTGGTGAGATGGTGACGATCTATATAATCAAAAGCTTTTTTTGCATTACCACGTTTCGCTTCAAGAGCGCCATAGTAGTAGTACATAGTATTTTCTCCTGAGAGATTTCCTGACTTTTTGAAAATGTTTGTAGCATCATCCAACAGTTTTTCAGCTTGGTTTAGTTTCCCCGTTTCTATATAAACATTTGCTAAATCAGAAAGAGACCCTGCTATCGTTTGTTCGTTACCCATTTTCTTTCTGATACTCAATCCCTTTTCTAAATAAGGAACGGCACTTTCATAATTTTCATTAAGAACATGCACAATTCCAATATTTCTATATTGGTAGCCCATTAATCTCATGTTTCCAGTCAGTTCTGCAATGTTTAAAGATTTTTTAAAAAAATACATTGCTTTATCTATGCTATCTTGCTCTTTTAAAGCAATACCCAAGCTATTATATGCTATTCCCAGATTGTTGGAATCTTTTGCTTTTATAGAAAGCTTTATTGACTTTTTATAGGTTTCCTTTGCTTTTTCATATTGGCTAGTTTGACGGAATACAATACCCATCCCATTCAATATTTTACCCTGTTGCTTAATATCTGTTTTATCCAAGTATGACAGGGATTTCACATAGTTTGAAATAGCACTTTCATATTGACTTAAGTATACGTTCAAAGAAGCAAGTTGATAGTATCCAGTGCATAAGCCACTACTATCATTCTTACTTTCTTTATAGTTAATATACGTTTTTATAGGGGCAATTCCATCTGCATAATTACCATTCATTCTTGCTATAACAGCTTTGTTCAAGATGGAAGACATTTCCATTTCTTTATTGTTTAACTGGTTACTTAAAAAAAACAGAGAATCATTGTAAGTGGTTGAAAGTTCAATATCAATATTAATGTACTCTTTTGTTATTGCATCAAATAAGGAAAGTTTTTCGCCAATTGATTTGACATTTTTTAGGGCTTGTATGAGACTATCTGTCTTACGCTCTTGAGAAAAAAGCTGACTGAATATAGATAATGTTAATAACAAAAATATTTTAATTTTAAAACGCACGTTTTGAGTATTAAGTTGTTTTTCAAAAGTAGAACACTTAAAAGATACGTTTTTACGGGTGAAATGCTAAAAATAAAATTAGGGTTAACCCTAGTGTTCTATTTAGACAAACCAATAAACAAAAAAACCGCCTCAATGGAGGCGGTCTCTTCAGCTTCTGTCTCAAGCTATTTGAATTAGTCAAAGGTATACCCATTATCGGCAGCGACTTTATCCGCAATTTGAGTGCGCAATGCTACTACGTTGGGTTGATTTGTATATTTCGTAAAACGTTTAAGGCCCATTAGCATCATTTTTTGCTCGTCACCTTCGGCGAATGATACTATGGCTTCTTTTCCTTTTTGAACAACTGTGTCCGTAGCTCTATACAGATAAAGTTTAGACATTGCAATTTGGGTAGCCTGAGCTTCTTCACCAAAACGTTTGGCATTCTTTTCGGTTCTCAATATAGCGGATTCCGCTAAATAAACCTGAATTAGAATATCTGAAGCTGACATCAACAATTGCTGATGCTCTTCTAATTTAGGACCAAACTTCTGCACTGCACTACCGGCCACCATCAAAAATACTTTTTTAAGCCTTTTAATAAGGTCTTTTTCTTCGGCGAAAAGTTCCGAAAAGTCCGTGCTATCAAAAGAAGGTATTCCCATTAGTTCTTCACCAACTGCTGTGGCCGGACCCAATAAATCAACATGGCCTTTCATAGCTTTTTTAACTAGCATACCAACTGCAAGCATACGATTAATCTCATTGGTGCCTTCGTAAATTCTAGAAATTCGGGCATCTCTCCATGCAGATTCCATCGGGGTATCTGCGCTGAAGCCCATTCCTCCAAAAATTTGGATTCCTTCATCAGTGGTTTGTTGCACGTGTTCTGAAACTGCTACTTTAAGAATAGAACATTCAATGGCATACTCCTCTACGCCTTTTAATTCAGCCTCTTGATGTGTATTTCCTTCAGCTTCTCTTATTGCGATTCTATCCTCAATATTTTTGGCAGCTCTATATGAAGCTGATTCATCTACATAAACGTTGGTGGCCATATCAGCGATTTTCGCTTTTATAGCACCAAAATTCATAATAGGCGTTTTGAACTGAATACGTTCGTTTGCATATTTGGTCGCTTCATTAATCACCCTTCGTTGCGCATCTAAGCAAGCGGCAGCTAGCTTTATTCGCCCAACGTTTAAAGCATTCATGGCTATTTTAAAGCCATTGCCACGCTCAGATAGCATGTTCTCAACAGGTACTTTAGTTTCGTTGAAGAAAACCTGACGCGTAGAAGAGGCATGTATACCTAACTTCTTTTCTTCATCGCCAAGAGAAATTCCATTTGATGGGTCATTCTCAACAATAAAGCCTGTAATATTTTTATCATCACCAATACGTGCAAAAACAATAAATAAGCTACAAAAACCAGCATTGGATATCCACATTTTTTGACCAGATATCAGGTAATGTTTACCATCTTCAGAAAGAACTGCTTTTGTCTTACCAGAATTAGCATCGGAGCCTGCACCAGGTTCGGTCAAACAGTAAGCACCAAACCATTCGCCAGAGGCTAATTTTGGAACATATTTTTGTTTTTGTTCCTCTGTGCCGTATAAGGTAATCGGCATTGTGCCAATACCGGTATGTGCACCAAAGGCCGTGCTAAAAGAACCAGTTGCACCAGAGATATAATCACAAACTAACATGGTAGAAACAAATCCCATTCCCATGCCACCGTATGATTCTGGAACAGCCACGCT
This sequence comes from Croceitalea marina, assembly GCF_042684265.1. NCBI lineage: Bacteria > Pseudomonadati > Bacteroidota > Flavobacteriia > Flavobacteriales > Flavobacteriaceae > Croceitalea > Croceitalea marina. The sequence goes on along the minus strand of NZ_JBHULB010000008.1, from coordinate 305,696 downwards.
TAGCAAACCAAGCTCGCCAGCTTTGCGCATGGTTTCTTCAGTGAAACCATAATCTTTATTTTCAAATCGTTCCCAATGCGCCCAAAGCTCCCTATCTACAAACTCCTTGGTGCTTTCGCGCATCATGCGCTGCTCTTCATTTAAATCTTCTAACGTAAAAACATCTTCACAGTTCGTTTCTTTGACAAGAAATTGTCCTCCGCGAAGAATTTCTTTTTGCATTGTATCAGTACTCATAACTATTTTTTTATCTAATTCAAAAATTCAAAAATTCCAGCAGCTCCTTGACCAGTTCCCACGCACATCGTAACCATACCGTATTTTCCTTGCATATTACGTTTACGCATTTCGTCAAACAACTGAACAGACAGTTTGGCTCCAGTGCAACCTAAAGGATGCCCCAGCGCAATGGCACCGCCATTTACATTAACGATGTCTTGGTTTAGACCTAATTCACGTATAACTGCTAAAGACTGCGAAGCAAAAGCTTCATTAAGCTCAATAAGTTCTATGTCATCTTGCTTTAAGCCCGCTTGCTTCAGCGCTTTAGGAACTGCGGCAACCGGACCTATGCCCATAATTCTTGGCGGAACACCCGCTGCGGCATAATTCACCAGTCTTGCAATCGGTTCTAGGTTTAGCTCTTTCACCATTTCTTCACTCATGACCATTACAAAGGCTGCGCCATCACTCATTTGAGATGAATTACCAGCAGTAACACTACCATTGGCAGCAAAAACAGGACGTAATTTGTTCAATACCGTTGTTGAAGTTCCTTTTCTGGGACCTTCGTCTTTGGTCACCGTATATTTTTTTGTGGTTTTTTTACCATCAGGACCCAAAAGGGTTTGTTCCACTTCAATAGGTACTATTTGGTCTTGAAAGCGGTCTTCAGCTTGTGCTTTTAAAGCTTTCATGTGTGAGTTGTAGGCAAACTCATCTTGGTCTTCTCGGGACACTTTGTATTCTTGAGCTACTGCTTCTGCAGTATTTCCCATTCCCCAATAGTAATCCTCATGACCTGCTTTTACTATATCGTAGTTTAATTCCGTTTTATACCCCGTCATAGGTACTGAACTCATGCTTTCAGCGCCTCCTGCGATAATACAATCTGCCATCCCTGCCTGAATTTTTGCTGTTGCAATACCAATAGTCTCAATTCCTGAGGAGCAGAATCTATTTACGGTTACACCCGGAACATCAACAATGTCTAATCCCATTAAAGAAATCAAACGTGCCATATTCAAGCCCTGCGAACCTTCAGGCATAGCGTTGCCCACAATAACATCGTCTATCCTTTTTTTATCCAATTGGGGTAGCTCTTTCATCATGTGTTCAATAGTCTCCGCGGCCAATTCGTCTGTTCTTTTAAAACGGAATACGCCCTTAGGAGCTTTGCCAACCGCTGTGCGATATCCTTTAACTATATATGCTGTTTTCATTTGCTATTAGTATTGAGTAAATAGATTTTAGTACTGAGTTACAGTTTCTGCTGAAATGAATAATTCATTTTTTGCAGTTCAATACAATTATCTATTAATGGTTGTACTTTTTCTTTAGTTAATAGTTTTAATTCAATTGTAAGTATTATTTGGGTTTGAAGCTCATAAGCAGAGCCATTTGTTATACTCAAGAAATGTTTAAACTCTTTATTAGAATTTCTACCAGCCCCTTCAGCTATGTTAGAAGGAATTGATACTGAACTTCTTTTAATTTGAGAGACCAGTCCGTATTTTTCATCTTTTGGCAATTCAGAAATAAGCAAGTAGACCTTTTTTACAAGTTCTATTGCTTTACTCCAAATTTTAAGATTTTCAACTTTGTGCATCTCAGTTCTTAATTACTCATTTCTCAATACTACGAAACTAGTTTCGCAATGGTTTACCAGTTTTTAACATGTGCTGAATACGCTCTAATGTTTTACGTTCGGTACAGAGCGATAAGAACGCTTCTCTCTCAATATCAAGAAGGTATTGTTCAGAAACGTAGGTCGGTTCAGATAAATCACCACCTGCCATAACATAAGCTAGCTTATTTGCGATTTTTTTGTCGTGCTCACTAATGTAATTGCTTGCTTCCATAGAATCAGTTCCAACTAAAAACATACCTAAGGCCTGCTTACCGAGTACCTTAACATCTTTTCTGGTTGGTGGTTTTGTGTAGCCCGCTTCAGCCATTAATTTAGCATGCGCTTTGGCAGTCGCGATTTGTCTGTCTTTGTTAACTACAACAATATCTTTTCCTTTTTGAAGAATACCTAGGTCATAAGCTTCATAGGCTGAAGTGGATACTTTTGCCATTCCAATAGTTAAAAAGTACTCTTGCAAAATATTTAATTCAACATCACCTTTTCTAAAAGAATCTGATGCTCGTAAAGCAAATTCTTTAGAACCTCCACCACCAGGAATAACCCCAACTCCGAACTCTACTAGACCAATATATGTTTCAGCTGCAGCAACTACTTTGTCTGCATGCAATGAAAGTTCACAACCTCCACCTAAAGTCATGCCATGTGGGGCAGACACTGTCGGAATAGATGAATAACGCATGCGCATCATGGTATCTTGGAACATTTTTATGGCCATATTTAGCTCATCATACTCTTGCTCGACGGCCATCATGAAAATCATTCCGATATTGGCACCAACAGAGAAATTAGCAGCCTGATTACCAACTACTAGGCCTTGATAATCTTTCTCGGCCAAGTCAATGGCTTTGTTTAATCCGGCCAAAACATCGCCACCAATGGTATTCATCTTAGATTGGAACTCAACATTTAAAATGCCATCTCCTAAATCTTCGACAACCACACCGTTATTTTTAAAGACTTCTTTTGATTTTCTGATATTATCTAAAATGATGAAGGCATCCTGTCCAGGAATTTTAACCATCTCTTTTTTAGGAATATCATAGAAGTAAGTAGCACCATCTTTTACAGTGTAAAATGAAGTAATGCCAGTGGCTTTCATTTCTGCTACCCAAGAGGCAGCCTCTTGATTTTCAGCAGCAATAAACTCTAAACCTTTATCCAATCCTACAGCATCCCAAATTTGAAAAGGACCATGTTCCCAGCCAAAACCAGCTTTCATGGCATCATCTATTTTATAAAGGTCATCGGTGATTTCCGGAATACGATGTGAAACATAAGCGAATAGTGCACCAAAACTCTTACGATAAAATTCTCCAGCCTTATCCTTTCCTCCACATAAAACAGCAAATCTATCAACTACATTATCAATAGTTTTCGTAAGCTCCAGTGTTGCAAACTTTGCACTTTTTTTAGATCGATATTCCATCGTGTCCAAGTCAAGTGTCAAGATTTCAGTCTTACCCTTGGCGTCTTTTGATTTTTTGTAAAAACCTTGTCCTGATTTACTGCCCAACCATTTGTTTTCCATCATTGTGGAGATGAAATCTGGTAGGGAAAATAAAGCATGACGTTCGTCATCTTTACAATTTTCTGCAATTCCATTAGCAACATGTACTAAAGTATCCAAACCAACTACATCAACCGTTCTAAACGTCGCTGATTTTGGTCTACCAATAACCGGACCTGTAAGTTTATCGACCTCTTCAACGGTCATGCCCATTTCCTTAACCGCATGGAAAAGGCTCTGAATACTGAAAATACCGATACGGTTACCGATAAAGGCTGGGGTATCTTTGGCAACTACCGAGGTTTTACCTAAGAATTGCTCTCCATAGCCGTTTAAAAATTCCAATACTTCTGAAGAAGTTTTGGGACCTGGAATAATCTCGAATAGTTTTAAGTATCGTGCTGGGTTAAAAAAGTGCGTTCCACAAAAATGCTTTTGAAAATCATCACTTCTTCCCTCGCTCATAAAATTGATAGGAATACCGGAGGTGTTCGATGTAATTAAGGTACCAGGAGTTCTATGTTTTTCTAAATTCTCAAAAACTATTTTTTTAATATCCAGTCTTTCTACAACCACCTCAATAATCCAGTCTACAGCAGAAACCTTAGCAATATCATCTTCTAAATTTCCAGTAGTGATTCTATCAGCAAATTTTTGATGGTAAATAGGAGAGGGCTTTGATTTTAATGCAGCTGTCAACGAATCGTTTACTAAACGATTACGAACTACTTTGTCTTCAAGAGAAAGACCTTTAGCTTTTTCTTTGTCATTTAATTCTCTAGGGACAATGTCAAGCAATAAGACCTCAACACCAATGTTGGCAAAGTGGCAAGCGATGCCACTTCCCATAATACCAGAACCAATGACGGCTACTTTATTGATATGCCTTTTCATTTATACGTGTTAATTAGTTGTTGTTTTTGAATATATTTTTTTGTCTAAAATCAATTTATTGATAACCTCAATGGTATTGAAAAAACCCGTTAAATCTTCTTCTGAAATATCATCTTTTACGGCCTCATTAAATCGAAGTACTACTTCTTTCGAATCTTTTCTTTTCGCAAGCCCAAGCGATGTTAAATGAATTAACACGCCTCTACCATCATTCGGGTTGGGTCTTCTTTCGATATAGCCCTTTTCTTCAATACTTTTTAATATTCTAGAAAGACTCGTAGACTCCATGCCCATTTTTGGCCCAAGCGCTGTACTTGGTGTTCCTTTTTTTGGGTCAATACTTAACAAGGTAAAACCTATTGCCATGGTGAGGCCATAGTTTTTAGCTTCTTCATTATACATTTTGATAACTGCCTGCCAGGTTGCTCTTAATGCATAGTCGATGGTTAAATCTTTCATAGAATAAAAATCGATACCAAATATAGGAAAATTTATTATGCATGCATAATAAATTTAATGAGAAGACAGCTTTGAAAGCTAACTAAGCGCGTTAAAAAATGGGTCTAAAGTCCCCTTCTTTTAATTTCCTTTTTGAAGTTCCGGTAATTGACATAGATAGGAAGCATGGTCATAGGCCCTACAAGTATTGGAACCAATGTGGTAAATTGAAAGTTTCCTTTTTCGACACTATAAATTTGAATACCGATTAAAAAAGTTATTAAAATCAACCAAATAATACCAAACACAATAGTTATTGTCTTCATCCTATTTGCCGTCTGGATTAATTTGGCATCCTCGTATTTATGAAAACCCATTAATGATTGTAAATATCGTTATACAACTTAATGTACTTTTCTTTTACAATTTTTCTTCTAAGTTTCATAGTAGGGGTAAGATGCCCGTCATCGATACTCCAAACATCGGGGGTAAGTCTAAACTGTTTTACTTTTTCCCATTTTGCAAAGTCTTCATTGGCCGAATCTATTTCTTCTTGAATTCTGTCTATAACTTTTTCATTCAGCACAATATCTGAATTTTCACCAACGGATATGTTGTTTCTTTCTGCCCAAGAATATAAAAATTCAAAGTTAGGTTGTATTAGAGCTGCAGGCATTTTTTCTCCTTCGCCGACGACCATAATCTGATCAATGAAACGTGATTGTTTAAATCTGTTTTCTAAAAGTTGAGGGGCGACGTATTTACCGCCTGAGGTTTTGAACATCTCTTTTTTACGGTCGGTAATTCTTAAAAATCCATCGTCATCTATTTCGCCAATATCCCCAGTATGGAAATATCCATTTTTAAGAACCTCTGCGGTCTTGTCCGGATCTTTATAATACCCCATCATTACATTCGGTCCTTTACAAAGAATCTCCCCATCTTCTGCAATCTTTACTTCTACATCATTTATGATGCGACCTACCGAACCGATTTTCCAACCTTTGTTTTCTTCTTGATTTACTGAAATTACGGGAGAGGTTTCGGTTAAACCATAGCCTTCCATTACTGGTATACCTGCTGCACCAAATACTCGGCTTAACCTGGTCTGCAATGCTGCACTGCCAGAGACCATCGTAGTCAGATTACCACCGAGACCTTCTTGCCATTTGCTAAAGATTAGTTTTCGGGCCAGACCTAGCTGTTTTTCGTACCACCAGCCATTTTGACCATACGGTTCATATTTAAGCCCTAATTCAACAGCCCAAAAGAATAATTTTTTCTTGATGCCTTCAAGGGCGGTTCCTTTCGCGATAATGGAATCATATACTTTTTCAAGCAATCTAGGTACTACCGTCATCACTTCTGGTTTGACCTCTTTTAGATTGTCACTAATTTTATCCAAGCCCTCAGCAAAATAAATTTGAATACCGCAATACTGATATAAGTAAAGGATCATACGCTCAAAAATATGACAAACTGGTAAGAAGCTTAGGGCGCTGGCCCCCGCTTGAAATGGAACTCGCTCTTTACTCGCAATAACATTCGATACAATGTTGTTGTGTGACAACATAACCCCTTTTGGTCTGCCAGTTGTGCCAGAAGTGTATATTAAAGTTGCTAGGTCTTGAGGTTGTACAGCAGCTTTTCTAGCCTCAACTTCGTCTTGATTACTGGTGTCTTTGCCTTTTTCTAATACTTTGCCCCAATTTTCACAATTGGGTAGGTCATCAAAGGAAAACACATCTTTTAATTTTTTTAGCTTACCACTGATGGCAAGCACTTTATCTAGAACTTCTTGGCAAGAAACAAAACAATATTTTGCTTCTGAGTGATTAAGCACATATTCATAGTCATCCTCAGAAATTGTAGGATAGATAGGCACGTTTTGAGCTCCTACTTGCAAAATGCCAATATCACAGATATTCCATTCCGTTCTATTGGTCATTGAGATGATGGCGATTTTATCATTGGGTTTGACACCCAATCGCAATAAACCCCTGCTTATGGCATTTGCTTGATTTATGTACTCTTGGGAGGAGGTAGACACCCATCTCCCATCTATTTTGGATACTAGGGCCTTTTTTAAATTGAATTTTTCTAATTGATAATAAGGAAAATCGAAGAGTCTAGTTACCGTTTGCATACCAAGTTTCTATTAAGTAATTGCAAAATAGGGAAAGCAAGCGGGATTGAAAAATGTATTTACCGATGACAGTTCATAAATTTTTGTGATTATTTATTATAAATACATGAAAATATAAGGCCTAATTTTTTTAATCTATAGATATAGACTACTGACCTACAGTTCTTAGCCGCACATAGATATGTAGGAAAAAACATATGAAACAATATTATATTAGCCTTCTCAAATCATTAGTTATGAAAAAATACTACCTACTAAGTAAACCTTTAAAAAAAATATGTACCCTTCAGATTTTTCTTTTTGCTATAGCTTTATCCGCTCAAAGTGAGTCATTTGAGTGCGATTTCAATGCCTATTTATTTCAATATAATGATATTTATGCAATAGACTTGGCTTCGGGAAGCTCCTTTTTGGTAAAGGAGAACATTGTGCCTGGCAAAATTAATGGTGCTGCTTATAATTCTGCAGATGGATATCTATGGGGCTATACAGATAGCGCACCAAAATCAATAATAAGAATAGGTAAAGATTTTAATACCGAAACGTATACCATACCAGAGATACCAGTTACCGGAATGAATTATGTTGGAGATATTTCTTTGTATGGACAGTATTACTTTCGGGCAGGTTCTTCTACATATTATCATGTTGACTTAAATCCAGAGTCACCTACCTACCTGCAATATATGGGTAGCACTGTTTTAAGTAGGAATATAAAGATTCATGATTGGGCTTTTAATGCTGCAGATAATATGCTTTATGCTGTAGAAAAGGCTACAAATCGATTATACAGAATAGAAGTTGAAACTGGTGAGGTAGAGGATTTAGGTGAAGTTCCTATTTTGGCAGGAAACAATTACACTTATGGGGCTGTATATTTTGATTTAGATGGTAATTTTTATGTCTCCGCTAACCAGACTGGTAGTGTTTATGTTATAAGAGAAGTACAAAACATTACAGCTGGTAATATCAATTCAAATATTTTTGCTTTTGGACCTGCTTCCGCCAGTAACGATGGAGCTAGATGCCCTACCGCGCCCGTACCTCAAGAAGATTGTAAAAATGGTATTGATGATGATGGTGATGGATTAGTCGATTGTGATGATCCTTCTTGTTCAGGAGTTGCAAGTTGTCCTGTAACATTCACTGCTTCTACCGGAAATAATGGAGGATTAGAAAGTAATGATAGGCTTGCCAATTTAATTAGTAACAGAAATTATAAACGAGTTAAAAATAACTATGAGTTCGATAAAACAGCGGCTTTAAAAGTATTTAAGACTGAAGCTTATATGAAAAGTGGTAAACATTCACCAAACAACATTCCTTTAAATACCTTAATTCCCTTAGATGTCATTGGAGAGTCAAATACTATTGAATCCGCACCTTCAGATTTACTAGAGTTGACCAATGCTAGCGATATTTATGCAGTCGATTATTTAAGAGATAATGAAACTGTGAGCGCAATGATGGTAATTAAAACAAACGAGAAAGTTTATGAACATAGTAAATTTATATGTGATCGTTTTCTAGGTGCTCAGTTATTATCTGTTTCAACAATACAATTAAGAGAAAAAGATTTTATTAAGTCAATCATAAAACAACCAGATGGTAGTTTAGAATTTGCAATTAGTTTTTCTGCTCGCTTAAATGAAGAATCTAAATTTATAATAGAATCACATTGGAATATCGATTCTTACGAAAAAGAAGAGGCGTATTATAATTTTCAAATTTGGTCTAATTCTATTGACGACCTTCTTTCTTTAGCAGAAGAGGTATTAAACCTTTTGGAAAGTAATACCAAAATTAAGGATTATAAAACTTCTATGCCTCCACCAGTTTTTGTGAAGTCTGCCAAATATGAGAAAGGTCAAGTTTTAATGAATATTGTCAATAATAATAAGTCTGAAAACTTAACCTTAGAAGGTGGTATTAAAAGAACAGAAACTAGTTCTACAGAAATTGTTGGATTAACATCTACAATTGATGGTTATTTAGATACTGTTTCACTAGAAACAGGAAATATGTTTGATTTTGGGTTTCGAATTTCAAATGGAAATGGTGATACACCAGATGATTTGTTTGTAGCTGATGCCCCTTGGGGTCTTGATGATAGTGCGGAGAACACCAATGTAATGCACTACGAGGTTAAGGTAAATCAAGATACCTATTGGGGCGATGGCTATCCGATAGAGCGAAATATTAATTTATCAGCATCAACTAGCAGTTATGTTGGAGTATATAGGGCACTAAGTCCGAGGTTTGCAGCAGTAGATTTATCTAGTTATTCTACCATGTCGTTTACAGCAAGTGGAACCGGCAATCTAGAAGTTAAACTTTTAAAGAGTAATGGAGATACTTATAGTTCTGTGGTTTCTCTTTCAGATACAGAAAGAACATTCTATTTGAAGAATGAAACATTTACAACTACGGCAGGAGGATTAACAGACTTTTCTGATTTGAAGGTTTTAACTTTTAACCTAAAATCAAGTTCAGGTGCTATAGAGCAAAAGACCCTAAACCTGAAAAATGTAGAGTTTTCAAATGCCGAACAACCTAGAATATTTTTAGATGACGACACTACTAAATCTATTCTAAGTCCAAACCCAGTAACTGAAGCTACTTTTCTTTATTTCTTCGAAGATCAGTCGGGAAGTTTTGAGTTAGAATTGTTTGATCTTAGTGGGAAAAGAATACTCTCGCATTCACAAAAAGGAACAACGGAACGAGGACAAAATAGAATTCTGATCAATAGGGATAACTTAGGTTCTGGCCTATACTTATATAGGCTAGAAAGTTCAAATGAGAAAATTTGGAGCGGTAGATTATTAGTAAAATAGTTTTGGATTTTACAAATTCACTAAGCCGTATCTGACTGTTTTAGAAATAGATACGGCTTTTTCCTTTTAACAATAAAAGATTAGCTCTTCTCAATTAAATGAAATTTCATTCCTTCATGTGAAGCTCTGAATCCTAAGCTTTCATAGAACCGTAATGCTTCGGGCCTCTTTTTATCCGTTGTCAGTTGAATAACATGGGCTCCCTTTTCTTTAGCTCTTGTTATTGCCCATTTAAAAAGTTGTTGACCAATACCTTTTCCCCTATGTTCTTCATGAATTCTAACGGCTTCAATCTGTGCCCTAATACCTCCTTGATAAGTTAAATATTGAATAAATGATAACTGTAAGGTGCCTATTATTTGTTGGGATTCATTTTCTAGCACTACTAATTCTTGATTCGGGTCCGAATTAATATTACTGAATGCTTCATAATAGCTATCAGGAAGCGGGATTTTAAAATTTTCCCTAAGCACACCTAATTTATCATTGGCAATCATTTCGACAATGGCGACAACATCATCTTTTTTTGCTGGCCGAATCATCACTATTTATGAGATTCTTGACTTAATGAATTTAAATTGCCCATTATGGTTAGATTCATGTTCGCACACATGGAACCATTTGCAATAGTTATTTGTTGGTCCCCATGGCCAATTATTATCAACAGCAAATAACCAATCATCATCACGTTTTTTCAGTTCTTCAAGTGTATGTGCCCTTACCTTAGTCATTTCTTCTATATAATAATCTAAAGTATTGCCTTGTATTTGTTTACGTGCATTAGCACCTAAACCTGAAGCAATGGACCATTTGTCAGAATCTTCCTTAGACCAATCTCCCCAATTTTTATTTTCAAAAGTATGTATTTGATAAAAGCGCTCGGTAGCCGCTAAATGCATTAACATAGCTCCTATACTATTAGCATCTTCATCTACCAAATAGTCAAGATCCGAAACACTCATACCTCGCACAGGAGCAAGAATAACCATACGCATCCAATTCAACATAGAAACTAAAGTTCCAATTTGAGGTGTATAACCCTCTTTCGGGCCAACAATATTTACATCAGCATCTTGTGTAAAACTTGGTAAAGGTTGTAAATGCGGGGCAGCAATTACCCCAGTGGCACCGAAAGCACCAAGCGTTAATAATGATGATTTTTTAATGAAATTTCTTCTGTCTACTGATGGTGATTGATTATTCATTTTTAAGGTTATTTGCTGACCCTATTAAATTACGAATTCTTTGTCACCCACTCCTTGGCATTAACAAAAGCTTGTAACCAAGGTGAAACTTTGTCATCTTGTTTGTCTTTTGGGTAATGAGCCCAGTTCCAAGGGAAAATTGACCGTTCTATATGTGGCATCGTTACCAAATGTCTACCTGTTTTATCGCAAAGCATGGCGGTGTTAAAATCACTTCCATTTGGATTTGCGGGATAGCCCTCATAACCATATTTCGCCACAATAGCGTATTTGTCTTCAGTATGCGGCAGACTGAATTTACCCTCCCCATGTGAAATCCAAACGCCTAGCTTGGCCCCTTCAAGATTAGAAAGCATTACAGAATTATTTTTTTGAATTTCTACGGAAGTAAAATTACTCTCATGTTTTCCAGAATCATTGTAGGTCATCTTTCCGTGAGTTTCGTGCTCAGGATTGATAAGGTCCAATTCCATAAACAACTGGCAACCGTTACAGATTCCGATGGATAGGGTGTCAGGTCGCGCGAAGAAATCATTGATGACTTTGTTTGCTTTTTCGTTGTACTTGATAGCTCCTGCCCAGCCTTTGGCACTTCCGAGTACATCGGAGTTTGAAAAACCGCCTACAGCGCCCAAAAACTGAATATCTTCCAAAGTTTCCCGACCGGATATCAAGTCCGTCATGTGAACATCTTTTACATCAAAACCAGCTAAAAACATGGCATTTGCCATTTCACGCTCCGAGTTGCTTCCTTTTTCACGAAGAATGGCCGCTTTTGGCTTCTCGATTCCGCTCGAAGTGACAGGTTTTTTACCATTAAAACTATCTGGGAAACTATAATTTAAAGATTGTCGCTTATAGTTGTTATAGCGTTCTTTTGCCAAACCATTAGCCGTTTGTTTAATGTCCAACAGGTAAGAAGTCTTAAACCAAGTATCACGAAGGTTGCTTATTGAATTAAGGCCAATCTCTACTGAACCATTTTTTAATGACATTATACCATCACAAATTACTGAACCGATTTTATGGAAATCTAGTTTAGCGGATTCCATCACTTTTTCAGCTGTATCATCTTTGGTTTGAATTACAATACCAATATTTTCGGAAAATAACACTTTGATTAAGTCTTTTTCACCAAGTGATGTTAAATCTAATTTTGCACCGAGGTTATTATCAGCAAAGCATAGTTCCAATAATGTTGTAATTAACCCCCCAGAACCAATATCATGGCCAGCAAGAATGTGTCCATCAACAATCAGTTTCTGTATGGTGTTAAAAGCTGTTTTGAAATAAGCCGCATCAATGACGCTAGGTGCTTCGCTACCAATACTGTTTAATATTTGACCAAAAGAAGAACCACCAAGTTTAAAGCCGTCTTTAGATAGATTGATATAATAAATAGCACCGCCATCTTTCTGTAAAACAGGCTCCACAATTTTGGTAATATCGTTGCAATTGGCAGCTGCAGAAATCACTACAGTACCGGGTGCAATAACCTCTTGGTCTTTGTATTTCTGCTTCATAGAAAGAGAATCTTTTCCAGTTGGCACATTAATGCCTAAGGCAATAGAAAAGTCCGAAATCGCTTGTACAGCCTCATATAAACGGGCATCTTCTCCCTCATTTTTACAGGGCCACATCCAATTCGCCGAAAGTGAAACTGATTGTAAACCATCTTTAAGGGGTGCCCAAACTAGATTTGTCAAGGCTTCGGCAATACTATTTCTGCTTCCAGCAACCGGGTCTATTAGTCCTGAAACGGGTGAATGTCCAATACTTGTGGCCACACCTTCCTTTCCTTTAAAATCTAGAGCCATTACCCCAACATTGTTCAAAGGCAGCTGCAATGGGCCTGCACATTGTTGCTTGGCAACTTTACCGCCGACACAGCGGTCAACTTTGTTGGTGAGCCAGTCTTTGCATGCTACAGCTTCTAATTGTAAAACTTGATTTAGATAGTCATGAAAATATTCTAACGAATAGCTAGCATCTTTATAGTGGACTTCGACTTTGGAGTCTTCCATAATGGTTTTTGGCGAACTTCCAAACATATCGGAGAGTGCTAAATCCATCGGCTTTTCGTGAGTTGTTTTAGACTCAAAGGTGAATCGGTTTTCGCCGGTTACCTCGCCTACCTCATACATTGGGGAGCGTTCTCGGTCTGCAATTCGTTGTAAGAGCGATGTATCTTCTTGTCCAATAACCAGACCCATACGTTCTTGACTCTCGTTGCCAATGATTTCTTTGGCAGATAGGGTAGGGTCACCAACGGGTAATTTATCTAAATCGATTTGGCCGCCAGTATCTTCTACCAGTTCCGAAAGACAATTTAAGTGCCCCCCTGCACCATGATCATGAATGGAAACAATTGGATTTTCATGGCTTTCTACCATGCCTCTTATGGCATTAGCTGCACGTTTTTGCATTTCTGGATTAGAACGTTGTACGGCATTTAACTCAATGGCAGATTCAAATTCTCCGGTGTCTGCGCTAGAAACAGCAGCACCTCCCATGCCAATACGATAATTGTCACCGCCAAGAATCACGATTTTATCACCTTTGTTGGGTGTGTCTTTTAATGCTTGTTCCGCTTTACCATAACCTATGCCGCCTGCTTGCATGATTACTTTGTCATACCCCAGGTTTCTTTCACCTTCTTGATGCTCAAAAGTTAGTACCGAACCGGATATTAGAGGTTGTCCAAATTTGTTTCCAAAATCTGAAGCTCCATTGGAAGCTTTAATCAAAATATCCATTGGGGTTTGGTAGAGCCATGGTCTAGCTGGGAAAGCATTTTCCCATTCTCTACCTTCTTCCAAACGGGAATATGCGGTCATATACACTGCAGTTCCCGCTAAAGGTAATGAGCCTTTTCCTCCGGCCAATCTATCCCTTATTTCTCCTCCAGAACCAGTAGCGGCTCCATTAAAGGGTTCTACGGTTGTCGGGAAGTTATGTGTCTCTGCTTTCAGTGATAGCACAGAATCAAACTCCTGTTCTCCGTAAAAATCAGGCTTGTCAGCAGTTTTTGGGGCAAATTGCACCACTTTAGGGCCCTTTATAAATGCCACATTGTCTTTATAAGCAGAAACAATATCATTAGGATGTTCCGCAGCTGTTTTCTTAATAAGTTTAAATAGTGAAGTCGGCATTTCTTCACCGTCAATAACAAAGGTGCCGTTGAATATTTTATGTCTGCAGTGTTCTGAGTTTACTTGACTAAAACCAAACACTTCTGAGTCGGTTAGTTTTCGGCCAATTTTTTTTGATAGGTTTTCTAAATAGTCAACTTCATCGTCACTTAATGACAAACCTTCTTGTTGGTTATAAGCAGCAATATCATCAACAGGTAGAATTGCCTCGGGGATAACATCAATTGTATAAATATCTTGATGTAGCCCATTGTACTTTTGGAGTAGCATGGGGTCAAAATCGGTAGAATTTTCCTCTACCGCTTTAAATTCTTCGATACGAATTATCCCTTCAATGCCCATATTTTGCGTGATTTCTGTGGCATTGGTACTCCAAGGGGTAACCATGGCCGCACGCGGGCCAACAAAAAAGGCGTCTAGAGACGCCGCGTTTAATTCAGGTTGGTTGCCGAATAACCAAGATAATTTTTTTTCATTTTCAGAGGTGATTTCTTGAGCAGTTTGGACAGCGAAAACTTTAGTCGCAATATCCCCAAAGAAGTGAATCATAAGTGCCTATCTATTGTACAGATTAAGAAAACGCAAATTTACGATTTTTTACCCCTTTCGTAGTAAGAGTTGAAAACAGTTTTTAACTAAAGTTGTTGATAGTTTCTCAAGTCTATTTCTTCAATCTAATGCTTTGATAATTTGAATTGATTTGATGAACAATTCAAAATTTTGCGCTTTTTTATTACCAATTAAAAACCTGAGTTCTTCTAGGTTGGTTTTGTCAAAATTTGGAAAGTCTAATTTTCTACCGCGAAAAGTTGGGTAGAGGTCGGCCAAGGTGAACTTTAAGCTTTGCCATTCGCCCGTAGTATTAAATTTAGTGATATAACTGTAATAATCTTCCCTATTAGCTTTAACTCTAAATTGATAGCTTTTTCCATCACCCTTGAGCTTAATAAGCAATTTGCTTTTGGGATTAATTTTTATAGTTTCCATGTTATAACGGACTGAAGAGAATCCGCCATTATTTTCCAAAGAAACTTCTCCTGAAAATTTCCCATAGCCATCATCGGTTACTTCGAAGTTTCCTGAAGAACGCCCACCCATCACGACATCATCCACAACAAACCAATTTTTAACAGTAGGGTTTTCTTTAAAATCAACAATAGTTTGAGCGGACATAGTACTGGTTAAAATGAATAAGATTACTACTGATTTCATTAGTTTTTTGTGAAAATCATACAATGTTGCCAAGGTAGGTTATCCATATTTTTTTCTAATGTGAATCCTAGGCCTTTGAATTCTTGTACAGCTTGATTTTCAGTCATTTTGTGGAGTTTTTTGATAGGTACTTTGGCATCTTCACTGCGATATTCGATTAAAAATAACCTTCCATTATTTCGCATAGCCTTTTTTATGGATAGCATCATTTCATAAGGGAAACTCATTTCATGGTAGACATCTACAATAAGCACTTTATCCACCGAATCTGGTGCAAGATTCACACTTTTCTCGCTTCCTTTTACCAAGACTATATTTTTGAATTCTCTATTAACTCTTTTTTCTTTCATGGCAGCCAGCATCTCATCTTGAATATCAACTGCATAAATAGTTCCTTTGGAGGCTATCTTGGCCATTTTAAATACGTGGTACCCAGAACCAGCCCCAATATCGGCAATATTATCGGTAGCTAAAATGTTCATATTCTCAAGTAACTTCGCAGTATTTTCTTCCGCTTCACGTTCAGTACGCTCGAGCCAAGTCATACCTTGGTAGCCCATGACATGGGCAATTTCCCTGCCATGGTACCATTTTCCAATTCCGCTATAGTCACCTTTTTTGTAGGTGTAAATATCTTGCGCTAAACAATTTACGCAGCTTAGTGCCAATAGAATACCAAGGGATTTTTTTATTCCGGTCATGTTAACGCTAATTTTCCTTGGTCAGATTGTTTTCAAAGGTACTTAGCCTAGAGATCTTAAATACTTAAGAAAACTCTAAAATATCAATCTATTTTTAGTTAGTAAAGCCATATAGAAACCATCAAAACCATGTTCAGAGGCATAGATGTTTTGCTCTTTTTCAAAAGTGAAGTTTGAACCCTCTTCTGAAG
Source organism: Croceitalea marina (assembly GCF_042684265.1). Classification (NCBI taxonomy): domain Bacteria; kingdom Pseudomonadati; phylum Bacteroidota; class Flavobacteriia; order Flavobacteriales; family Flavobacteriaceae; genus Croceitalea; species Croceitalea marina. The sequence goes on along the minus strand of NZ_JBHULB010000008.1, from coordinate 289,543 downwards.
CTAAAAATGACTGTACTTGTTCGGAGTTTTCTTCTGGCAATATGGAGCAAGTGGCATAGACCATCTTGCCGCCAGGCTTTACCATTTTAGAGTAGCTTCTAAGAATGTCACCTTGCACTCCTTTTATTTTATCTATAAACTCGGGTTGTAGTTTCCATTTAGAATCTGGGTTGCGACGAATTACCCCTAAACCAGAACATGGGGCATCTAAAAGCAAGCGGTCTGCAGAATTATATAATTTTTTAATCACTTTAGTAGACTCTATAGCCCTTGTATCTACATTATGAACTCCATTTCTACGTGTACGAACTTTTAGTTTTTTAAGTTTACTCTCATAGATGTCCATAGCAATAAGTTGCCCCTTATTTTCCATTAGCGAAGCTAAGTGCAAGGTTTTACCTCCAGCGCCGGCACAAGCATCCACAACACGTTGACCGGGCCCAACTTCTAAATATGGAGCGACGAGTTGTGATGAAGCGTCTTGAACTTCAAATAATCCATCTTTAAAAGCCTGCGTAACGAATACATTTTTCCGCACTACCAGTTTTAAGGCATCTTTGACTCTAGAAATAGTTTCGGTTTCTATTTCTTCGGCCTTTAAAGCTGCACGAAGTTTTTCTTTAGTAGTTTTTAAGGTATTTGTTCTCAAAATAACTTCGGCTTGGGTGTTTAAAGCTGCAATTTCTTTGGTCCATAAATCGTTACCTAGAGCTTTTGCGCCGCGTTCATCCATCCAATCCGGTATGGATTCCCTAAATTTTCGAATTTTGGATAACTCATCGAACCTACCTTTAATGCGTCGTTCCGGAGTTTCTTCCAATTGTTTCCAATCTGGCAGTTCAATACCTTTAAGCACGCACCAAACGGCAAAAAGGCGGAACAAGTTTTGACGGGAATAAGGTGCATTTACCTCAGCAATTTCAGTATACAGGCGTTTCCATCTAACGATATCATAAGTAGTTTCTGCGATAAAACCACGGTCACGTGCACCCCACCGCTTATCATAACGCAATACTTTTTCAATAACCTTGTCAGCATATTCATTTTCATTGAAAATCATGCCAAGGGCATCAATAACGGCAAATACCAAATTTCTGTGTAAACGCATGGTTTATAAATAAGGGTGCAAAGGTAGGGTTTGTTCCTTATTTTTGATACTATGAAAAAATACTTCTTTTTAATGATTTTTAGCGGCATTTTGATAGGCTGCCAATCTAAACCAAAATCAAATCATTATACTACTCTTGATATTGAAACAATTTTTGAAGATTCTATAAGTATACGGGCCATTGAATTTTTAGATGCCAATACCTTGGCTTTTGCCGGGAGCAACGGAATGTATGGTACGGTTGATATACCTACTGGCAAAGTGCGTACAAATACCATGAAATACCATACCAGTATTCCAGAATTTAGAGCGGTTGCGCATACATCAACGGATTTTTTCATGCTTTCTATTGGAAATCCGGCCTTGCTTTATAAAACTGGGGACAATGGCAAGATGGATTTGGTGTATATGGAAGAAGGTGAAGGCGTATTTTATGATGCCATGAAATTTTGGAACGATAAAGAGGGGATTGCCATTGGCGATACCATGAATGGCTGTTTGAGTATTATTATTACTAGAGATGGCGGTAATACCTGGACCAAAACCCCATGTGACCTGTTACCTGAATCTCAAGGTTTAGAAGGTGCATTTGCAGCTAGTAATACCAATATTGAAATTATTGAACAGCACACTTGGGTGGCGACTACTGGCGGTAGAATATTTTATTCTTTGGATAAAGGTGAAAGCTGGTCATCTAAAAAAACACCAATCATTCAAGATAAAGAAACCCAGGGCATCTATTCCATTGATTTTTATGATAAAAAAATTGGTTATGGTATTGGCGGTGATTTTACCGAACCCGAAGCGAATAAAGCCAACAAGATTCTGACTACCGATGGTGGTGCCGTATGGCTGTCCGTGGCCGACGGTGAAGCTCCCGGCTATAAAAGTTGTGTACAATACTTTCCGGATTCTGGCGGACAAGATTTAGTTGCGGTTGGTTTTACGGGGATTGATTATTCCAATGATGGTGGAACTTCATGGAAACAACTTAGCGATGAAGGTTTTTATACGATTCGTTTCTTAAATGAATCTGTAGCCTACGCGGCAGGGAAGAATCGTATAGCCAGGCTTGTTTTTAAGCAGTAGAAAAAAATTAAGCGATTTTGGCTTTATTTCTTTTAGTGGTAAAGGTCAATTCTTTTTTTACCCTTGTGTTTTTGAATTTGTAAACTCTTGCAACGGTATTTGTTTTCACAGCGGTTGCCTTTTCTATTTTGATATCGATGACAATTTCGTAAGTCAATGTTTCAACCTTAACTTCTTTGCTAGGGCTTTGGGCCATAGCTGTCGCTCCGATGATGAAGAAGAAGATAAAAGTGAATACTGTTTTCATGACTTGGGTTATTTTTACATTGTAAAATTAACCCAGAGCCCTTTTTGAAGGCGATTTTGGTCGTTTAGCGATTCAAAAAACTCGTTGTAAAACAGTTGTTCGGATAAAGTGCATTTTATCTTCGACAAACGTTTTTAAATCAAAATACCACTTACCGAAACGAGCTGCATTTCGTCGTGTATAAAAAAAGATGGAGCAACTTTAGTTGCTCCATTTTCTAATAATTTGTAATTCTAATCAAAAATTAAACATTGACTACAATGTAATTGCGACCAGATTTTTTGTACCATATTCCCTTGTACTTATATAATTTTCTTCCATTTATAACAACAACTTTGTAACCTCTTGGTAGCTTTCTCACTTTTACACCTAAAGGAGCCGCACAAACTACATAGTTTCTTCCTCTTGCTTTGTACCAGACCCCATCAGAAAAATAGAAGTTGGTTTTTTTATGGACAACCACTCGAGGTTTTTTGACTGTTTTTACAATTGTGCCATGTTTTGGATAGAACCTAACGACTGTTTTTTGTGCGCTTACCGTAATCATTGCCCCGAACAAGGCCATTACAAGAAATAAGATTTTAAGACTTTTCATAATGTAGATTTTTATGGGTTTATGTATCTATGACCCTGATTTAAAGAGATGGTTTAATTAAAAAAGGGGCCAATTGGCCCCTTTTTTAAGCGTTTTATCGAAACTTAAAAAATTATTGTCCGTTTCTTCTTCTGCGATATTGTTGGAGTAGTTTCTTTTTAAAGCCATCCTCTGCCTTGAACAACTTGATGATTTTCTTTGCAGACAGCACACCTTTCAAGTTGGTAAGGTATTCGCTTTCCATTTCACGTTTTTTTACTTGTAAGTCTATAAACTTAGAAAGTAATTTTTCTGCTTCATCATCGGTAATGGCCGATAAATCAGCAAAACGCCCACCAAACTGTCGCCGCTCTTGAATACGGAACTCATCCATCTTTTCTTCGTGCGCATTATAAACCGGCCAAAAATTTTGCGCCTCTTTGCTACTTAAACTCAACTGTTCTGTTAAGTAAGCTACTTTTAAGGTTTTTATACGTTCTCTACCTGGTCCCGGTCCTTGAGCCGAAATACTCAAAACCGTACACCATAAGGTAAGTAAGACAGCTATTTTATTCAAATTCATCATAATCTAAATTTAGGTCTTCAATTTCATCAGTGGTTTCATTCAAGTAATCTAGAATTAGGTCACCTTCCTCGGTATTATTAGCATCCGTAATATCCAATAAGGATACGTTGTCAAGATTTATAACTTCAGCTAATTCATATGAGCTGAATTCTAAATCGGTTTTATCAAAATAAGCATCTATTTCATTAGAGGCCAAATCTTCAAAGTCAAACTTAGCCTGATTGCTATTTTGATTAAAGAAAACGACCATTAGCACAATTGCTGCTACCGAGGCCACGGCGTAATAGTACTTTCTATAAGAGTGTAATTGTACAACCTTAGGTTTGACCTTATCGGAAACAGTGCTATTGAACGTATCAAAATAAGCCTCAGGCACGGAAAAGCCATCGTTTTTGGGAATATTGGATTCTTCCTTAGCGATTTTATCCATTAACCGTTCATTAAAGCTATTAAAATAGCCTTCAGGTGTTTTGTGTGGATTTTTGTGGTTCTTTTTCATTTCAATTATTAGACATTAATAGGTCTAAAAGGTTTAATCTGCTCTAAGATACGTTTCAATTTTTTTTACTGCTAAATGATATGATGCTTTCAATCCTCCAACTGATGTTTCCAAGATTTCGGAAATCTCTTCATATTTCATTTCTTGATAGTATTTCATATTAAATACCAGTTTTTGTTTTTCAGGAAGCCTTGCCAGCGCTTTCTGAAGCTTCAACTGAATTTCTTCACCTTCAAAGTAAACATCGCCCTGTAAATTTTCAATAAGGTGCTCTTGCAGTTCTTCGTTGCTTACCCCTAGTTTCCGAGATTTTTGTTTTAAAAAACTTAAAGACTCATTGGTTGCAATCCGATACATCCAAGAATATAGCTTGCTTTCTCCTTTAAAACCCTCAATGCTTCTGTACACCTTTATAAAAGTGTTTTGTAGTACATCATCGGCGTCATCATGGTTCAAGACTATTCTACGAATATGCCAATACAAACGTTCTTTGTATGCATCGACTAGCACCTCAAAGGCTTTTGCCTGAGTGTTTTTGTTTTTCAGTTCGTTTACTAAGGTCTGTTCAGCAATCAAAAAGCAGGATTGTTTAGTACTATGACTACTAAATTACTAAAAGGTTTAGTTTGATGCTTAAACACTTGTCTTTATTGGACCGGTAGATTAACCCATATTCTGCATCTGAACAAGTTTCTTGTAGCCTTTGCCAGACTTCATTAACTCATCATGCGTGCCTTGCTCCATAATCTCCCCTTTGTTCAAAACAACAATACAATCGGCACTTTGTATCGTTGAAAGACGATGTGCTATTACAATTGAAGTTCGATTGCGCATCATTTTTTCTAAGGCGTCTTGCACTAGACGTTCACTTTCGGTATCGAGAGCAGAAGTTGCCTCATCCAGAATCATAATAGGCGGGTTCTTTAAAACGGCCCTAGCTATGGATAGGCGTTGTTTTTGACCACCACTTAATTTATTGCCACTATCGCCAATATTGGTATTGTATCCTTCCGGCAATTCCATAATAAAATCATGGGCATTGGCAATCTTAGCGGCCTCTATGATTTCTTCATCAGTAGCATTTTCCTTGCCTAGGCCAATATTCTTTTTAACGGAATCATTAAATAGGATAGAATCTTGCGTAACCAAACCCATAAGACCTCGCAGGGATTTCTTTTTGATGTTTTTGATATTTACGCCATCAATTAAAATTTCACCTTTATTTACATCGTAAAAACGTGTCACCAAATTGGCTATTGTACTTTTTCCGCTTCCAGATTGGCCCACTAGCGCAACGGTTTGCCCTTTTTTTACCTTTAGGGTGAAGTCTTTAAGTACATAATCTTCCTCGTATTTAAAAGAAATCTTGTTTAGATATATGCTTTCTTCAAACGTTTCTTTTGTTAAAGAATCTGATACATCTTTGATTGGATTTTCTGTTTCGAGAATCTCTAAAACACGTTCTGCTGCCGCGTTTCCTTTTTTAACACCATATGAAGCTTTACTAATTGCCTTTGCCGGAGTTAAAATGTTATAGGCAAGACCCATATAGGCTATAAAGGAAGAAGCATCCAAGGTTTTGTCCACTAAAACCATTTTACCACCAAACCATAGTAAAACCCCTATAACCAGTATACCCAAAAATTCACCGGTAGGTGATGCCAAGTTTTGCCTGTTCAACAAACTATTGGAAAACCTAAAGAAACGCTCAGTAGAATTTTTAAATGTTCTATAAAATCGAGATTCAGAATTGAATGCTTTAATAACTCTAAGACCGCCTAAAGTTTCTTCTACAATAGATAAGAATTCCCCCTGTTCTTTTTGAACCCTATCGGATTTCTTTTTTAAAGACTTTCCAATTCTTGAAATAATCATACCAGCAATCGGGATAAAAACAAAAACAAAAATGGTAAGCTTTGCGCTTATACCGAACATGATAAGAATAGTAAAAAGTATGGTAAGAGGTTCTCTTACAATTAATTCCAATACGGATAGGAAAGAATGTTGGATTTCAAGTACATCAGAGGTGATTCGTGCAATGACATCACCTTTACGTTTTTCAGAAAAGAAAGAGATGGGCAAATCCACAATCTTTTTGTACATGTTATTGCGAATGTCTTTTAGTACTCCATTTCTAAGAAAAGTGATGAAAAACATCGCCAAATAGTTGAATACATTTTTAAAAAGAAACAAGACCAAGACCAATCCAACAACAAGAACGAGTCCTTTCATATCGTCATCACCTGAATACGCAGTTACCCGATAATTAATATATTCTTGCAGGTAGTCCTTTAACCCTGAAAAGCCCTTATAAACAGGCTCTGCATAAACCTTTTGGTCAGGCTTAAAAAGCACATCTAACATTGGAATAAGCGCCGCGAATGATAGTGCACTAAACAAGGCGTAGAGAATATTAAAGAAAATATTTAGAAATCCGTATTTGCGATAGGGTATCGCAAACCGTAAAATCTTTTTAAAGTAGTTCATTCACTATAAATTCAGTTCAGAAACGATTCCCTCTAACTTGGAATCTAACTGCGAATTTACGGATTTAAAATCCTCGGCTCTGGTTAAAGTTGTGTTAGTGCTTATGTAAAATTTAACCTTGGGTTCTGTTCCGCTTGGTCGCGCAGCAATACGCGTACCATCTTCTGTTTCATAAATCAAAACGTTGGATTTTGGTAGGTCAATTGCCTTTTCTTCTCCAGTTTGTACATTTTTCGAAATCGAAGTATTGTAATCTTCTATCCACAACACTTTTGAGCCTTGAACACTGTCAACAAGATTTTCTTTAAAATCCTTAAGCATTTGCTTGATTTCCTCGGCACCACTCATCCCTTTTTTTGTGATAGATATTAATTTCTCTTTGTAAAAACCAAATTCTACATAAGCGTCAATCAAATCTTTGTAAAAACTACTTCCATTTGCTTTTGCTTGGGCCGCAATTTCACAGGCAAGTAGGGTAGAGGTTACGGCGTCTTTATCGCGAACAAAATCCCCAACCATATATCCAAAACTTTCTTCTCCACCACCGACAAAAGTCGATTTAGGAAAGTCTTTTATCATTTTACCGATCCATTTGAATCCTGTTAGGGCCGTTTTAAATTCAACATCATAAGCTTTTGCCATTTGCTCCATCATTGGCGTAGAAACGATAGTTGTGGCAATAAATTCATTGCCTTTAAAACCTTTTGCTTTGTATTGGTCCAATAAAAACTTGGTCATTAGCACCATCGTCTGGTTGCCATTGAGAAGCTCCATTTCACCATCTAGGTTGCGTACAGCAATACCTAAGCGGTCACTGTCAGGGTCAGTGCCTACAACCATATCGGCGCCAATTTCCTCAGCTTTTGCAATCGCCATGGCCAAAGCTTCTGGCTCTTCAGGGTTTGGAGATTTGACCGTAGGGAAGTCTCCATTCGGTTCTGCTTGTTCTTCAATAACGGTTACATTATTATACCTCGCTCGTTTTAAAACCTCTGGTATAGCTGTAATAGAAGTCCCGTGGATAGAAGTGAAAACAATTTTGAAATCATCTTTACCTGCTGCATTAAAATTTCCGTTTTTCACAGATTCATTAAAAAAAGCTTCATCAACTTCTTTGTCTATGGCTTCAATTAGGTTATGATTGGCATCAAACTTTATATCTTCAAAAGAGAGCGAATCAATCTCAGCTATGATTTCTCCATCTTGGGGAGGCACAATTTGCCCGCCATCCGTCCAATAGACCTTGTATCCATTATATTCTGGCGGATTATGCGAAGCGGTAAGTACAATACCCGCGTGGCAATTTAAATGACGTACGGCAAAAGACAGTTCAGGGGTAGTGCGCAAAGCGGAAAAACGAAAAACCTTGATGCCGTTAGCAGAAAGCACTTCGGCCACAACTTGCGATAAGGTATCACTATTATGACGGCAATCATATGCGATGACTACTTTAATCTCTTGACCTTTGTATGTTTTTTTTAGGTAATTGCTGAGTCCTTGGGTACTCTTGCCCAAGGTATATTTGTTGATTCTATTGGTGCCAACACCCATAACACCTCGCATACCACCAGTTCCAAATTCTAGGTTTTTATAGAAACGTTCCTCAAGTTCTTGGGTATTGTTTTGTAGTAAATCTTGAATCTCTTTTTTGGTCTCTATATCGAAGAAATCAGTTAGCCAAGATTTGGCGGTGCTTAGAACATCCATTTGTATTGTTTTTTGGTGTTTTTAAAAATACAAAGATTGTTGTTTTTCTTCTTTCTATAGGTTGATTTTTTTAGAAATCGCATAAGTATTCTCATTTTTCTTTGAGCGTACCATGATTTCTCCTAAAAAACCAGCTAAAAAGAACTGCGTGCCAATAATCATTGAAGTTAGGGCGATATAAAATTGAGGTCTATCCGTTATTAATCTTCCTGTTTTATGAATAAAAAGCTTGTCTATGCCCAAATAAATAGAGAATGCGAAGCCTACAAAGAACATAAGAACGCCCAAGGCACCAAAAAGATGCATGGGTTGACGGCCAAATTTTGAAACGAACCATATTGTCATCAAGTCTAAAAATCCTTTCATAAAGCGTTCTGCTCCAAATTTTGTGGTTCCATATTTTCGGGCTTGGTGCTGTACCACTTTTTCTCCAATTCTTTGAAAACCAGCATTTTTAGCCAGAACGGGAATGTAGCGATGCATATCACCAGAAACCTCAATATTTTTGACAACCTTGCTATGATACGCTTTTAGGCCACAGTTAAAATCGTGCAATTTGAGCCCAGATGTTTTTCTGGCCGCCCAATTAAACAGCTTAGAGGGCATGTTTTTAGAAAGTACTGAATCGTAGCGTTTCTTTTTCCAACCAGAAATTAAGTCAAACCCCTCATTTTTTATGAGGTTATATAGTTCAGGAATTTCCTCTGGATTATCTTGAAGGTCGGCATCCATGGTAATGACCACCTCGCCTTGTGCCTGGGCAAAGCCCGCATGTAAGGCCTGTGATTTGCCGTAATTTTTAAGAAAGCGTATGCCTTTTACCGGAGTATGTTCTGCAGAAAGTTTTTCGATGGTCTCCCAAGAGCCATCGGTACTACCATCATCTATAAATAGAATTTCATATAAAAAATGATTGGATTGCATGGTTTGCGCAATCCAATCATGTAACTCTATGAGTGATTCTTTTTCGTTAAGTAAAGGAATTACAATGGATAATTGCATTGTTGTTTTCTGGAATTCCTTTCAAAAATAGTACTTTTTGTTTAGTAAGCGGGTGCTTCTTTCTTGGCAATTAAACCAGTGATTAAGCCCACGACCAAACCGAAAAGAGCACTAAAAATTACACCGACAGCTAAAAAAACAGGAAAGAACTTATTTTGAATCTCCACGCCTTGGTCCCATTGTTCTTGTGTCATTTTAGGATTCTTCTCAAAAGCATCAACCTTTGCTATCTCGGTAGCTTTGGCCATATAATCTGGTTCTATAACATTTGATAGCACCAAAAAATAGATGGTTCCGATGACAGCCGCAATTAGACCGACTCCGGCGCCAAGCTTCACTGCTTGTCCTATTTTCAGGAATCCTCCGTTGGCTTTTTTAAATTGAATAATTGCGATGATTACAAACAGAGCTAAAATTGCAAATTGTACCGCTTGTATAGCGAAGCTACGCTCATAATGCATATCCATTGAGTATAACATTACGCCAAAGATAACGCCCACAAGACCGCCGATAAGGCCAAATTGTAGTGCGAACTTTCTAGTTTTAAGATTGTTTTCTTCCATTTTATAAACTTTTAGTTGGTTATTTACATGCTGTTAGTGCCAACTAACTTGATTTTGTTACATCTAAAAGTACATTTTTTTCTTTTTTAGTAACTAGAAGTTGTACTATTCATAGAAATCATTAAATTTGCACCTTCAAAATATACGCCTGTCGGAATGGGTGTATGAAAACAAAAAATGCAATGAAACAAGGTATACACCCAGAAAGCTATAGATTGGTTGCTTTTAAAGACATGTCGAACGACGATGTTTTTATTACCAAATCCACTGCGGAAGCCAAAGAAAACATTACCGTAGATGGTGTTGAGTACCCATTAATCAAGTTAGAGATTTCTAGAACTTCACACCCTTTCTATACTGGAAAAACAAAACTTATCGATACAGCTGGTAGAATTGACAAGTTTAAGAACAAATACAAGAAATTCGATAAAAAAGAAAAGAAAGCCGAATAGTAGCCGCTTTCTAAAAAAATATATTTCAAACGTCCTTGATTTCTTTCAAGGGCGTTTTTTATTTTTACACCTTAGCCGTAATTATATATTAAGGGCGTATCACTTTAGCTAAAATGTGCACTATGAATTTTATCCTTTCCGACGGTCTTAATAGAAATGCTTTATTACCATTTACCTATACAAGGCCAGTGGCAGAAATTCGTATCGGTATATTGACCATTAGAGAAAAGTGGGATAAATGGCTCAGCACTAGCTGTAGTTATCATACAGAAACTTATTTAGCACAAAAGTTTCCGATGCATAGTAAAAGTGAGAATACGGTCATCAGTGCTTCTTATTTACCCAATGCTAAGCTGGTAGAACTAATAAAAAATTTAAAGAATAAGGAGGCTATTACATCTGATGGTGCTATTATCGCCTATGTCACCGATGACCCGAAAAAAGAGTTTAATCCTTCTGAATATAGCACCAAAGTTTTCGAAGATGAACCGATTACGGTTAAAAACACATGGGATATTTTTTCTAAAAATCATAAGGCCATTACCGCTGATTTCGAATTACTGACCAAGGGAAGAAAAAGTCAGCCTATTGCCGAAAGTAATACCGTTATCAATGGGGCGCAGATTTTTTTAGAAGAAGGGGCAAAAGTGAGTTGTAGTATTTTAAACGCCGAAACAGGTCCTATTTATGTTGGTAAGAACGCTGAAATTATGGAAGGTAGCATTGTTCGGGGCGCTTTGGCACTTTGTGATAATGCGGTTTTAAAAATGGGCGCAAAGATTTATGGGGCTTCTACTTTTGGCCCATATTGCAAGGTAGGGGGTGAGGTTAGTAATGCTGTACTGTTCGCCTATTCAAATAAAGGACATGAAGGCTTTCTAGGCAATTCGGTGTTAGGGGAGTGGTGTAATTTGGGTGCCGACACCAATACCTCTAACCTTAAAAATAATTACGCACCAGTAAGGCTATGGAGTTATGAAACCGAAGGCTTTGCCAAAACCGGACTCCAATTTTGTGGGCTAATGATGGGCGATCATAGCAAATGCGGTATTAATACGATGTTTAATACCGGCACTGTAATTGGAGTAAGCGCCAATATTTTTGGTAGTGGTTTTCCGCGTAATTTTATACCGAGTTATAGCTGGGGCGGGGCCTCCGGGTTTACTGAATATCGCACCAACAAGGCTTTTGAAACCGCAACGGCTATGATGGGACGCAGAAAAGTGGAATTTGACACTACCGAAAAAGAAATTCTAGAGCGCGTTTTTGAGGATTCGGCTAAGTGGCGGAGTTATTAAGTTTTAAACGGATTTAAAAAATAAATTATTTCTCTTTCCAATTCTTTGCTTAATTCTTAGTTGGGCATGAATCATACATAATTCATTCAAGAGCATTTTAATCTATTTATGATAGCTTTTGAATCAAGAGTTACGGTTATTATTCTTATTTACGTCTACTTTTACCCTACTGATTTTTTAAATAAATAATAATTTTCTTCACCAAATATTATGTGTCGAATTTGTAGTGGTCAAAGCAATATCAAATTGTTTTTTGCTGTTTTGGTATTTATACTGCCTATTTTACTGAACGGACAGCAACAGCGCTTGATTATCTTGGCAGATATGGGTAATGAACCAGATGAAATGCAGCAGATGATACATATGACTGTTTGTTCAAATGAGTTCGATTTAGAGGGGCTTATTGCAGTAACAGGAAAGTTTTTAAGACCAGAATCTAAATTAGAATATCGGCGCATTACCCATCCTGAACTCTTTAATGATATTATCGACGCTTATGAAAAGGTGTTACCCAATTTGAAAAAACACGCGGAGGGATGGTCTTCACCAGATTATCTCCGTTCTATCGTAGGTGCAGGACAGTCAGAATATGGAATTGATGGTATAGGAGAACATAAGCAAAGTGAAGGGTCTAAGTTATTGGTGAAAGCATTTGAAAAGAACGATAATGGGCCCTTATGGATTGTGGTCAATGCAGGTTCAAATACCTTGGCTCAAGCACTTCAAGATTACAAAAAATCCCACACAAAAAATGAGTTGGATGCTTTGCTAGAGAAGATTTGGGTATTTGAAAATGGAGCGCAAGACAATGCGGGTGCATGGATTTGTAATCGTTTTCCTAATATTAATTGGATACGGAGTAATTATCAGACCTATGCTTATGGAGGCCCTGGGACAAAAAAAGGGGATACAACTTCTGAATTGGGCCCAAATTTTTTGGAGGGATATGAAAACTCTTCATATGGCCAGCTAGCGTGGCTTAAAGAAAATGTTATGAAAAATCATGGCCCTTTGGGAGAATTATATCCAGAACGTCGTTTTACAGGGACAGACATATTGGGTTTTATGGAGGGCGGAGGTACTATACCTTGGATGGGTTTGGTAAATAAAGGTTTGTCAGAAATAGGTCATCCATCATGGGGTGGATGGGGAGGACGCTTCACTAAAGTAAAAGTTGCAGATTTTTGGTCGCGCCACCTTGGTATTTATGAAGATGAATTGAAAAGCGCACCTTTTTACATGCATAGAGAAGTAAGCGATGTTTGGAAAAATTATAAAGATGGAAAAACATATTTTGGTAATTATGTTCCGATTTGGAGATGGCGCGAAGCTATGTTCAATGATTTTAAGTGTCGTATGGATTGGTGTGTAAAATCTTTTGAAGAAGCCAATCATCACCCAAAAGCTGTTTTTAATGGCGATGAAGGAGACGGTATTCTATACTTAAAAGCTTTGCCCGGAGAAAAAATAATATTGGATGCTTCGTTTTCAAATGATGTGGATGGAGATGATTTAGAGTTTTATTGGTGGATCTATAAAGAAGCTGGCAATTATGCAGGCGAGGTGTTCATTGACGAACCAAAAAGTTCTAAAACCTTTCTTTCAGTTCCTTCCGGTGCCGCCTCTAAACAGTTACACTTAATTTTAGAAGTTAAGGATAAGAGTGATATAGCGCCGTTGTTTGACTATAGGCGTATTGTAATTAATGTGTCTAATACTTATGACCATTCATTGGTGCCTCAACAAAAAAAGGTACACTAGGTCATACTGAAGAATAACTAAATCTTCGTACAAACTATTTCTAATGATCAATGTTCTCCGGTCAAAGAATTAACATTTAACTATTTACTATCTTTGCCATCCTTAAAAATAATAGGGCACAGATGAGCAAAAAAGTCGCTTTCTGCACTTTAGGTTGTAAGCTTAATTTCTCTGAAACTTCTACGATTGCCAGAAGTTTTGAAGGTGAGGGTTTTGACCGTGTGGACTTTTCTGAATCTGCGGACATCTATGTAATCAATACTTGTTCGGTTACCGAAAATGCGGATAAACGTTTTAAAACTATCGTAAAACAAGCGCAAAAAGCAAATCCTGATGCCTTTGTGGCCGCGGTGGGTTGTTATGCGCAGTTAAAACCGGAACAATTGGCAGCGGTAGATGGGGTAGATCTGGTTTTGGGTGCCACGGAAAAGTTTAAGATTACCGACTATCTAAACGACCTTTCTAAAAATGATAGGGGTGAAGTACATTCTTGTGAGATTGAAGAAGCCGATTTTTATGTGGGCAGTTATGCTATTGGTGATAGAACACGTGCCTTTTTAAAAGTACAAGACGGTTGTGATTATAAATGTACCTATTGCACCATTCCTTTAGCGCGTGGCATATCACGTAGTGATGCTTTGGATAATGTGCTGAAAAACGCTTCTGAAATAGCTTCAAAAGGCATAAAGGAAATTGTACTTACCGGGGTCAATATTGGAGACTACGGCAAAGGTGAATTCGGTAATAAAAAACACGAACACACCTTTTTAGATTTGGTTAAAGCACTAGATAATGTAGCTGGTATAGCTAGGTTGCGAATATCTTCTATTGAGCCTAACTTGCTGAAAAATGAGACGATAGATTTTGTAGCCCAAAGCAATGCCTTTGTGCCACATTTTCATATTCCCTTACAAAGTGGTAGCGATGCTATCTTAAAGCTCATGCGCAGACGTTACCTTTCGAATCTATATGTAGACAGGGTAAAACGAATTAAGACCGTAATGCCACATGCATGTATTGGGGTTGATGTTATCGTGGGCTTTCCCGGTGAAACCGATGAGCATTTTCTTGAAACCTACAATTTTTTGAACGAATTGGACATTTCGTACCTGCACGTTTTTACGTATTCGGAAAGAGATAATACCGTCGCTGCGACGATGGAAGATGTAGTTCCTAAAAACATCAGAAGTAAGCGAAGCAAAATGCTTAGAGGCTTATCTGCAAAAAAACGCCGGGCTTTTTATGAAAGTCAACTGAATACGGTACGTACCGTACTTTTTGAAGGTGAGAATAAAGCCGGTTACATTCACGGGTTTACCGAAAACTATGTTAAGGTAAAGGCACCTTGGAATCCTGAATTGGTAAACACACTTCATGAAGTTGAACTTACCGATATTGATGAAGACGGATTGGTACGGTTTGAATTTATAGAAAGTACTGTAGAAATTTCTGGATATAGCTAAATGTCAGTTCGAGTTATTTTTGAGGAGCAAAAATAGTATCGAGAATAGGTTAGGATAAGGCATAAAAAAACCTCTCATTCGAGAGGTTTTAAATTTTTGTTAGATTCTGATTCCTACAGGAAGCATTTCTTTGTACTGCCTATTCTTTCTTAAGAAACCGGCGATGTGCGGACTTGTAGGTACCACACGTAAATTTTGCTCTTGAATGTGGTTAAGTACACTCTTAATAAAATTTTCTTTAAAGCCTTCTTGTGTAATTTCTTCCGGAACCACTAGTTTGGTCAAAAATACTTTTCGCTCTTGCGAAGAGTATTCAATTTTTGCTAAATGCCCATCAATTTTCACCTCAAATTGGCGTAAGAAACTGTTGTCCTTAATTTCCATATCAGTCATACAATTTTAGTTTTATTTTGGTGCTAGATAAAAAAATTACGAAATGCTTTAAATCGTAATTTTGCAATGATAAACAATGGTTAGGTTTGTATAAACAATTGGGGCAAAATACAAACGGATGACAAAAGTACTTAAAATTTGACTAAATTCCTAGCAAAATCGACCATCTGTACAATATGAGGGATAGTGTGATACCCATTTACCTAATGCCTGGGATGGCTGCAAATTCATCTATTTTTGATGGTATCGATTTACCAAAAGAACAATTTTCTGTTACTAAGTTAGGTTGGCACATACCTGAAAAAGGCATGAGTCTCTCGGATTATGCCCAACAAATGTGCGCACAGATACATCATGACGACCCTGTTCTTATCGGGGTTTCTTTCGGAGGTCTGCTAGTGCAAGAAATGGCTAAACATATAGCGACCAGAAAAGTAATCGCAATATCTTCCGTAAAATCACATACTGAGCTGCCAAAACGTATGCTGTTCGCAAAATACACCAAGGTGCATAAATTACTGCCAACAGGTTTGGTGAATAATGTGGAGCTATTGGCTAAATATGCTTTTGGCGAAACCGTAACCAAACGGTTACACCTTTACGAACAATATCTTTCTATTCGCGATAAGTATTACATTGATTGGTCTATCGATCAAATTGTTAATTGGAGACAAGCTTTACCTCCCGAAAACCTTATTCATATTCATGGAGAGAAGGATGCTGTTTTTCCTATTTCGAATATAAAACATTGCATAAAAGTTAAAAATGGCACCCATACCATGATTATTCATCGGGCAAAATGGTTTAATGAACACTTACCTACACTAATTTTGGAATAAAACAGTTCTATTTTTGTATTATAGTAGTATTGAATTAATTTTTACTCATGAAACATCTTAAAAATATATTGGCCGGTATCGGGTTTTTGTTTGTTGTTGGAAGCCTAATTTATGCCGTTCAAGAAAAGCCTACCCAAAACGAAATGGTCTTAAAAGAACATCAAGAAAAGGCCAATAAAAATGTAAGTAGCGGTTATCAAATCACAGCCATTGAAATTCCCGAAGATTTAAATTTTGCCGGTGAAGCGGTACCTTTAAATGACCCTGAAATATTGGAGCGTGTTGATCGCGAGTTTTTGGTCAATACTTACTGGCAGTCTAATGCGCTATTATTAATGAAGCGCGCCAATAAATACTTTCCGATAATTGAGCCTATATTGGCCAAAAACGGAATCCCCGATGATTTTAAATATTTGGCGGTTGCGGAGAGCGGACTAACAAATGTAGTTTCACCAGCCGGGGCAACCGGGTTTTGGCAGATTATGAAAGCTACCGGAAAAGAATACGGACTTGAGGTAAACGCCAATGTCGATGAGCGTTATCATATTGAAAAATCCACTCAAGTTGCTTGTGATTACCTGAACAAATGGAAAAATCGCTTTGGTAGTTGGACACTTACTGCCGCTGCTTATAATGCTGGGCCAGGTGGAATTCAGAAATATATGAACATTCAAAAAGTTGATGATTATTATGATCTGCTGTTAGGTCAAGAAACGGGGCGTTATGTGTTTCGAATTATGGCGATAAAAGAAATTATTTCCAATCCCGATAAATATGGGTTTGATGTTGAAAAAGATGATTTATATGATGCCGTACCAACTTTTACGGTAGAAGTAACGAAGCCCGTAGCCGATTGGGCCGATTTCGCTTCAATGTACGAAATCAACTATAAAATTTTAAAGCGACATAACCCTTGGTTGCGCGAAGCACACCTGAACAATGCTTCTGGTAAGAAGTATGTTATCGAAATACCTAATAAAGGCTATTACAGGGAGAGCAAGTAATGTGGGCTTACCTAAAAGATAACCTCTGGAGCATTCTTTTAGGAATTAACTATGTTTTGGTCATTATTTTCTCCATTCTTATTCTTTTAAAGAACAAGAATCCGGTAAAGACCCTTTCTTATATTTTTGCGTTGGCCATATTTCCATTTTTGGGCTTGTTGGTCTATTATCTCTTTGGTCAAGATTATCGAAAATCAAAGATTTTTGAAAAAAAGTACATTCTTGACAACAACAGCATAAAGCAATGGCGTAAAAAATTTCATTTAGATGCCGAAGAAAGAGAAGATTTTGAAGAAGAATATGGTGAGGGAATAGCTAAGATTTATGAGCTTCTAAGAAACAATGAAAGAGCAGTTCTCTCTTTTGATAACGATTTAGAGCTTTTGACCAATGGGGAAGAAAAGTTTAAAAAACTTAAAGCTGACCTTACGAACGCCAAAAACCATATCCATTTAGAATATTTTGTACTGGTCGATGATGAATTGGGCCTTAAAATTATCGACTTACTATGTAAGAAAGCTGAAGAAGGGGTCAAGGTACGGCTGATATATGACGATGTGGGAAGTTCTATTTCTTCAAAAACAAAAAAGCGAATGACGCGATGTGGTGTTGACCATTATCCTTTTATGCCTGTAATATTTTCAAATTCTACCAGTAAGCTCAATTATCGAAACCATAGAAAAATTGTCGTAATAGATGGAGAAATTGGTTATTTGGGAGGAATTAACATTGAAAAGAAATATGATAATTCTTATGATAACGAGCGGTTTTGGAGAGATACCCATGTGCGATTGGTTGGTGGCGCCGTAGGTTCGTTACAGTCCTTATTTCTATTAAGTTGGGGTTTTGTGTCCAATGATAATTTAGAAATACACCAGCAGCTATTTCCAAAGGTGAAATCGAGCACGAATATACCGGTGGCCGTTCAGATAGCCGCTAGCGGACCTGATAGCGATTGGGCCAATATCATGGAGGCTATTTTTTGTGCGGTGAATATGGCGAATGAGCGAATTTATATTACCTCACCTTATTTTATACCTAACGATTCCATTTTAACCGCCTTGAGCACGGCAGCACGAAGTGGTGTTGATGTTCGTATGATAATTCCGTACGGATCTGATTCATGGCCAGCACAATACGCAACAGATTCTTATATATCTCAATGTTTAAACTCTGGTATGCGTATTTTTAGGTACAAGAAAGGATTCGTGCATGCTAAAACCATGCTGATAGATGATCTGTTCTCCACCATTGGAACGGCAAATTTAGATTACCGAAGTCTATCTATAAATTTCGAGGTGAATGCTTTAATCTACAATGCACCGGTCAATGAGAAACTGGCAGCAGTTTTTCATAATGACTTAAAAGACTGCGAAGAGGTTGATGCAGAACGTTGGGAAGAGCGCGGCATATCTAGAAAGCTACAAGAATCTTTTAGTAGATTATTGGCCCCCTTGCTTTAGATTTTCTTCATCTGCTGCTGCATCATCTTAATCTGTTCTGTGAGCATATTGTTTTTATCCAATTTCTTTGCTTCCTGCAACAATTGGGTTGCTTCCCTTTTTCTACGTTTTTGCATCGAGATTCCGGCCAAGCTTAATTTCGCCATAGCCACATCATAGTCCATAGTAAGCCCAAGTTTGAGTGCTTTTTTAAAGTACTTTTCGGCAGTGGTCAGGTTTTTCTGTGAGAATATGATTCCGTGTAAGTAATTATAATACCCTTGTTGTTTGGTGGTAAGTGCTGCTTCCGGATTCTTGATTTTTGTAAGCCATTTTTCAGTGCCCTCCATATCCTGTTTGCGCATTCTCAGAAAGGCCAACAAAATAATTTCATTTCTAAAGTAGAGGAAAATAAAAATCAAAGAAAGTAAAATGAAAAAGATACCGTTCCCGATATACCCTTCAATGAACTGATAAACGGCATAGCCTATAATTAGAACAGCTATAATTAGTTTTAGGTTTTTATTGAACATAGATTAGTTTTCTTGTAATTCGTAAGTAATTGTAGATTCAATGGTTGTGGGTATTTCAACATCGCCCATTTGAGACATTTTTGTAGTTCCTTCGGCAAGGCTTGAAATCATGATTTTTTGAATGAAACCGGTGGCCGAATTTGCCTGAATAGCAGTTTCTTGTGAACCACTAAGAGACATTATTGCGCCCGATTCTTCGGTGTTTAGTACAATAGCTGACGTACCGGTGATAGAAGTGATTTCGTTCTCTATTTTTTCTAATTTAAAGGTATTATTGGCGGATAGCTTTCCGGTATACGTATTTTCCCAAGTATCTCCGACGGCTACCTCGTTATCTGGATAGAAGAAGGTCATTTGCTCAAAACTCTTTGCCAACCCATTAGAGCTAAATTCTTTGTCGAGTGATTTACGCATGACATTGGTTGTGAATTCGTCTTCTATACCTGCGGCAGAAATCATTTTAGTAATAAGTTCGTCACCACCTTCTACTGAAACGACCGAACCATTTTTGTTCATTCGCATTGCGAGCTCATGACCGATTAGAGAATGAAACATTTCTGACATAATATCACCTTCTACCAAAACGGAAGCCTTTACATCCATTAAAACACCTTGTATGCTAGAATTGGATTTTAGAGCAAAATCTTTAAACATCAATATAAGGTCATAACCCTGCTCATCTACCCCAACTACTTCAAAATCATAAAGTCCGGTTAAATCATTGGTCATTTCATGTGTAGTACCTTCAAGCTTTTGCGTGATCAACTGCTTTGCTTTCTGTTCTACTTTAAAAACCGAACCCTTTTCCAGATTATAGTTTAAAGTGCTTTGCGCCTCAACGGCGAATACAACTAAAAAAGATATCAGAAACGGTATTGCCCTATAATATTTCATACTATTATTTTATTCTTTTACGGAATAGCAAAACTAACACAAACATTTTTTAGAAACCATTTGTCAAAGCAAAAACTCTTTGTATATTTGCGCCCGGAAATTGAGTATCCTTTAAGGATATTTTTATATAAACTTCGAAATGAAAAGAACATATCAGCCTTCAAAAAGAAAGAGAAGAAACAAACATGGTTTTAGAGAGCGCATGGCTACTGCCAATGGTAGAAAAGTTCTTGCTAGTAGAAGAGCAAAAGGAAGAAAAAAACTGACTGTCTCATCTGAGCCACGACACAAGAAATAATGACTGTCAATAACTTTTAATTAAAGGTGCTACTTTTTCAAGTTTAGCACCTTTTTTTTGACCTATTTTTAAATTTTTAAACGAGTAACCCTTTCTAAAATGCCAAAAAGAGAAGACATTAAATCGATTTTGATTATAGGTTCTGGGCCTATTGTTATCGGACAAGCTTGTGAGTTTGATTATTCTGGATCACAAGCATTACGTTCGTTAAAAGAAGATGGAATAGAAACCATTTTAATAAACAGTAATCCGGCCACAATCATGACCGACCCGGTGATGGCGGACCATATTTATTTAAAGCCTCTAAATACAAAATCGATAATTGAAATTTTAAAAAATCATCCGAATATAGATGCGGTTTTACCTACAATGGGGGGGCAAACGGCCTTAAACCTTTGTATTGAAGCAGATGAGAAAGGGATTTGGGAAGACTTTGATGTTGAAATTATTGGTGTTGATATTGATGCAATAAACATTACGGAAGATCGAGAGAAATTCCGTGAACTTATGGGGAAAATAGGGGTTGGCATGGCTCCTCAGGCGACCGCCACCTCATTTTTAAAAGGAAAAGAAATTGCACAAGAGTTTGGCTTTCCATTGGTTATAAGGGCTTCTTTTACACTTGGTGGGGCCGGTGCCTCTATAGTGCATGACCCAAAAGATTTTGATAATTTGTTGAGTCACGGTCTAGAAGTATCTCCTATTCATGAGGTAATGATAGATAAGGCCATGATGGGCTGGAAAGAATATGAGCTGGAGCTGCTTCGTGATAAGAATGATAACGTAGTAATTATTTGTGCTATTGAAAATATGGACCCTATGGGTATTCATACGGGAGACTCTATAACCGTGGCACCTGCGATGACCCTATCGGACAGAACCTATCAGCGAATGCGTGATATGGCAATTCATATGATGCGCAGTATCGGTGATTTTGCCGGAGGTTGTAACGTGCAATTCGCCGTTAGTCCAGATGAAGAAGAAGAGATTATTGCGATCGAGATTAACCCAAGAGTATCACGTTCGTCTGCACTTGCTTCAAAAGCAACGGGATATCCTATTGCCAAAGTTGCCGCAAAATTAGCTATCGGATATTCGCTTGATGAATTGCAAAATCAGATTACACAATCAACATCTGCTTTATTTGAACCTACCTTAGACTACGTGATCGTAAAAATCCCACGTTGGAATTTTGATAAGTTTGAAGGTTCAGATAGAACCTTAGGACTTCAAATGAAGGCCGTAGGGGAGGTAATGGGTATTGGGCGTTCTTTTCAAGAAGCCTTACATAAGGCAACGCAATCCCTTGAAATAAAGCGTAATGGATTAGGTGCGGACGGTAAGGGCTATAAAGAATACGATACCATTATCCAAAAATTGACCATACCCAGTTGGGATCGTGTTTTTGTGATTTATGATGCGATACAAATGGGCATTCCATTAAGTCGAATTCATGAAATCACCAAGATTGACATGTGGTTCTTAAAACAATATGAAGAACTGCATTTATTGGAACAAGAAATCTCTAAATATTCGGTAGCTAATCTACCAAAGGAGCTACTGCTCGAAGCAAAGCAAAAAGGCTTTGCCGATAGACAGATAGCTCATATGCTCGATTGCTATGAAAGCGAAGTGCATGCAAAACGTACCGAACAAAACATAAATAGGGTCTATAAATTGGTAGATACCTGTGCCGCCGAGTTCAAGGCAATGACACCTTATTACTATTCTACCTTTGAAGAAGAAATAGAAACAGCGGACGGCATTAGATATGTGGCCAACGACAGCGTGGTTACGGATAAGAAGAAGATTGTCGTATTAGGTTCAGGTCCAAACCGAATAGGACAGGGGATAGAGTTTGACTACTGCTGCGTGCATGGGGTGTTGGCCGCGGCGGAATGTGGTTATGAGACCATAATGATCAACTGTAATCCTGAAACGGTATCTACAGATTTTGATACGGCCGATAAGCTGTATTTTGAACCGGTTTTCTGGGAACATATCTACGATATTATTTTGCATGAGAAACCTGAAGGTGTAATTGTACAGCTAGGTGGGCAAACAGCACTCAAGTTGGCAGAAAAACTTTCGAAGTACGGTATTAAGATTATCGGCACCAGCTTTGAATCTTTAGATTTGGCTGAAGATCGCGGTAGTTTTTCGACCTTGTTAAAAGAAAATAACATTCCTTATCCAAGGTTTGGGGTGGCCGAAAGTGCTGATGAAGCCCTGCAGCTTGCTGATGAACTAGGCTTTCCATTACTAGTGCGACCTTCATATGTTTTAGGAGGGCAGGGAATGAAAATTGTCATCAATAAACAAGATTTAGAAGCACACGTAGTAGACTTGTTACGTAGCATTCCTGGAAATAAGCTGTTATTAGATCATTATTTGGATGGCGCGATAGAAGCGGAAGCAGATGCCATATGTGATGGAGAAGATGTTTACATCATCGGTATCATGGAGCATATAGAGCCATGTGGTATTCACTCAGGCGATTCTAATGCGACCTTGCCGCCATTTAATCTTGGCGAGTTTGTAATGCAGCAAATAAAAGACCATACCAAAAAGATTGCCCTGGCTTTAAATACGGTTGGGTTGATCAATATTCAGTTTGCAGTAAAAGACGATATGGTCTATATAATTGAAGCGAACCCTAGAGCTTCTCGTACTGTACCATTTATAGCAAAGGCCTATAAAGAGCCTTACGTGAATTATGCGACCAAGGTAATGTTGGGCGAGAAAAAGGTGAAGGACTTTAATTTTAACCCACAACTAGAGGGTTATGCCATAAAACAACCGGTATTCTCATTTAATAAGTTTCCTAATGTGAATAAAAACTTAGGTCCGGAAATGAAGAGCACGGGAGAAAGTATCTTGTTTATTGACAGTCTAAAGGATGATGATTTTTACAACCTGTATTCTCGAAGAAAGATGTATTTGAGCAAATAATTGATAGAAGAACTCTAATTTAAAAACCCTTTGCAATTTAATATTGCAAAGGGTTTTTTAGCTAATAAAAATAATTCTACTCTCCTTGGCCCAAAGAGAAACCTCTTTTGCCATCGAACTCATATAAATTTTCGGTTTTAATTACATCAAAATCATTTTGGTGTAATTTAGATAGCAAAGCAATTACTTGCTCGTACTCTACATTTTCGTATTTGGGCTCTTTGGTTTGAATGTTTGCGGCATTTGCCACAAAACGACATCTCCAATGGTCTGTGCAATAGGTCTCTTTTAATCCGTTCGGGAAGACCTTAACACCTCTATTGGTAATCATTTTTAGTTTCAGGTTGTGTGAATTAATACTACTTAATCCTTCTCCTATAATTTGTGGGTCATTTCCTTTCCAGTCGATAAAGACATCAACACCAACTAGCTCTTTAATGGATTCTTGTCTTTTGTGTTCTGGAATAGTTATCGTGCCTGAACCTTTTGAAAGCGTGCTTATAGGGAGGTTTTTTGGGCTTTGCCCAAGACGTTCGATTATTGCATCTGCAAACTCTTCTGTATTGACTTTTTTGGCACTTATATTTTCTTGATACACATCAGCAGTATGAATTCCGTCCTCTAGAGTTGTCAACCATGCGTTTTTGATTTTATCCGCAACTTCTGTTTGGCCAATATGCGCTAGCATGAGGGTGGCAGCATTTAATAATCCGGATGGATTTGCAATTTTCTTTCCGGCAATGTCGGGTGCAGAGCCGTGAATGGCCTCGAACATCGCAACGTTCTTTCCAATATTGGCAGAACCCGCCATGCCTACGGAGCCTCCAATTTCAGCAACAATATCGGAAATGATATCTCCATAGAGATTAGAAGTAACGATGACGTCAAAATTTTCTGGAGCCGCCGCGATTTTAGCAGAACCTATATCTATAATTTGAGAGTTACTTTCTATCTCTGGGTATTCTTTGGCAATTTCTTTAAAAACGGTGTGGAAAAGACCATCTGTTAACTTCATGATGTTGTCCTTAACCATACAGGTCACTTTTTTTCTATTATACGCCTTAGCGTACTCAAATGCATAACGTACAATTTTTTCACAACCTGGTCTTGTAATTAGTTTAAGGCATTGTACTACATCCTCAGTTTGTCTGTGCTCAATGCCTGCATATAGGTCTTCTTCGTTTTCTCTGATGACCACAATATCCATGTTTGGAAAATTGGTCTTCACAAAAGGGTGTAGTGCACTTACCGGTCTTACATTAGCGAAAAGCCCTAAAGACTTTCTGAGCGTTACATTAAGACTTTTATAACCTTTGCCTTGTGGCGTAGTAATAGGGGCTTTTAGAATAACCTTGTTTCTTGAAATAGCATCCCAAGAGGCTTCTGTTATACCAGAGCTATTACCGGACAAGTAAACCTGTTCGCCAATTTCCATGGTCTCGGTTTCAATATTCGCTCCGGCCGCTTCCATAATTTTTAAGGTAGCCCTCATTATTTCCGGACCAATACCATCACCTTTGGCGATAGCAATCTTTGTGGTTTTGGCCGAAGACAAATTCTTTTCTGATGCTAATACAAGACTATTTTTCATATGACTTTGCTTTTGTTTTTACAAAGGTTAGAAAAACAGGTCATAAATTTTTATTTATATTTAATATGATATACATTAAATATTTTTATGTTAAAAAAAATAGTGATTTTGTTTGTCGCCTTTGGTAACAAGAAGTTGAGTTACTAGCTGTTTTTCGAAGCTATGTGCCTGGAATAATAATGTCTCAAATTAAAGAAGAAAAGACTTATTTTTTACCTCAGTTCTTTGTTATTCACTGGTATTATTATTAATACAATGCGAGATTTCCGCGTTAATTCTGATTTCGTTTAATTACTGTCAAGGATGCTGGTCCTTCACCTGTTTTCAATATATAAGGACTTTTATTTATATTAAATCCATCGACTTCATAAACGCTTAAATGACTCGCTGTGGTTGACTGTACGAATAACATCTTACCATCTGGGCTAAATTCAATTCCTTGAGGAACGAATTCAACAGTTTGATAATTAAGTATTCGCATTGGCGATGATGTGAGGTCGACTAAAGCCAAATGACCAATGTATGGTCCGTCAATACAGGTCACGACGGCAAATCGTCCACTTGGATGAAAAGCAAGACTTTCGAGACCTTGTGCCACATTTTTGATAACCTCTGTAACTTTGGGTGGCGAGGTTGTCATATTAATATTTAGTATATCGTCAAGTGGTGGTTTTCCCGCAATACCAAGTCCATTTAAGACAAGAATTCGTTTTCCATCTGGGCTGAAACGAGGTGCGAAAGGTTGGTCAATTTTACCAATATTTTGTTGGATTTCGATTTCCGTGATATGTTGAATTGAATTATCAGATAACTTAAAAAGGTGCAGTTCCACAGGTGTCGAATAATCAAGACGTTCTGCTGCGGTTGCGATTATTGATGTTCCGTTCGGACTGATAGCAAAAGATGTAAAATATAATTCAGATGGTTCGCTTTGAGATATTAATTCAGGCTGGTTTCCATTCATCTGAAACAGGTGAAATTGATGGTCGCTAATTGCTATAACCCGTTTGTCATCAGGATGTGACATCACTTGCCAAGCGTGATTAGGCATTTCGAAAGTTTTTATAGTCGACAGTTTGTCCGTATCTAAATCTACAACAGTAATTATACTAGATTCGTCACTTACACTATTAGATGCTCCAAAGGGATGATTTGGGATGAAAGCATAACGACCATTCGATATGGTAACTCCGTAAGGCGCTCCAGCAAATGTGTTTGGCGCAGCGTTTTCCACAGTTTTAGTAAAAGGTGGTCTGTCTGGCGAAAGTTCTATGACAGAAACAGAGTTTGGAAAATGTCTTGAATTATTCCATAAAGATTGAATTGAATTACCATCGTTGACACTGACTATGCGAATAGGTTCAGAAGATGTGATAAAAGGATAGACGTTACTTTTTTTATCTTCTTTAGTATTACAAGCAAAACAAAAAATAAAAAGACATATTAAAACAAGTAGTTTCAGAAAATTTACCTTTTCAGTTTTTTTGCTATTTGTAAGAAATTCATATATCATATTCTCTATTAGGTCAATTTTAGTCTACTTCTTCATAACGTTGTGATAAAAGTACTAGTTTGTTTATTTCTAATCTTGAATCACTCTTTCTCCCACTCCGTATGAAAAATACCTTCTCGATCTATTCGTTCATAGGTATGTGAACCAAAATAATCGCGCTGCCCTTGTATTAGGTTTAGCGGCAGGCGAGAAGAGGTATACGCATCAAAATAGGTAAGAGAATTTGAAAGCCCTGGTAACGGAATACCGTTCTCAGCTCCGTAACTCACCAATTCTCGTGCAGAACTAACTGTGCTCTGTACTTTTTGAACAAACGAGTTGGATAACAAAAGGTTTGGCAGCTTTTTATCTGCTTTAAAAGCATCGGTAATATCTGCCAACAGCCCTGCCCTAATAATACAACCTGCTCGCCAAATCTTGGCAATTTCACCTAAATCCAATTCGTAACCATATTCTTTACTGGCATCAGCCAATTGATGCATACCTTGAGCGTAGGCCATGATAAAGGCAAAATAAAGCGCTTCTTCGGCTTTGCTAACAAAGTCAGCTTTATTTACTGCTTTGGGTGAAGGTCTATCGTATAATTCATCCGCTTTAATACGCTCATCTTTTAAGGCCGATATTTCACGCATGCTTACCGCAATATCAATCGTAGGAACAGGAATACCCAAGTCCATTGCGTTTTGAGATGTCCACTTGCCGGTTCCTTTTTGTTTGGCTTTATCAA
Source organism: Croceitalea marina (assembly GCF_042684265.1). Classification (NCBI taxonomy): domain Bacteria; kingdom Pseudomonadati; phylum Bacteroidota; class Flavobacteriia; order Flavobacteriales; family Flavobacteriaceae; genus Croceitalea; species Croceitalea marina. The sequence goes on along the minus strand of NZ_JBHULB010000008.1, from coordinate 262,521 downwards.
GAATCATGTCCACCAAGTCCCCATCCGTTAAATCATCTTTTTGAGCTAAAATTTCCGACGTAATTTCAACTAAAAAAGATTGCAAACGGCCTTTGTTCCATTCTGCAAACGTATTATGCAGTTCTTGATTACTTAGTCCACCTGCTTTTTTCAAAAGGTCATAAATCTCAGAAGTCAACTGCATTAAACCATATTCTATGCCATTATGCACCATTTTAACATAGTTGCCTGCAGATTTTGGGCCTAGATAGGTTACACAAGGCTCGCCTTTATATTTAGCCGATACGGCTTCAAAAATAGGTTTTACATGCTGGTAGGCTTCACGTGAACCTCCAGGCATAATACTCGGGCCTCGCCGAGCTCCTTTGGCACCTCCGGAAACACCCGCGCCAAAAAAGTTTATACCCTTATCCTTTAAATAGGCTTCGCGCCTATCGGTATCGGTGTAAAACGAATTTCCACCATCGATGATGATGTCACCTTCGTCCAGTAGAGGCAGTAAATTTTCAATTACGGCATCCACTATTTTACCGGCAGGTACCAAAAGCATAATTTTTCGTGGTTGGCTTAAGGCTTCAACAAATACTTTTGCATCGGTCGTTGCATTTACCTTATCGACATCACCACCTTCTTCAATCAGGGCGCTTACCTTTTCTTGATCTAAATCGTTCCCAAAAGCTGAGAACCCATTATCAGCAACATTTAGGATAAAATTTCTACCCATTACCCCTAATCCTACCAATCCGAAATCGTATGTATTTGCCATGCTATAAGTTGTTATTAAGAAAGCATAAAGTGTGTTGTTGCACTTTAGCCGAACCTAAAATAAACCTTATATTCGTTATGCTCAAATAATCTATTGTGCTTTCTATGAAGAAAACAGAAAACCAAATGCTTGTGATATTTGGCGCCTCTGGAGATTTAACAGCTCGAAAGTTGGTTCCTTCGTTATTTAATCTTTTTAACGCCAATCAATTACCAAAAAACTTTATCGTCTTAGGGGCCAGTAGAAGTGACATGACAGATACTGCTTTTAGAAAGAAGGTCGTATTGGAGAGTAAGTACCTAAAAGAAAAATTCAAGCAGAAATCGGATAAGGAAATCGAAGAATTTGCCAATACCTTCTTTTATGAAGATTTAGGAAGCGATTACGATACCGATTACAGTAGGCTTAGAAAACGTGTCGAAGATTTGAACAATAAATACAAGACCGGTGGCAACATTATGTATTATTTGTCAACGCCACCTACTTTGTATGAACCTATCGCTAAGAACTTGGCCGATGCGGGATTGAACACGCAGAATAATGGTTGGAAACGTTTGATAGTTGAAAAACCCTTTGGCTATAGTTTGGAGACCGGAAAAGCTTTGAACGCCGGTTTACAGAAATATTTTACCGAACCACAGATTTACCGTATTGATCATTATTTAGGTAAAGAAACGGTTCAAAACCTTTTAGTGACGCGTTTTGCCAACAGTATTTTTGAACCACTTTGGAATAGAAACTATATTCACCATGTAGAAATCACAAATGCCGAGAGTGTTGGTGTAGAAAAGCGGGGTGGCTATTATGATAAATCTGGAGCTTTACGAGATATGTTTCAAAACCATTTGCTCCAAATAGTTTCCTTGATTGTAATGGAACCTCCGATTGGTGACCAACCGGAAGAAATTCGCAACGAAAAGGTAAAGGCCTTGAAATCGCTACGTATTATGAAAGATGAAGAAACCCTTCATGACCATACGATTAGAGGGCAGTATATGGCCTCTACAATTAATGGAGAAAAAGTGAAAGGGTATCGTGAAGAGGAGGGAGTGAGTGCTGATTCTACCACTGAAACCTACGCAGCTATTAAGTTTTTTGTAGATAATTGGAGATGGAAAGATGTGCCCTTCTATGTGCGAACCGCAAAGCGTATGCCTACAAAGGTAACAGAGGTGGTCATTCATTTTAAAGCACCGCACCACCAGATTTTTCAAGATTCCGGATTAAATAATAAGGATAATAAACTGGTGATACGTATACAACCCGATGAAGGAATATTAATGAAGTTTGGGGTAAAAGTACCAGGACAGGGCTTTAAGGTAGAACGTGCAAATCTTGATTTTTACTACTCAAGCTTGGCAGAAACACATGTTATGGAAGCCTATGAGCGTCTTTTGTTGGATGCCATGCAAGGTGATGCTACGTTGTATGCACGTGCCGATGAGGTAGAGGCAGCTTGGGAATTTGTAGATCCCATTTTAGAATATTGGAAAAATGGTAAAGATGTTCGTATGTATGGTTATGCAGCGGGGGTTTGGGGGCCAGAGAATGCCGATGAACTAATAGATGGTATCGGGTATTGGCGAAACCCAGGTGAGAATTTGGCCGACGACCCGGGCTATTGTGTGATTTGCTAGTTTCGGTAAGCAGTAAGAAGCAAGTCAATATAATGTCAGGTCGAGCGGAGTCGAGACCTCTTAAAGCTAGTAATTTGGAAGTAAAGATTTATAAAGACAAGATTGAAGTAGCCCATGAATTCTGTAACTACTTTGCAGATTTGGTCGCTGATAAAAATGATTTCCATGTGGCCTTATCTGGTGGGAGCACCCCAAAGCTAATTTTTGACGTTGTGGCTTCTAAATATGGAAACAAAATCGACTGGTCTAATATTCATTTTTATTGGGGTGATGAACGTTGTGTCGCACCAACAGATGACCAAAGCAACTATAAAATGACCCATGAACATCTGTTTTCAAAGATTGAGCTTCCGAAAGAAAACATCCATAGAATTTTGGGGGAGAACGAACCTAAGGGAGAAGCTATGCGATATAGTAATCTATTAGAAATTAATTTGGATAGGGTAGAGGGTATTCCACAGTTTGACCTTGTAATTCTAGGTATGGGAGATGATGGCCATACAGCTTCTATTTTTCCTCATGAGATCGATTTATGGCATTCAAAAGACCATTGCGTTGTAGCAACACACCCTGACTCGGGGCAGAAACGGGTTTCTATAAACGGAGCAGTTATCAATACTGCCAAAGAAGTTGTTTTTTTGGTAACAGGAAAAAATAAGGCCGAAAAAGTTGATGAAATTCACAATAAGAATGGAAACTTTAAGTCTTATCCAGCTACTTTAGTTGCACCTAAGTCAGGAAAACTAACTTGGTTCATGGATGAGGAAGCAGCAGGATCAATCTAAATCCATCTTAAGATTTTCTCCCTCTAAATACGCTATATAGTCATCAACTTTAAACCTTTGAGACTGGTATTTACTATCTCGGTCATAGGCAGATAGTTTGCGCTCTTTACTGCGGGCAAAACGTCGCATACCTTGTTTATCTTTGATTACTAAGCCTGGTATAGCAATACTTTTGCCAGAATCATCTTTGGCAACCATGGTAAAATAAGAAGAGTTGCAATGTTTGGTCTCCCCAGTAGTTATATTTTCAGATTCGACCCGAACACCTACTACCATTGAGGTTCGCCCTGTATAGTTTATGGAAGCTTTTAGGGTAACCAATTCGCCCACTTCAATAGGATTTAAAAAATCAACTCTATTTACCGAAGCGGTAACGCAATAGCGTTGCGAATGCTTGCTGGCACAGGCAAAAGCAATCTGGTCCATTAGATTTAAGATATAACCACCGTGCACTTTGCCCCCAAAATTAGAATGTGATGGAAGCATCAATTCTGTGATGGAAACACGCGACTCTTTAGCTGTTTTAAACGAAGGGTTTTTAGTTGCCAAAATGTGGTGATTTTTCTTGTTCAACTTCGGTAATAAAGTATTTGGTATCTCCTAACCAGAAAAAAGAGGAATAACGCTCTTTATAGGTCACTTTTACATATTGCCCTTGAAAGTCTTTGAGCTTTTCAATTACATCTTTTTTGTTGTCTTCGACCGAAAACTCAAAAATTTGTGCACCTGAAATACCTTGACTAATCTCTCCTTCCCAAGTTTTTACAATAACCCCTTTTCTACTGAATTTTATAAGTTCACCAGAACGGTAACCCTCACTAAAGGGAACATAATATACAAAAGCAAAATATGCTGCAATGCCAAATAGGATAACCGATATAAGTATAAATAGTATTTTTCGCATGTTACAATTCTAGTTGTGACTGTTCTTCTTCTGTATTAAAACCTGCCTCGTCAGTAGGCAGGTAATCTTCCTCGGCCCTTTTAAGAATAGGCTCTGGAATGGACTTTTTAGCCTTAGCGCCCATTTTTTTAAGTTTTTCAATACTCGTGACAATATTACCACGACCTTCTACTAACTTATTCATGGCACCTCGGTATTCTGTTTTGGCCTCATCCATCTTTTTACCCACCTTGGTCAAATCGGTAACAAAACCTTCAAACTTATCATATAAAGCCCCAGCTTGCCTGGCAATTTCAATAGCATTTTTTTGTTGTTTCTCATTGTTCCACATCGTATCGATGGTCCTTAGTGTTGCTAATAGGGTGGATGGGGTTACAATTACAATATTTTGCTCAAAAGCTTTGTTGTAAAGCGAATTGTCTTGATTTATCGCAACTGCAAATGCAGGTTCTATGGGAACAAAGAGCAATACGAAATCTGGACTCTCCATTTCATACAGATCTTCGTACTTTTTGGCTGAAAGTTGTTCAACATGTTTGCGAAGCGAGTTGATATGGTCTTTTAAGTGACGTTCCTTTAGTTCATCGTCGGCGTTTACAAAACGCTCATAGTCGGTAAGGGAAACCTTGGAATCCACTACCATTTTTTTACCATCGGGTAAATGAATGATAACATCAGGTAAAACTCGGGTACCATCTTCTCTGGTAAAACTTTGCTGAACACTATACTCCCGGTCTTTTTCTAAACCTGATTTTTCTAAAACGCGTTCCAAGACCAATTCACCCCAATTACCTTGCATTTTGCTATCTCCCTTAAGTGCTTTCGTGAGATTTTCAGCTTCTTGTGTTATTTTAAGATTCTGATTCTGTAGGTTTAACAATTGTTCTTTTAAAGCGGAATGTATACTGATGTTTTCTTTTTGCGTGGCCTCTACCTTCTTTTCGAATAACTGTATTTTTTCTTGAAGCGGACTTAAAATCTGCTTGATGTTTTTTTGATTTTGCTCAGTGAACTTATTGCTTTTTTCATCGAGGATTTTGTTGGCCAAATTTTCGAACTCTTTGGTAAATTTCTCCTGTAGTTTTTCTACTTCCTCTTTTTGCTCGGTATTTACACGTTGCAAATTTTCATTTACTGCCTCTAGACGCACATAATTTTGACCGAGACTTTCTTTCTCGGCTTGTAAGTGCCTTTTTTCTTCGTTCTCTTGAATCAATTTTTCATTTAAAGAAGAAATCGAAGACTGTAATTGTCTGTTTTCTGCTTCCAGTTCGCTTTGGCTCGACTTTGTTTTCAAACGTTGAATATAAATGCCAATGACAACACCAAGACCAGATGCCAGTAGACCAATAAAAACATAAATTAATTCGGTACTCATAATGAATTTTGTAGGGTAAAGATAGTATTTATGTCATTCCGACAGAGCTTAGCGACGAGGAATCTAAAGATAGATTTCTCACACTTCTGTCATTCGGTTCGAAATGACTTTAAAATGACTTATTCACTTTAAAAGACCCTGTTTTTTCATCAAAATGAATCATTTCAGGCGGGAATAAGTTAGTAAAACACCCTTGTTCAATGAGTTCACAGGGTGAACCAAAATGATTTTCTTTTCCGTCCAACACCAATATTTTATCACATAATTGAATGGCCAAATCAATTTCATGGGTCGTAAAAACAATGGTTTTGTGATATTGATGTGCTAGCTTTTGCAATAGTTTTAGAATCTGAACTTTATGATACAGGTCTAAATGTGTTGTAGGTTCGTCCAATAAAATTAATGGAGTATCTTGTGCCATTGCTCTTGCAATCAATACACGCTGTAATTGCCCGTCACTGAGTTCATGGCACTTTTTTTCTTTGAAGGATTCAAGTTCAAAATTCGAGATACTTTCAGTAATGTGCTTTTTGTCTTTTGAGGTCAAACTGCCCAACCAATTGGTATAGGGCTGTCTGCCCAATGTAATTAACTCCGATACTGTGAGGTTTTTAGAAGCAATAAGCTCTGTAAGCACAACACTGGTCTGTTTGGCAAAATCTAATGTAGAATAATCCTCAAGAAGTTGCTGTTCAATAAAAATATGACCAGATAGTTTTGGTTGAAGTTTACCCAAAGTTCTTAAGAGGGTTGATTTTCCGACTCCGTTTACGCCAATTATAGCGCATAATTCTTTAGAATGTAGCTTAAAATTGATGTTGCCAGCAACTTCAGTATTCCGGTATCCAATGGATAGCTTTTTGACTTCAATGGTTATTTTTTGTTCTTCCATTAGAAAAATAGTTTTCGTTTTCTAACTAGCAACCAAATCACTACTGGAGCCCCTATGAGTGAGGTTATGGCATTGATCGGGAGTACACTTGCGGAATTTGGTAATTGCGCAATGCTATCACAAATGAGCATTAAAATGGCACCATACATAAAAACTGCCGGCACTAAAACCTTATGTTCCATAGTGTTAAAGAGCTGTCGGGTAAGATGCGGTACAGCCAGACCTACAAATGCAATCGGGCCAGCAAAAGCGGTTATCGCACCAGCAAGCAAGCCTGTTGCGGTGATGATAATTAATCGCGATTTTTTTAAAGAAACTCCAAGACTTTGGGCATAATTTTCGCCAAGTAAAAAGGCGTTCAGTTTTTTTATGGATACTACACTTAACAGCACTCCAACAAAGACAAAGCCGGCTAAAAGCAAGACCTGATTCCAAGAAAGGTTTCCCACGCTACCATAAGACCAAAAAATAAAACGTTGTAGCTGTTCTGCATCTGAGAAATAGGCCAATACACTAACAATGGCAGAAGTTAAGCTACCAAACATTAATCCTATAATCAATAATGCCATAGTATCTCGAACACGATTGGCGACGAGCATTACCACTAATAGTACCAAAAAACTACCCAAACTAGCTGCAATAATCAGGGAGATATCGTTGATAAAGCTAAATACAGCCAAACCACTTAAAAGTGAAGCACCCAAAAGTAGTATTGCTGCCCCTAAACTTGCACCTGAGCTGATACCCAAAACAAAGGGTCCCGCCAAAGGATTTCGAAACAGGGTTTGCATCAATAATCCACTTAGCGCTAAACCACCGCCAACCAAAATCGCGGTAACGGCCTTGGGCACTCTATAACTCCAGATGATGTATTCCCAAGATTCAACGGATAGTTTACCACCAAACAATGCTGAAAATGTCGCTTCTAACGGAATGGAAACTGATCCAAAACTAATATTTAGAAACCACGAAACTAACAATAGACAAAGCAATAGAATAAACGAAAACCGATATGATTTCACTTTAAGCATTACTGTAACGGTGTAAAAAAGTATGGGTTATAATCAGGTAATAGATCAGGATGAAAAATGTGGACTAAATCCTTTAAGACCAAATCAGGTCTTTGTGGAGCTAGTTCGTAATATAATAACCCGCCAGTTATGCCCTTGGTAGCTGCGAAAGTATAGATTTGCTTGTTTTTAAATGCAGAAAATTGCCCATAGTGCGAATTGGCATTGTTCATTTCTTCATAAGTGGTAAATTGTGATGGGGAAATCCAAAATTCGGCATTGCTTCCTTTTTCTAGAACGCTTTCAAGACTAAGGGATAGACTCCCTGAGCCAGTTGTTTCTTTCCACAAATAATTTACGTTGCAGTCTTCCAAAAATTTTGAAGCCCAACTTTCTCCAGCTGGTAAATACCAAACGTCCTTGAAAAGGGCCCCACTTAGAACAGTTGGCCTGTTTTTCACTTTTTCGGCAATATTTTTCACTTTTTCATACTCCACAGCAATAGCATTAAAGATACTATCGGCCTTTTTCTCTTGTCCTAAAAGAACACCAAAAAACTTGATCCATTCCGCTTTTCCTAAGGGCGTTTTCTCCATCCAATCCCCATTGAATATGACTGGAATGTTTGCTTTTTCAAAAACCTCATAAGGGCTCTTCTCATTATTGATACCAAAACCTACAATGACATCTGGCGCCAATTCAAGTACCATTTCTGTGTTTAAACTTTCATTAGCCCCCAATTCTTTAATTTTTTTATCAGCAATCAAAGCTCTGGCAGGCATTGAAGAAATGTATTTTGTATTTGGAAAACCTATTAACCTATCAAGACCATTCAGAGCCTCAATCGCAGGAATATGTGTTGTAGACGTGGTTATAAAATTTTTGATGGGCGTTACAACAACTGCGTCGTAAGTATTTTTAGGGTAGCTAACCAAAGGCAGTTTTTCTTGCGGAATAAAAGCATATGAAAAGGCTTTATTGGCCCCAGGCCAAGGCTTTGATACCGTTAAAACTGTGTAGTTTTCATTGGCTTCAATAGTAAAACCGGTGGCATAGTTCACCTTAGTTTTTGCAACCGTTTTTTGTGCTGGAAGTTCTTTTTTCTTCTCGGTACAGCTAACTAAAATTATAACTAACAGAAGGTATAGGTAAAAGTTGTTGGTATGTTTTAGTTTCATGATTTCAAATTTAAGCTTATTTGTTAGTGATAGAAATAAAATGGATATCGCTTTCACTGAAAGGGCCATAATCATTACTTTCGCATTGAATTTTGGTTTAAACAAGAATTTATCTTGTTTGATTAAAAGGGAATCCGGTGAAAAACCGGAGCTGTTCCCGCAACTGTAAGTATGTGCTGAACTTGATTCAGCATCTTGTTAATGACAAGCTGTTATTTTCTTCATGCCACTGTAGCGATTCGTATCGAGATGGGAAGGCAGAATAACAGACCGCAAGCCAGGAGACCTGCCAAATTCGCACAAACAATGTTAAACTTTCGGGATAAAAGTTTGCGTAAGGGTGACCTATCGCTTTTCCGAGCAACCAATTAAAAATGAATAAAAAGTATGTAACGTTTTGTGCGGGTTTATTACTTAGCACAACACTCCTGGCACAGGAAAAAGATTCGATTGCTTTGCAAGAGTTAGAAGAAGTAGTAGTGAGTGATTCACGATTTCAACTAAAACGTGAAAATTCTGGTAAGACCGTAGTTAAAATCACGGCAGAAGAGCTTGAACGAAATCAAGGAAGAACAGTCGCTGAAATTATCAACTCCAAAAGCGGAATTGAAATTAATGGTAGCAGAAGTGTTGCTGGACAAAATTTAGGCTATTTTATCCGCGGAGGAAACAATAGACAAGTTTTGGTCTTAATCGACGGTATACAAGTAAATGACCCATCACAAATAGCCAATGATTTTGATTTAAGATTATTAGATTTGAATACTATTGAAAGTGTTGAAATAATTAAAGGAGCGGCAAGTACTTTATATGGTAATTCTGCCGCTACAGCAGTAATTAGTATTAGTACAAAGAAAGCTTCAAAGGATAAGATAGCTTTGAGTGTAAGTTCAGTTATGGGTACTAATGCTTCTCAGAATGAAGACAATAAAACCATATCTAATTTTAATAATGCGGTAAACTTAAATGGTACACTCTCAAAATTTAGTTATGCTATAGGCTTTGCAAATCAATTCACAGATGGACTCTCTGCAGCTTCAGGAACAAACACCGAAGAAGACCCCTTTTCAAGAATCAATACCAACGTAAAACTAGGTTATGCCTTCTCAGAAAATTTCAATATTAAGATTTTTGGAAGTTTAGATAAGTATAATACAGCAATAGATGGTTTCCCAGCACCATTGTTTCAATTTGCAGATACTAACGATGAATCCTTTTCAGAACAATTACGTTTTGGTGTTAGCCCAGAATTAAAATACAAGAATGGTAGTATTACATTAAATGCAAGTATAAGCAGTATTGATAGGGAAACGATTTCCGACTTTCCTTCACAGTTTGAATCTAAAGGCTATATCGTTGATGCATTTAATAAATATGTTTTTGATGAAAAATTATACACTATAGTTGGTTTTAACTACCAAAAGAATGAAACGCTTTTCGCTGAAGAAGTTACTTATACAAATAGTGACCCATATGTAAATGTTGTATATCTTTCAGATTTTGGTTTTAACCTTAACGCAGGAACTCGATTAAATAACCACAGCGAATACGGTAGTCAGCTTACGTATAACTTTAACCCTTCTTACACTTTTGAATTGGGTAAAGGTTATGGTAAATTTTTAGGCTCTTACAGCACATCTTTTATAGCGCCTAGTTTATTCCAACTATTCGATGGTACTTTTGGGAACAAAGATTTAAAGCCAGAAGAGAACCGAACATTAGAAAGTGGTTTCGAATGGAATTTAGACAAGAAGCTTAGATTTAGTGGTCTCTATTTTAATCGAAATGAAGAAAACACCGTGCTTTTTACAACTATAGATCCGGTAAACTTTGTTTCTCAATATAGAAATGCGGAAAGTGATGCTAAAGTTCAAGGGGCTGAGTTTGAACTAACCTCTGAGTTATTTAAGGACTTCAATTTTTCTGCAAACTATACATTTACGGAGCTTAAAGAAGGAAACCGCGTACGTCTGCCTAAACATAGAGTCAACGCAACATTAAATTACACATTGTCCGCTAAAACAAACGCTTCTGTTAATTATCAATATGTTGGCAGTAGGGAGGATACCGATTTTAGTACATTTCAGAATATCGACTTAAATGCTTATTCTTTAGTAGATTTTTATTTGGGCCACCGGTTTAAAAACAATAAACTAAAGGTCTTTTTTAATATAACCAATATCTTCAATACGGATTATGAAGAAATTATTGGCTACACCACTCGGGGAAGAAATTATAGTCTAGGAATGAATCTGACACTATAAAAAAAGCGGCCACTCGGCCGCTTTTTTCTATTGGTTTTTTAAATTCACCGGTTTATCCAACCACATATTATCTTTTGTTGGTGTAAACATTTTGGAGTCGGTCATGACCCTAGCGGGCATTTGAACAGCAAAGTCTATTTTTGTAGAGCTTCCAGAGATTTCTTGTAACGCTCTTGCCAATAAAGGTTCATTAATATCGCCTAGAACACCTAGATTGGCTAGGTCTTCCTCCAAAACGATATCAGGAACTAAACCACTGGTATAATCGAAAAACCCATCTGCATTTTCATTTCTGCCAACTAAAGGTTGTATTGCATAACTATTTTCTGAATTAATGCTACTTTCTCTAGATGCTGAGTAGATATAATTGTTTTCAGGATCGTCTACCATAGTTATCGAAAATTCGTTCTTCCCCCTTGTAGTTTCACCAATATGAATTACATCAACATATGGAGCAAGTCCATTCATTACCAATTCGCTAGCTGAGGCCGAACTATTGGTTGCTAATACAAAAACTCTATTTAAATTTAGAGAATTAAGAGCAGCCCCATCAACATTATTTGCAAAATAGTCTTCTAATTGTTCTGCACTTAGCTGGTCTTGAATTTTCGAATTCCAACGCTGTCTTATATAAAGGTCATTAGTATTAGTGCCATAAATCATACTTGCGAGTAAGCGAGAGGAGTTTACCGAACCACCTGGATTATAGCGCATGTCTAAGACCAATTCTGTTGCACCGGCAGCTACAAAACCACCAAAGGCATCATTCAATTCGTCATTGAAATCACGAGTAAAGCCATTGTACATCAAGTATGCTACTGTAGTGCCATCAACATTAAAAGTAGTAGCTACCAAAATGGGGTCTTCTACGAAGTTTTCAACTTTTGTAAGGCTTACTTCTTCCGCCGTATCTTCAATAGTATTTCCGTTGATTACGGCCAAACCTAAAGTATAAGTGCTATTTGAACCAAAAAGTAAATCGCGAAAATTGGCTCCAGTGATTTGGGTTCCATCTACTCTTGTAAAAATGTCCCCACGTTCAATGTTTTTATTTGATGCATCTGAGCCAGGTAAAATATAGCGAACATAACCAAAAACATCGTCCCCATCGCCAAATCGTACCAGTCCAAATTCCATACCATTGCTTTGCGAAATTCCATTGAGATTGTTTACCAAAGTAGTATAGTCAGAATTTGAGAAGCTAAAACGATCTTCGTTAAACTGAATACTATTAAAAAAGTTATCTGGATTTGGGGTTGCTTCTAAAAATCTGGTATAAGCAGCATCAGAAGAAAATCTATCATCAGCTAAATTGGGAACTTCAGCCTGCCAAAAATACCATAAGTTCATAGCTTGCCACATAAAGTCTTGAACAATTGCATCAGATTCTGCAATTAGGGAAGGAGTTTGTCCGTTAGAGAAACCCCCATCGTCGTCTTTATTACAAGAGACTAATAATAGGGAAGCACCGACAAATAATAAAATAAATTTTTTCATAGCTTGTTTTTCGTTTTCAATGCAATTAGTATTCCAAAAAGTAATTATAACAGTAATTCTTTACTAACAACTCTAGTTTTAAAAACCCTAATTTACTTACAACTAGAGGAAATAAAAATTTTTTGTAACAAAATTCGTCATACGTCGTCTTCCTAGTATAAGCATCAAAAAAGTGCTTTTAACAACCTAACAACCAAAATGAAACAGAGCGAGTTTTTAAACTTGGTAATGCCCTTTAAGGATAAACTGTATAGAATGGCCAAAAGATTGCTGGTCTCTAGAGAGGAAGCCGAAGATGCTACGCAAGAGATTTTATTAAAACTCTGGTCTAAGAATGACGCAATGGCCAAATACAATAACGTAGAAGCCTTTGCAATGACGATGACAAAGAATTTTTGTTTGGATAGATTAAAATCGAAACAAGCTAGTAATTTAAAATTAGTACACAGTAATTATAGCGATGAACGAACATCTTTGCAAAAACAGCTTGAAGCAGAAGATAGTGTTGATTGGGTGGAACGAATCATGGAAGAATTACCAGAACAGCAAAAAATGGTACTCCAGTTAAGGGACGTAGAGCAGTATGATTTTGAAGAAATATGCGAATTGTTGGATATGAAAAACACAGCCGTTCGTGTCGCCCTGTCAAGAGCAAGAAAAACAGTTAGAGAAAAATTGATTGAAAAACATAACTATGGAATTGGATAAGAACGTAGAAAATTTATTAGAAAAGTATTTTGAAGCCGCCACTACGGTTGCTGAAGAAGAAACATTACGAACGTATTTTGCACAAGAAAGTGTTGCAACACATCTTGAACAATACAGACCGATGTTCAGTTACTTTTCTAAAGCCAAAGAAGAACAGTACACCAAGCAGGTTCCATTAAACACTAGAAGAAACTTCAATTACAAATGGATTTCCGTTGCAGCAGTGGCCGTATTATTCCTTGGAATCTATTTTGGTCCTGAAAAATATCAGGATTATCAAGATAGAAAAAAGGCTGAGCTTGCCTATCAGCAAACAAAAGAAGCTTTGAATCTACTTGCGGTAAATTTTGGTAAAGGCACCGAAAAAATAACTTACCTAAAGGAGTTTGAAGCGACAACATCAAAAATTTACAACGACAATTAAAATTTAGAAAACATGAAAAAAAGTATATTAATTCTATTGACCGCAGTTTTACCATTAGCCGGATTTTCACAATCACTATTTGACAAGTATGAAGACTTAGAAGATGTAACGACAGTCGTCGTATCTAAAAAGGCCTTTGAACTTTTGGCAAAAATGGATATTGACATGGAAGATAAAGAGTCTCAAGACTTTATGGATATTGCAACTAGCGTAACTGGGCTTAAAGTATTTACAACAGATAACAAGTCTATTGGAGATGATATGAAAGGTTCTGTGACGAAGTACTTATCCGGAAATAAAATGGAAGAGTTAATGCGTGTAAAAGACAAGGACGCCAATATTAAATTCTATATTAAAGAAGGTAAAGACGCAGACCATGTTAGAGAGCTATTAATGTTTATGACGGGTATTAAAGAAATAGAAGCTAACGGTAGAAAGTTTGAAACTGTTTTGTTAAGCTTAACTGGAGATATTGATTTGAATAAAATCAGTTCGCTTACAAACAAAATGAATTTACCTAAAGAGTTAAACGAAGCGGGTAAAAAACAATAGAACAACCATCAATCATTAAACACAGAACAATGAACAATTCAAAAAGGAATTGTTCATTGTTTTAATTCAATCAAAAAAAACAGAAATGAAGAAATTAGTTTTATCAATTATAGCATTAACATTCGCTACAAGCACATTTGCCCAAAAAGCCTTTGATAAGTATATAGATTCGGATAATGTTGGAACACTTACAATAAATAAAAGCATGCTAGGTATTGTAGCTAGTATGTCTGCAAACGAAAAAAGTAAAGAAGCTAGAGATTTTGTGGACCTTGCAGAGAATATCAATGAGATCAAGATTTATATCTCAGAGAATAGGGCTGCTTCAACTGATATGAAACAGACCGTAAAATCATATCTTAAAAAATCTTCAATGGAAGAGTTAATGCGTGTTCGTGATGTGGACGCCCAGGTAGATTTCTACGTTAAAAGCACGAATAACGATAACGTGGTGAGCCAACTCTTTATGTTTGTTACGGGCATTGATAGCAAAAGCGATAAGACACCAGAAACTGTGCTTGTTACCATGAATGGAAAAATTGAGCTCGACAAAATAGGGGCTTTAGTAAATAAGATGCAACTACATCCATCACTGAAAAAAGCTAGTGAAAAGGGTAAGTAATAACCTCCCGTCCCGATAATTATCGGGAGCTATCGGGACAAAAAAACAAAAAATGAAACAATTAATAAAATACATGTTCGGCCTAGCTTTCGTTTTTTTAGCAGGTTGTTCATCGCAACAGAGTCTTCAAGAGTATTATGTCGACAATAAAGAAAACCCGAATTTTATTTCTTTGGATATTCCCGCCAGTATCTTAAAAATGGATGAGGTCGAACTTACAGATAAACAAAAGAAAGCAGTATCATCATTAAAAAAGTTCAACTTACTGGCTTTTAAAAAGACTTCTGATAATGTTGCGGAGTATAAGCTAGAAAAAGCCAAGGTTAAAGAGATTTTAAAGAACGAAAACTTTATCGAGTTGATGAAAATCAATTCTGGCTATGGCAAAGGAGTCGTGAAATATTTAGGTGATGATGATGCCATTGACGAAGTTATCATTTACGGTGACAGTAAAGAACAGGGATTCGCTTTGGTTCGTGTACTTGGCAAGGATATGAACCCTGCTGATGTTATGCAGCTGATGCAAGCGATTCAAAAATCTGATTATAAAGGAGAAGGATTAGGAGAAATAGGAAAATTTTTAAAGGGGTAAACCAAACTACCATTCTTTTAAAAATCCTGGACCTTAGTTATGGTTCAGGATTTTTTTGTTTAAAACAAATTCTGTTTGAAGTATTAGTGACCTTCTTAGTATTTTTAGTGTCATAGAAAATAGAACACTTTAAAAACCTAAAAATATTATGGAAAATTTATCAATGGAAACTATTATCGGATACATTGAAACATATGGCGTGCCGGTATTAAAAGCAATTCTAATATATATTATCGGTTCTTGGATAATTAAAAAAATTGTAGGTGCGGTTAAAAAAGTTATGGCGAAGGGTACATACGACCTCTCATTGCAGAAATTTTTAACTAACCTTGTTTCTTGGGGACTTAAGATATTTTTGATTATCACTGTTATATCTACGCTTGGAGTTGAAACCACTAGTTTAGCCGCAGTTATTGCAGCGGCAGGTTTAGCGGTTGGTTTAGCCTTGCAGGGTTCCTTATCTAATTTTGCGGGAGGTGTACTGTTGATGATTTTTAAACCATACAAGATTGGAGATTTAGTAGAAGCTCAAGATGTACTCGGAGTTGTAAAAGAAATTGAAATTTTTACAACAAAATTAGTATCTCCAGACAATAAGCTTTTAATTGTGCCTAATGGCGCTATGGCTAATGGGAATATTACTAACTACACTGCAGAAGGTAAAATTCGTGTTGACACCGTAATAGGAGTAGCTTATGAAGAAGATATAAAACAAGTAAAAGAAGTGTTGATGGAAGTTTTAACTTCTAATCCAAAAGTTTTAAAAGACCCTGCACCATCTGTTAATGTATTAGAACTTGCTGATAGTTCTGTTAACTTCGCGGTTAGACCTTTTTCTAAACCTGAGGATTATTGGGATGTATATTTTGCGACCTATGAAAACTGTAAAATTGCTCTTGACAAGGCTGGAATTGAAATTCCTTATCCACATGAGGTTGAGGTTATTAAACAAACAAAATAGAATTACTAAATATTATTACTTAAAGACCGCTTTTTTAGCGGTCTTTTTGTTTTGAGTAGTCATTTTGAAGGTGATATCTGGAATACTGACAGCAGATTCTCCCTTTTCCTTAGACTCCGTTCAGGAAGACAGTTCGAAATTTATTAGATTAGATTCCCGTATAGTTAGCAGGAGTAATCTGCTTTAGTTCTTTTTTGATAGTATCAGAAACTTCTAGGGTTTCGATAAAATTAGCTATTGAAGCTTGATTGATTTTTTCGTTTGTTCGAGTAAGTCCTTTTAAAGCTTCATAAGGGTTAGGGTATCCTTCTCTTCTTAAAATTGTCTGGATAGCCTCCGCAACAACGGCCCAATTATTTTCTAAATCTTCTTCGAATTTATCAGCATTTAATACCAATTTATTTAAGCCCTTTAAAGTAGATTGAAATGCAACCAATGTATGCGCAAATGGTACCCCTATATTTCGTAAAACAGTGCTGTCCGTTAAATCACGCTGTAGTCTAGAGATAGGTAATTTTGCTGACAAATGCTCAAATAAAGCATTAGCTAAGCCTAAATTACCTTCAGAATTTTCAAAGTCAATAGGGTTTACTTTATGGGGCATTGCCGATGAACCTACTTCTCCCTTTTTAATTTTTTGTTTAAAATAATCCATAGAAATATAAGTCCACATATCTCTATTTAAATCAATTGTGATGGTATTGATTCGCTTTAAGCAATCAAATAGCGCGGCCATATGATCATAATGCTCAATTTGAGTAGTTGGAAAGGAATGATGAAGGCCTAATTTTTCTTGTACAAATTCTTTTCCGAACGACCTCCAATCAATTGATGGGTAAGCGACTTGGTGGGCATTATAGTTCCCTGTGGCTCCGCCAAATTTAGCTGCCGAAGGAATGTCATTTAGTAAATCAAACTGTTGATTCAATCGTTCTACGTAGACCTCAATTTCTTTTCCCAAACGGGTAGGGGAGGCTGGTTGACCATGCGTCCTGGCAAGCATTGGAATGTCATTCCACTCGGTTGCCAGACTTTTTAATTTTTCAAAAACCTCAAAATACACAGGCACATAGACATCGTTCATTGCAGCCTTTATAGAAAAAGGAACGGCAGTATTGTTAATGTCTTGTGATGTTAGTCCAAAATGAATAAACTCTTTATGATCACTTAAACCCAGCTCATCAAACTTCTTTTTAATAAAATACTCTACTGCTTTTACATCATGATTTGTAGTCTTCTCAATTTCTTTTATTGCCAAGGCATCTTCTGATGAAAAATTTTGATAGATTCTTTGAAGCGCAGAAAATTTCGAAGTGTCAAAACCTGATAGTTGTGGTAGTGGAATTTCACAAAGTGCTATAAAATATTCAATCTCAACATGAACTCTATATTTAATTAGGGCTTCCTCAGAAAAATAATTTCCTAAAGCTTCTGTTTTACCACGGTAACGACCGTCAATCGGAGATATAGCGTTCAATTGATTTAAAGACATCTGACAATATTTAAGCGGCAAAGATAATTATCAGTAGTCAGTAATCAGTTGTTAGTTATAATATTTTTAATTCACTGCCTACTGCCTAACGCTTTAAGAGCTAGTAGTGTTTTCTGCGCTCTATTTTTGTACCCAACAGTTCCCGAATGAATGGAATTTTCTAGAATGGGCTCCAGTTCAGGATGAATCCATTTAAATTCTGTACCCAAATGTAGTAAGCTGGTCATGGCAAATACCTTGGAAGCTACTTTTCGAGAACCTATCAACCAATCAAAACAGGCACTAACAATTTTCTCAAGAGAAGCTTTATCCAAACCCGCAATATACTCTGGGTCTTGTTTTTTATATTTTGCTAAAACCAACAACTCACAAACATGGGCAATTGGCCTAATACAAGATTCTGAATTCAAGTTTTCTAATCCATTGGCAAAATCTTTAGAATAGGGCAGTAATAAGCTCAGGTTTTTGCGCATTAAATGGTCGAAAACCCAACTTGCGTTAAAGGTGCCTTCTTTATCCTCTATCCAAATGGCCTCTAAAAGTGTACCGACCAGCTCAGGAAAATGAATTAATTCACTGACCAATAGCATAATCTTTTCTTTTGATAAACGACCCGAATTTAGTCTTGTATGAAGTTCGTCAGCGGTCATTAAAGTGGGGAACTATTTTCTATTAATTGAGATACCAACATAGGAACACCAACAGAAGCATTTTTTTCAATGACTTTCAAATTCGTATAATCCGATGGGTTTACACTTGGTTTTGGGTCAATAAAATAAATTGGTATTCCTTGAGGGGCATAATTCGCCAAACTGGCCGCTGGATATACCTGCATTGAGGTGCCAATAATGATGAGAACTTCTGCTTGAGATGTTATTTCAATGGCAGGCTCTAGCATAGGCACCATTTCACCAAACCAAACGATATGGGGCCTAAGTTGATTGCCATTACTATCGGTATCACCTAGGTTTAAATCTATAGTCCAGTCCTGCACAGCGCTTTCATCAACAATACTTCTAACTTTTAACAGTTCTCCATGTAAATGAAGTACATTGGCACTTCCAGCTTGTTCATGTAGGTTGTCTACATTCTGGGTGATTATAGAGACATCAAAATAACTTTCTAACTTTACCAAAGCATGATGTCCATCATTTGGTTTGACCTGTAATAATTGTCTTCTACGTTGATTGTAAAACTCGAAAACTAATTCTGGATTTTTAGCAAAACCTTCGGGTGAGGCAACTTCCATGACATCGTGCCCCTCCCATAATCCGTTGGCGTCTCTAAAAGTTTTTAGACCACTCTCAGCGCTCATTCCGGCTCCAGTCAATACTACTATTTTTTGTTTCTCCATAAATTCAAAATTAGCATTTTCAGATTTTATTATATTGCCTTATGCAATTCGATCATGATTTGTTATTGTATTTAGAAGAATTTCTTTCTGAAGAAAGAAAGCAACGTTTTATGCAGGTACTCGCAAACCGAACGCGTTTTATCACGGTCGCAATTGAAGATGTTTATCAGTTGCACAATACAAGTGCTGTTATACGAAGTTGCGATGCTTTTGGTGTTCAAAATGTACATGTGGTAGAAGACCGGTTTGGAAAACGATTGGACAAAAATATTGCCATGGGCGCAGAACAGTGGATAGATGTTTCACCTTACCAAACTACTGGTGACTGTATTAGCAGTTTAAAAGGCGATGGGTATCAGATTATTGCCACTACTCCCCATAATAATTCAAATCTTTTAGCGGACTTTAAGATTAGAACTAAAACGGCCTTGTTCTTTGGCACCGAAAAAGAAGGATTAAGTGATGAGGTCTTAAAAAAAGCAGATGGGTTTCTCAAAATACCCATGGTGGGATTTTCAGAAAGTTTAAATATTTCTGTTTCTGCGGCCATTATTATTCAAGAGCTTTGTGATGACCTCCGTAAATCTAAGCTTCCATGGCAACTATCCGATAAGGAAATTCTAGAAAAGAAGTTGGATTGGACTAAAAAATCTATCAATAATGTGGAAGGCATTATCGGTCGTTACTTTCAATAAATCATCTTTTTGTACATTTAAATAACCAATAAATAAAACAAGATGATGACATTTCTCTACATTCTTGGTGGCATTGTATTGCTTATTTTAATTTTAGGCATGATTGCGCCAAAAGCTTATGATGTATCACGTTCTGTGATAGTAAACAAACCGAAAAACGAAGTTTTCAAGTCTTTAAGATCTCTTAAAGAGCAAGAAAAATGGTCTCCATGGGAAAAGAAAGACCCCAATATGAAAAAAGAATTTACCGGAATAGATGGTGAAGTTGGTGCAAAGAGTGCTTGGGTCGGCAATAAGGATGTAGGTGAAGGAGAACAAGAGATTACTAAGATTATAGAAAATAAAAGAGTAGAGGGAAAGCTACGTTTTTTTAAGCCATGGAAATCTGAAGCAGATTGTTATTTCAATGTTGAAGATGATACAAGTTCTTCAACTAAAGTTACATGGGGGTTCTCTGGAAATAATAAGTTTCCCTTCAGTATTTTTATGTTATTCTTTAGTATGGATAAAACCGTTGGTAAGGATTTCGAGGAAGGATTAGCAAGTTTTAAGGCATTGATGGAAAAATAATAAGTTATTATGGAACAAAATTTAATAGGATGGGTAGAGATTCCTGTAACCAATATGGCTCGGGCCAGAGATTTTTATGAGGCTGTTTTCGAAATTAAAATTACCATTCAAGATTTTGGGGGCACCCTTATGGGTTGGCTCCCTTCTGAAAATGGAAAATCAGGTGCCTCAGGCTCTTTAATCCTTCAACCAGAGTGGTATATACCGAATCGCAAGGAAGGTGTACTTATTTATTTTTCTTGCGACGACGTGCAAAATGCGCTAGATAGAATAGAAAGTGCCGGGGGTAGAATCTTACAGCCTAAAACTAAAATTAGTGATGAAATTGGTTTTATGGGATTGTTTCATGATTCTGAAGGAAATAGAATAGCATTGCATTCACCTCCAGAATAGTCTATCGTTTTAGCCATTTTTTTCGATTTAAAGTGACCTCTTTAGAGGCTTCATCATCAAGAGTAATTGCGTATTTAGGGTCTTTTGTGAGGGTTACTTCTGTTTTTTGCACTTTGCCCTGGCGGCTATAGGTTAGCCTTAATTTATCTCCGTTCTGAGTAGATTTTAAAAAATCAGAAAAGTTTGTTGAGCCTACCATTGGAATATCGTTGACAATTAAAATTACATCGCCTTTTTCTAATCCGGCAGTATAGGCAGGCGAATCGACCAAGGTATTATTGTTGATAGTATTTTTAGCTATAACACCTCCAAAATACCCCGTTTCAGTATCTTGGGTCATTTTTAAACCAACATTTGCAAATAGGGTTTTGTAATCTGGCATGTTACTTTGGTAGATGTAATTTTCAAAAAAATCGTCTCCAAAAGATTTTCCGGCATACGCATTTAAAGTGAGATGTAAGTCTTTAATGGTATAGGGCATCTCCTTTTCACCAAATTTGCCCCAAACCTCTTTAAAGAAATCGTCTAAATTCAAGTTCTTTTTTCTTAAAGAGAGATCTAAAGCAAGTCCAAGAACACTGCCATAGGAGTAATATGAAATAAAGGTGTTATTTCTATTTTGTGGGTCTAGAGAAGTTGCCGCATCTACAAATGGCGCCTGATAGCTCATTTCAATTGGGTTGAAAAACTTAGTGCCATTAGAGTTCCAGACATAATTAAAAGCGCCGTTTAATCCAGAAACATACTCTTCAGGTGTTATCAGACCGGCCCTACAAAGAATTAAGTTAGTGTAGTATGAGGTAAAACCTTCGGCAAACCAAAGTTCTCCGCTCATATCTACATTGTCAAAATCAAAAGGCTCCAACGATTTTGGCCGAATACGTTCTACATTCCATGCATGAAAGAATTCATGCGATACTGTGCCAAGGTTTCTTTGGAGTCCTCCATTTGCTAAACTTCTTGTTGAAGTTAATATGGTCGAATTACGATGTTCCATACCATCTCCATTAACATTAGGCATGTAACAGGCTAAGAAAGTATATTCATCAAAGTCAAAATCCGGTAGTTCGCCAAAAACCTTTTCCTGTTCTTTTACAATGCGTTTTACACTTTCGAAGTATTGATTTAATTCATCCTCGCTGCCGTTATGGTGCAAAACAAAGCGTATGTTTTGACTTTTTCCGTTTGAATTTATTTTGAACGCTCTAAGCCCATAATTACTTAGCTCTATGGGGCTATCCATAAAATAGTAAAGGTCGGGGGCCCAATATAAGTTCTCTTTTTGTTTTTTTAATTGCGTAGCAACTTTCCATTTATAGTCTTCGGGAGTATCAAAAGAAATTTCGATAGGACGATTCTCTAACGAAGGGGCAAACATAAAACTTGCAGGAATGTTCAAATGCGCATGGGTTTCATCGATCTGTGAGTAAGTACCATCTCCGCGATTTGCAAATAAAGTATATTGAATGCTTACTTCTCCATCGTGACCGTAAATGTCCCATTGATAAGGGTTTGGCCTATGAAAAGAAATTTCTTTCCCCTTGCTATCCATTGCCTTAAAATCGTAAACGTTTTTTGCAAAAGAGTGAAAAGCGTATCGCCCCGGAGAACTATTGGCCATGCGTACAGACAAGGTATCTGTGGTTATCTTTGGAAAAGTTAGAATGAACTCACCCTCGTGATGAACAGCATTATCAAATGAAACCTTGTAAGAATTGGTTTGGCCATTTAAACTTACAAAACAAAAAAGTAAGGTGGCCAAAATGGTTATTTTACGCATTTTTCACTATTTAAATAAGATTGCTTGATTTTACTCCATCAATTCCAAGAGTGCGGTATCAAAATCGTTTTCTAAAATAACTTTACCGTTTTTTACGACAACTTCGGTCTCGGAATAGGTATCGTATAACTTAGTGCCTTCACCAAAAAAACCTTTGACCCACAAAGATTTTTTGCCTTTGGGCAAGTCTAGGCCAACGGCTACTTTATCCTTATAATCACCATTGATGTACATTCTAGAAAATACGTATGGCGCTTTTGCCAAGCGCTTATGCTTACCGGCGCCGATAGCTGGGTGATTGGCTCTAAATTGCCCCAATTTTTGCCAGTGCTTATGAATTTTTTTAATCTTAGGAATACTATCTAAATCTTCCCAATTCATAAATGAACGCAAGGTGGCATCACCTTCTGTGCCTTCTATAATTAAAGGTCGAGAAGTCTCGTCACCATAATATACTTGTGAAGCTCCCGGAGTCAATAATAATATATTTGCCGAGTGAAAGGGTTTTTTACGCTCCTTATCAAATGGGCTTCCATCATCATGTGATGTTAGATAATTCACTACACTTTTTCCATCTAACTTGGTGTTAAGTAAGTAATTGTACTTCTTAAAAATGGCATCATAATCTTTGGCAGCATCTGTTTTTAACTCAAAATTGATTAGGCTTTTGAAACCATTTTCATAGTAATCTACTTTTTTATCTCCAAAGTCGAACAGCCTACCTGAAGAAATGCCATAATTATATACTTCGCCCACCATGTAAAAAGGATTATTGTCCAATACTTCATCAGGATGCTTCTTTTTCCATGTTTCAAAGGAATAATCGGCTTCTTTTCTCAGTTCTGCCCATGCATTTTCATTGACATGCTTAACGGTATCTACTCGAAAACCATCTACCCCAAATTCATTAATGTAGTCGGTTATCCATTTTATGATGTAAAAGCGGGGTGCCCTTGGATATCCGGTTCTCTCGAAGAATAAATGCAGCTCATCCAATTCTTGGCTCAAGCGACCTTCTTCTTTCCATTTTGCAAGAAGTGCATCAGGTAACTCAACGGGTTCATCCGATTCCGTTAAAATATCGGGTAGGTTTTTGACCAAAGTACAGGCCGTAGTGTTTTCATAAGTAGTAAACTCACAAGGAGGCCCTGTTCTTACCCAATTATCAGGCCATACAGGGTCCATTTCGGTTACCGGGCCTGTATGATTCAATACTACATCGAGCAATATTCTAATTCCCTTAGCGTGCGCGGTTTTTACAAGTTTTTTTAGTTCTTGTTTGTCACCAAAATTGGGATCGATGGCGGTCCAATCTTTTGTCCAATAGCCATGGTATCCGTAGGTTTTTCCGGTTCCCTCATCTACAACACCATGAACCTGTTCAACAACAGGGGTAAACCAAATGGCATTAATACCAAGATCCGTAAAGTATCCTTCTTCAATCTTTTGGGTGATTCCTGCAATATCGCCGCCTTCAAAACCTCTTAATACAGCGGTAGAATCTGTTCTAGAGAAATTAACATCATTATCCGGATTTCCATTGTTGAAGCGATCCGTTAATAAAAAATAGATGTTAGCACCTTCCCAAAAAAATGGTTTGTTGTTTTCTACTGTTTCCTTCACTTCAGCAATTTCTTTTGACTCTTCAATAGCTGGCTTTTGAACTTTTTTACAACCAACAACAAAGCACAACATCGACAATGCGATAAGTAGTTTTTTCATCTTCAGGGAATTTGTTTAAAGCTATAAAATGCTTACGGAAATATAAAATTTATTTATATCGACATTAACCCTTGCAGTGAAGCTTTTAATATCTAATGATTTTAGGATTGGAACTACTTCCTATTCAGAACTTTATATTCTTCATAACAGCTGCTGATGGCGTCTAAAATCTGAAGGTCGTTTGCTGTAGTGATAAATGATTTGGAGTAATTACAGTTGTTCAAAATGTCATCAATGTCCATTTTTTCTATTTGTAATAGCTCAGTGAGTGTTTCTCTGTCGAATTTAGATGCCAGCAAATTCCGAATATCGTCGTCTTGTTTCATTTGCTGCAACTTTCGCATTTGACGTGGTTTTTTACCAAAAAGATTTCGTAATAAATCTGCAGGATTTAAAATAGCGCCAAGAACTTTTGTGACGGCACTAGGGTTTTTATTGCCGGCCTCATAACTCTTATTAAGCCCCGAAATACTATACTGGTATGCATCGTTGATGGGAAGATTTTTCACATCGATTTCGAGATATCCTGTTAACTGGTATGGTCTTACCGTTACCCCCTCTAGCGCAAAGGCTAGTTCGGTCAAAGAAATTTTGGTATCCTCAAATTTGAACATATCATTGGTGACTTTGACTTTTTGAGGTTTAAAACCTAAATAGGTGAGGTACAGCGTATCGTTCACCGATGCTGTTATAGTAAATTCCCCTTTTTTATTGGTAATAGTTCCTTTTACTTTATTCAGGTTAATAACATGAACACTTTCTAGAGGAAAATCCGTCTGAGCATTTATTACTGTAGCTTGAAGCTCTTGCTCCATTTCGTTTTCTTCTTGGGCAAAACCGACAAAGCAGCATAACACTAAAACAAGGGGTAAAAGTTTCTTCATGAAGCAATTTTCTCCGCTAAAAATACGAAACAAAGAAAATAAAGCTAAGATTATATAGACATTTTGGGAAGCTCTTAACTAATAGAACCCCTTATTCTTTTTACTCTTGCTCTTACCTCCACCGCTTTTACCGCCTTTAAAAGAAGAATTACGGTCTTTTCTTCCGCCACCGCCAAAACCACCTTTTTTGCGGTCTCTTCTTCCACCTCCACTACCTCTGTTTCGTCCGCCACCGCGTCCACTGCCTCCAGGGCTCTTTGAAACTTCAACGTTGACAAAACGACCATCGACTTTAAAATCTGAAAAGGTTTCTAAAATAAGAGGGGTAAACTTAGCGTCTGTATTGAAAAAAGAGAAAGTATCCTTGGTATCTACCTTGTAGATATCATCTTTATCCAAATCTAAAGTATCTCTTAAAAAGTCTTTTAGAGACATCCAATCATAGTTGTCACGTTCACCAACATTAATGAAATAACGAACTGAACCGTCTTTTGGAATTTCGCCGGAATCACGAGATTCACCACGCTCTCTTTTATTAGACCTGTCATCTGAATTAAGATCTCTTGTTTTGTTATAATACGTAAAGAAGCGTGTAAATTCTACAGAAACTATTTTTTTAATAAGTTCGTCTCTATCTATACCTTCAAGAACATTATTGATGGCGGGTAGATAAACATCAATCTCTTCATTGACCTTTGTATCTTTAATTTTGTTAACCAAGTGATAGAGTTGAATTTCACAGATTTGTATCCCGGTAGGGATTTTCATCTCCAAGAATTCTTGTCCGATTTTGCGCTCG
Organism: Croceitalea marina; assembly: GCF_042684265.1. NCBI lineage: Bacteria > Pseudomonadati > Bacteroidota > Flavobacteriia > Flavobacteriales > Flavobacteriaceae > Croceitalea > Croceitalea marina. The sequence goes on along the minus strand of NZ_JBHULB010000008.1, from coordinate 236,662 downwards.
ATAGCATTGATTTTTCGCATTTCACTACGCGTAACAATAACCATTGAAATACCAGATTTTCCGGCCCTACCTGTACGACCACTTCTATGGGTATAGGTTTCGATTTCATCTGGTAATTGGTAATTAATAACATGGGTAATATCATCTACATCAATACCACGCGCGGCTACATCTGTAGCCACAAGCATTTGTATTTGTTTTTTACGGAAGGAATTCATCACTAGGTCACGCTGATTTTGACTTAAGTCACCATGTAGTGCGCCAGCATTATAACCATCTTCTATCAACTTTTCAGCGACCCTTTGGGTATCGCGCTTTGTTCTGCAAAAAATAACCGAGAAGATGCCTGGATTGGCATCTGCCAAACGTTTCAATGCAGGGTAACGGTCACGGCCACTGACAACGTAATATTCATGCTGAACGGTGCTCGCGCCAGAGTTTTTTGCACCAACCGTAATTTCTTTTGGGCTGTGCATAAACTTTTTGGCGATAGTAGAGACTTCTCTCGGCATGGTTGCCGAGAATAACCACGTAGATTTTTCTTTAGGAGTGTTGGAGAGGATATCTTTAATATCTTCAAAGAATCCCATGTTTAACATTTCATCTGCTTCATCAAGAATACAGTAGTCTATTTTAGAAATATCGACCATACCTCGCCCGATCATATCTTTCATACGACCGGGAGTAGCTACAACGATCTGAGCTCCCTTTTTAATTTGTCTCGCTTGATCTGAAATACTTGCCCCTCCATAAATGGCAACAATGTTAACTCCTTTTTCATATTTTGAATAGAGCTGCATCTCATTAGTAATCTGCAAGCACAGTTCTCTAGTAGGTGATAATATTAAGCCTTGGGTAGTTCTGCTTGCTGAATCAATTTTTTGAATAAGCGGAAAACCAAAGGCGGCTGTTTTACCCGTACCGGTCTGAGCCAAGGCGACTAGATCAGTATCATCTTCTAATAAAATTGGAATTGCTTTTTCTTGAACTTCGGAAGGATTTTCAAATCCTAAATCTGTAATAGCAGACAAAAGGGACTTTTGAAGCCCCAAACTTTCAAATTTTGACATAATGTTTATAGTAATCGCAAATATGTGTGTTGAATAGAGCGATTGTTTCCTATAAACCGAGGCTCATGACAACACCTGCCATACCGGCGGCGTTAAATTTTCGGCAAAGGTACTGTTAATTAATTTGTAAACCAGTATTTATTCAAACTACCATGATTATGGCTTAACTACTTTGCAGAAAAGTAATAAGTTTTTGAATGGCCCTACCACGATGACTTATCTCATTTTTAATTGCCAAAGGTAATTCAGCAAAGGTTTTTTGATAACCGTCAGGAACAAATACTGGGTCATAACCAAAGCCTTTTTCACCCCGCTTATCTTTGGCAATAGTACCTTCTACAATCCCTTCAAAAATATAGGAATTTGAATCTAGGTTCAAGGCTATAGCGGTCTTAAAGTGGGCCTTTCTATTTTTGTTGTCTTTAAGGTTAGAAAGTAGCTTATCCATATTGGCATTGGCGTCTTTTGCCAAACCACCATATCTAGCCGTATAAACACCAGGTTCGCCGTTCAAAGCATCCACTAGAAGGCCTGTATCATCAGAAAAACAGTTATAACCATAGTTTCTGGAAACAAAATCTGCCTTTATTTTTGCGTTTTCTTCAAGTGTTTTTCCTATTTCTTCGATTTCATCACAGCAATCAATCATATCTAACGATAAAAGTTTAATGTGTTTCGGCATAAGCTTTAGTACCTCTCCAAATTTATTTTGATTGTGGGTGGCAAAGACCAATTCCATAAGTTTCAACTATAATTTGATTGCTAAAGTAGTATTTTAGGGCCATGAAATTTAAAATACCACCAGCGTTGGTTGCTTTGATTTTTGGATCTGCCCTTTTTTTACTGGCCAAATACCTGCCAGTAGGTGAGTTTGAGTTTTTTGGCCGTGAAATTTTGGCCTTCGTTGTGCTTGGTCTAGGCTTTTTGGTAGTTAGTATCGCCATCATCCAGTTTTATAGAAAAAAGACCACCGTAGATCCTTTGAATCCAGAAAAGGCCAATGTTTTGGTAACCAGTGGGATATTTCGGTTTACCAGAAACCCCATGTATTTGGGGATGTTACTTTTTTTGATTGCTTTTGCCTTGAAGTTAGGTAATGCATTCAATACCTTGATTTTGGCTGGTTTTGTGTACTACATGAACCATTTTCAAATTAGACACGAGGAAGAAGCACTGCTCAAAATTTTTGGAAAAGAATACAAGCTTTATTTAAAAGCAACACGAAGGTGGTTTTAACGACTTTTGAAATGCCGAAAATATCATTTTCGTTTTTTTAGCCGCTTTTTAATGATGATATTTTAGTGTTTTTGACGAATTCTGAAACAAAACATTTTTTTTTAAAGGTTCAAATCCCCCGTTGGATTTAATGTTTATTTTTAGCCTTTAATTGTCAGCAATAATGGTTGAGGAAGGAAGGAAATATGTTTTTGATTTTGATAGCACTTTAACTCGTGTCGAAGCCCTGGATGTATTGGCGGAAATGACGCTTAGAAATAAAGCCAACAAAGATGAAGTACTAAAAGAAATACAAGATATTACCAATCTTGGTATTGATGGTGACATTTCTTTTACAGAGTCTTTGGAGCGCAGAATTAAGTTACTAAACGCCCATAAAGATGATTTAGAAGGCCTTGTTTCGGAATTAAAGCAGAAAATCTCCAAATCCATTGAGGAGAACAAAGAGTTTTTTCAAGAATATGCTGATGATATTTATGTGATCTCTTGTGGGTTTAAAGAGTTTATTGACCCCATAGTTGCAGCTTATGATATTCCTTCAGAACGTGTGTATGCCAATACCTTTAAGTTTGACGAAGATGGAAACATTGTAGGTTTTGATGAAACCAATGTACTCTCTTCACATAATGGTAAGATAGAATGCTTAAAAACTTTGAACCTTGACGGTGAAGTTCAGGTTATTGGCGATGGGTATAGTGATTATGTCATGCGAGAGGCAGGTATAGCAGATAAGTTTTTCGCCTATACCGAAAACGTTCATCGTGAGAAAGCTACAGAAAATGCCGATTTTATTACTCCTAACCTTAATGAATTTTTATTTGTGAACGATTTACCAAGAAAAGTATCATACCCTAAAAACAGAATAAAAATTCTTTTGTTGGAAAATGTGCATCCAGATGCTTTTGAAAATCTATCGGAAGATGGTTTCTCTGTAGAATTGGTAAAGCATAGCATTCCTGAAGAGGAGCTTGTTGAGCGCATTAAAGGAGTACATGTACTGGGTATTCGTTCGAAGACTCAGGTGACCGAAAAAGTATTGGAAGCTGCCGATAAATTGTTGGCTGTTGGGGCATTTTGTATCGGTACCACGCAAATCGCTTTAGAAGCGGCAAAAAAGAAAGGCGTAGTTGTTTTTAATGCACCATATAGTAATACCAGGTCGGTGGTAGAGTTGGCAATTGGCCAAATTATAATGCTAAAACGAAGCATATTTGCGCGAAGTTCTGAAATTCATAGGGGACAATGGTTTAAAACTGCATTGAACTCTCAAGAAGTACGAGGCAAGAATTTAGGAATTGTAGGTTATGGAAATATTGGCAAACAACTTTCTGTCTTGGCCGAAGCCATTGGCATGCGAGTATATTACTATGACGTCGCAGACCAATTAGCTTTAGGAAATGCTATAAAATGCAGCTCCCTGGAAGATTTGTTGTCGGTTTCCGATGTGGTTACCCTTCATATCGATGACAACAAAGCAAATAAGAATTTTATAGGTGAACGAGAAATTAACCAAATGCGCGATGGGGCAATTCTAATAAATCTTGCTCGTGGTTTTGTTGTAGACATTCCGGCCTTGGCAAATGCACTTAAAAGCGGTAAGCTTGGAGGTGCCGCGGTTGATGTTTACCCAGAAGAGCCTAGGGCAAATGGTGAATTTACAACTGAATTGCAAGGTTTAGAAAATGTGATACTTACCCCTCATATTGGAGGAAGTACGGAAGAAGCACAGCGTGATATTGCCGACTTTGTGCCCAATAAAATTATGGATTATATTAATTCTGGTAACACGGTCGATGCTGTAAATTTCCCCAACATTCGATTACCAAAACAAAATAAGGCGCATCGTTTTCTACATATTCATAAGAATGTACCTGGCGTAATGGCAAAAATCAATGAGGTTTTGGCGAAATACGAAATGAATATTACCGGGCAGTATCTTTCTACAGACCCTGAGGTTGGTTATGTAATTTCAGATTTAGATAAAGAATATAACAAAGAAGTGATTAAGGCCTTAAAAAGTGTTGAACACACGATTAAGTTCAGGGTACTTTATTAGCAGGAATTAAATGGGTTGGGTATTACAAGGGATTGAAATTATTTGGTCGTTTCAATTAAAGCTCCCACCAAGTAATAGAATCCAACCCCAATATACAGTAACCCGACAACAAACCATATCCAATATTTAGCGTTTGAGACCTGAGCATTTTCATTCGCATTCTTTCTATTTTTTTTAGCTATCCAAACGAAAAAAGCCCCAACTATAATAATAAGTATAAATTTAATCATGATGGTAGGGTTCGTTTCTAAGAATAGTAAAAGCTCTATAGATTTGTTCGACAACAAATAAGCGTACCATTTGGTGCGAGAAGGTCATTTTAGAAAGACTTATTTTTTGGTCGGCTCTTGAGTATACCTCATCACTAAACCCATAAGGTCCGCCAATTGTAAAAATTAGTTTTTTAATCCCGCTGTTCATACGCTTTTGTAGTACGTTAGCGAATTCTTTACTTGAAAATTGCTTTCCCTTTTCATCTAATAATACAAGAACATCAGAAGTGGTGATTTTTTTGAGAATAAGCTCTCCTTCTTTCTGTTTTTGCTGTTCTTCCGAGAGGTTTTTGGCATTTTTCAGGTCAGGAATAATGTCCAGCTCAAACTTAATGTAATGACCAAGTCTTTTCACATAATCTGCAATTAAGTTTTGCAATTCCGTATTATCAGTTTTTCCTATGGCGATTAATCTTATGGTCACAGACTTTTATTATTTTTTCAAAAGTAGTATTTGTATGCGACACTGTTTTCGATTCCGTTTTTAGTATTTTAGCTCAAATTCGATTGCAACAATGATTTCAGAAGAACAATTTAATAAAGAACTGCAGTTAATTATTGCAAATGCCATTCGCGAAGACGTAGGTGACGGAGACCATAGTTCGTTAGCATGTATACCTGATTCCGCCACAGGTAAAGCTAAGCTTTTGGTTAAAGATACAGGTGTGATAGCAGGTATTGATTTTGCAAAACAAGTTTTTAAATATGTTGATGAAAATCTAAAAATAGAAGAACTTTTAAAAGATGGCGATATGGTGGAACATGGAGATATTGCTTTTTATGTCTCCGGAAGTTCACAAAGTATTTTAAAAGCGGAACGTTTGGTTTTAAATGCAATGCAGCGAATGAGTGCTATTGCCACTAAAACGAATTTTTTTGTTGGGCTTTTGAAAGGTACGGGTACTAAAATTTTGGATACCAGAAAGACAACTCCGGGTATTCGAGCTCTCGAAAAATGGGCCGTTAAGATTGGGGGAGGAGAAAATCATCGCTTCGCTTTATATGACATGATAATGTTGAAAGATAATCATATCGATTTTGCTGGTGGATTGACCAAAGCAATCAACAAGACCAAGGCTTACCTAAAGGAAACCGGAAGGGATTTAAAAATTATTGTTGAAGCTAGAAACTTAGGAGAAATAAAAGAGATTATAGCATCTGATGGGGTTTATAGAATTTTAATCGATAATTTTAATTACGAAGACACTCGAAAAGCCGTTGCTTTAATTAACGGCAAGTGTTTGACCGAGTCTTCTGGGGGTATTAATGAGAAGACCATTAGAGCTTATGCAGAATGTGGAGTAGACTATATTTCTTCTGGGGCCCTAACCCATTCTGTTTATAATATGGACCTTAGCTTAAAAGCCGTTTAAAAATGTCTGAATCCATAGAGGAAAGACTAGATAAAATACCGGTTATTAATTTACTGGTGCGTTTACTTAAAAAGGTAAAACTACCTGCTTTCGAAGGTCTTTCGCTTTATGATTTAATTGAAATTTACATTGTCGGCATTGTTCAAGGCACCTTATCTACAAGGGCTAGTTCCATTGCATTTAGCCTTTTTATGGCGCTTTTTCCGCTTATGATTTTTTTTGTTACCCTAATCCCCTTTGTGGTGCCTTATGTGAGTGCCGGAAATGAAGGTTTTGACGCCCAGTTCCTTATTTTTTTAGAATCTTTTCTGCCCTCTGCAACCAGTGATTATTTTAGTGATATCTATCAACAAATAAAGGACCAAAAAAGAGGAGGTCTTTTATCCTCAGCTTTTATCATCTCTATCTTTTTAGTGGCGAATGGAGTGAACGCCATATTTAGTGGGTTTGAAAATTCTTATCATATAGAATTGACGCGAAATTTTTTTAGGCAGTATATCTATGCTTTAATGGTGGGTCTTTTACTTTCAATTTTGTTGATAGTAGGGGCGGTTGTTTTTGTTTATGTTGAATTTTACGTTGTAGAGTACACTTCAGAATATTTTGGAAAGGCATATGGATATGATGTAAAAGAAGGTGATTACCTAGGTATACAGGTTGCAAAGGTTTTATTCTTTATGCTCTTTTCATACATAACAACGGCCATACTTTATTATTTCGGAACCGTAGAAGGTAGAAAAGCTCGCTTTTTTTCAGCCGGCGCCTTAATGACTACACTTCTGTTCGTTTTAACCTCTTACTTATTCGGAGTTTATGTTGAAAAATTTGCCCGTTACAATGAATTGTATGGCGCTTTAGGAGGATTATTAATTTTAATGGTGTTTATTTGGCTTAATTCTAATATTCTGCTATTAGGATTTGAATTAAATGCAACATTGTCTTCTATGAGAAAAAGTGTTGCTAGAAACTTAAAAGAAGAAAAAATTGAGAATTAGACATTGTTTTAGCCTAGTAATTGTATGCCTTAATATTCAATTTCTTTCCTCACAAAGCATTGTGGGCAAATGGAGAACTATTGATGACAGAAACGGAATTACCAAAGCTATCGTAGAACTTTATAAAGAAGATGGTTTGTTGCAGGGCAGGGTGCTTAAAATATTGGAAAAAGGAAAGGAAAATGCCCTTTGTATTAAATGTGAAGGAGAATTGAAGGATAAACCCGTTGAGGGAATGCAGATTATTTTTTCATTCAAAGAGACCGATAAAGGGGTTTATAAGGGTAAAAAACTTTTTGACCCAGAACAAGCTATGACTTTTCGAGGCAAAATATGGCTAGACCCAGATGACCCGGATAAGTTGAAGGTCAGAGGTTATCTCGCTTTTTTATATCGCACACAAACTTGGCTTAGGTTTCAAGAATAGTTTAACATGGAACATTTTATAGACGTTGTGCTTCCCATTCCTTTGGAGAAGCTTTTTACCTATAAAATTTCTGAACAGGAATCAGATTTTTTAAAAGTGGGTATGCGTGTTGCCGTTCCTTTTGGAAAATCAAAGATTTATACTGCTCTGGTCTACAGAATTCATAATTCCCCTCCTCAAGTTTATGAACCAAAGGAAATTCATCAAATTTTAGACGATAGGCCCATTGTTACCGCTGTTCAATTAAAACATTGGCAGTGGATAGCCGATTATTACATGTGTACCCTTGGGGAAGTAGTGCGCAGTGCTTTGCCTTCTGCCTTTTTATTGGAGAGTGAGACCTTAGTTTTGCCCAATAGAATAGAGGAAATTGACGAATTGCAATTAAAGGATGAGGAATTCTTGATTTTAGAAGCCCTTCGACATCAATCTGCCTTAAAAATTAGTGAGATTGTAGCTATTGTTGACCGGAAAAATGTACTTCCGCTAGTAAACAAACTTGTCGAAAAAAGGGCAATCCAGCTAAAAGAGGAGATTTACGAGCAGTACAAACCTAAATTGGTCAGGTATGTGCGTTTAGGCGAGGCGTATGATTCAGAAGAAAAATTAGAGGAATTACTGAACAGTTTAACAAGGGCTCCTAAACAAAGTCAGGTTGTACTTTCACTATTTTCATTACAGGCCAAAACAAAAAAACCTATTAAAGTTACAGACTTAGAGAAAGAGAGTGGAGGTTCAAAAGCCGTTATAAAATCCCTTATTACTAAAGGGATTTTAGATGAGTATCAGATTAAAACAGATAGGGTTGGTTATGACTGTTCTGGTCAAATACAGGGGCGACTAAACCTAAATAACGAGCAAAAAAAAGCTTTTAAAACAATACAAAACAGTTTTCAAGACAATAAGGTTTGCCTGCTTTATGGGGTAACCTCTTCGGGTAAGACCGAGGTATACATTAAATTAATAGAGCAGGTTCTAAGTGAAGGTAAACAAGCACTTTATCTACTGCCTGAAATTGCACTGACTTCGCAACTTATCAACCGGTTACAGGCTTATTTCGGAAATAAAGTAGCGGTTTACCATTCAAAATACAGTATACATGAACGTGTTGAGACTTGGAACAATGTATTAAATCACCAAGAGAAAGCCCAGATTGTGATAGGGGCAAGGTCTGCTTTGTTTTTACCTTTTTCTAATCTAGGTCTTATCGTTGTTGACGAAGAACATGAGTCTTCATTTAAACAGTTCGACCCAGCTCCGCGTTATCATGCGAGAGACGCTGCCATAGTATTGGCAAATTTTCAGAATTGTAAATGTGTTCTGGGTTCTGCAACGCCAAGCATTGAAAGCTATAAAAACGCAAAAAAAGGTAAATATGGTTTGGCAGAAATGAAGCAGCGCTATGGTAATGTTTTGATGCCAGCAATAGAATTGGTCGATATTAAGGAAGCTACCCGTAAAAAACGTATGAAAGGTCATTTTTCAGAACGTTTACAAGAAACGATATCGGAAGCGCTAAATGAAGGTGAGCAAATAATACTATTTCAAAATAGACGTGGTTTTGCGCCGATTATAGAGTGTACCACTTGTGGTCATTCATCGCAATGTCCGAACTGTGATGTGAGTTTGACCTATCATCAGTTCAAGAATCAACTTAGATGCCATTATTGCGGTTATCATATGGCTCTACAATTGGCCTGTGAAGCTTGTGGTAATAGTACTTTAGATAAAAAGGGATTTGGAACGGAACAAGTGCAGCAAGAATTAGAGATACTTTTTCCTGAAGCTAAAGTAGGTCGTATGGATTTGGATACTACCCGTGGTAAATACGCTTATGAAAAGATAATTACTTCTTTTGAACAGCAAGAAATGGATATTTTGGTAGGTACTCAAATGGTTACCAAAGGGCTCGATTTTAGAAATGTAAGCCTTGTCGGTATCATGAACGCCGATAGTTTGCTGAATTTTCCAGATTATAGAGCGCACGAGCGCAGTTTTCAATTATTGACCCAAGTTGCAGGTAGGGCAGGACGGACAAAAAAGAGAGGTAAGGTTTTAATACAGACCTATAATCCCTATCACCAAATATTACAGCAAGTATCCAGTACGGATTATGAAAAAATGTATGAAGAACAGATTTACGAACGCGAGCAGTATAACTACCCACCAGAGCTAAGAATCATCAAAATTACCCTTAAAGATAAAGATTACAACAAACTGAACGAAGCTTCGCAATGGTTTGCAAACTCTTTAAGAAATGTGTTAAAAGACACTGTTTTAGGCCCTGAATTTCCAGTAGTTTCAAGAATTAGACGCTTATATCTTAAGAACATTATTTTAAAGGTGCAAAAAGAAAAGCCGGTGGCCCAAACAAAAAATAGCATTAAAAGAATTGAAAAGTCTTTTAATGCTATTTCACAATATAAGAGTGTTAAGGTAATCTACAATGTAGACCACATTTAACTATACGTTTGCCAGTGCTTCTGCAAGCTCTGTCTTTTTGTTTCTGCTTAAAGGTATTTGTCTTCCCCCCACTTCAACATTCTTACTGTTGAATTTCTCGATTTTCTCAAGATTAACAATATAAGATTTGTGTATTCTTAAGAACTTTTCGGCAGGCAATTGCTGCTCAAAAGATTTCATTGTTGAAAGAATAACAATATTGGCTTCATCGGTAACTAATTTTATATAATCACCAAGGGCTTCTATCCATTTGATGTCATTAAGGATAACCTTACGTTTTTTAAGGTTGCTCTTTACAAAGATATGCTCCTCATCCTCATCAACTCTGTGGATTTGCTCGTATTTTGACACTGCTCTTTTAACAGAGGCTTCAAAACGCGCAAGTGTAATGGGTTTGTGTAGGTAATCGGTAACGTCATAATCGAATGCTCTTAGCGCATAATCCGGTTTACCGGTGATTAAAATAACCTGAGGTGGATTCTCCAAAGCTTCCAATAAGTCAAAACCACTAATAATAGGCATTTCAACGTCTAAGAAGATTAAGTCAACCTCATTATTCTTGAGGCCGTTTTTGGCTTCGATAGCGTTGCTATACTCTGCCACTAATGCAAGATGTGGGTGATTGTTGACTAACTTTGCGACAGCCATACGCTGCATCGAAGAGTCATCTACAATAATACTTTTTAGTTTCATAAATGGGGTGATTTGTGGGGTTAAATCATCGGCAAATTACATAAAAAACACGATGAGATGCAACAAAAGATGTAAACATTGCATAATCTGTTGTGTAATTGGTAATAGACGTGATGTAGGGTTGTTTATGGTTCAAATTGTTAATAACTGTTATTGATATGTTTGCACTTATAACGAACATTTTTCAGATTTCTTGTGAATAGAAACAATTATGTTTACTTTTGCGCTCCTTAAATAAATATATAATATGAACCATTACGAAACTGTTTTCATTTTGAATCCCGTTTTATCTGATACTCAGATAGAGGAAACAGTTAAGAAATTTGAAGATTTCTTAATTAAGAGTGGTGCCAAAATGGTAGCCAAAGAAAATTGGGGGCTTAAAAAATTAGCCTATCCAATACAGAACAAGAAAAGTGGATTTTACCATTTATTCGAATTTGCAGCTCCAGGTGAGGCCATAGGTCCTTACGAGTTAGAATTTAGAAGAGATGAGCGTATTATGCGTTTCTTGACTGTAAAACTTGACAAGCACGCGGTTGCTTGGGCAGAGAGAAGAAGAACAAAACTTAAAACTAAGGCGTAACCATGTCAACATTACAACAACAAGCAAAATCAAAAAAGGATGGCGAGATTAGATATCTTACTCCTTTAAATATAGAGACGTCAAAACAAAAGAAGTATTGCCGTTTTAAAAAGTCTGGTATTAAGTACATCGATTACAAAGACCCAGATTTCTTAATGAAGTTGGTTAATGAACAAGGTAAACTTTTACCAAGAAGGTTAACAGGTACTTCATTAAAGTATCAAAGAAAAGTTGCACAAGCGGTAAAGCGTGCACGTCATTTGGCATTGATGCCATACGTAGGTGATATGTTAAAATAATAAAGACGGAAAAATGGAACTTATATTAAAACAAGATGTACAAGATTTAGGTTTTAAGGATGATTTGGTTACCGTTAAAAACGGCTACGGAAGAAACTTCTTAATTCCACAAGGTTTAGCTGCATTGGCTACCCCGTCAGCTAAAAAAGTTTTAGCAGAAAATTTAAAGCAACGTGCGCACAAAGAGAAAAAAGTAATCGATGAGGCTCAAAAGGTTGCCAATGCTCTTAAAGAGTTAGAGATCAAGATTCCAGCAAAGACAGGTGCTGGTGATAAATTGTTTGGATCGGTAACAAGCATAGATTTAGCTGCAGCTCTTGACAAGTCTGGCCAAGCTATTGATAAAAAGTTTATCAGTATTCAAGGTGGTACCGTTAAAAGAGTAGGACCTTATAATGCGCAGATAAGATTACACAGAGAAGTTATTGTTGATTTCCCTTTTGAAGTCATCGCAGAAGCAAAATAAATATTAAGAATAAGTTAATAACTTGTGAAGAGCTATGCCTGCATAGCTCTTTTTTTTTGCCTTATTTTGCCTTATTATTAAGATAATCTAACTCAGAACATTATGAAGAAAAAATCACTTCTGGCGGCTATGCTATTGGTACTTGTATCATCGGCTTTTGCTCAAGTAACTACCTCTAATATTAGAGGAACTGTAGTTGATGAACAAGGCGAGCCTTTATTTGGAGCTAATATAGTTGCAGTTCATACACCAACAGGCACAAATTTTGGATCTATATCTAACGATGGAGGACGTTATAACCTACTTAACCTTAGAGTTGGTGGGCCTTATTCGGTCACTATCTCCTATGTAGGTTATAAAACTGTAATTAAGGATGATATTTTCCTTTCTTTAGGTAAAACCTTTAATTATAATATAGCATTGGTGCCGGATAGTCAACAATTAGACGAAGTGGTAGTCGTATCCGATCAGTCTGGTACTTTTGGAAGCGATAGAACTGGTGCCGAAACAAGTGTTAGTAGAAGAGATTTGGTTCGTTTACCTACAATTTCAAGATCTACTAATGATTTTATTAGATTAGAGCCAGCTGCTTCTTCAGGAGCATCAGGTCTTTCTTTTGGTGGTCGTAACGATCAATACAATAATTTTTCTTTGGATGGTGCAATTTTTAATAACCCTTTTGGTTTAGATGCAGCACAGCCTGGTGGTCAAACTAATGCGACTCCAATTTCTATAGAAGCCATAGATCAAATACAAGTAACCACAGCACCTTATGATGTTACACAGTCTGGTTTTACAGGTGCTTCTGTAAATGCTGTTACTAAGAGTGGTACAAACAATTTTTATGGAACTGCTTATGGTTTTTTTAGAAATGATGACTTAACTGGTGGTAAAATTAATGGAGATGATGTTACCAAGACAGGTCTAGAGCAAAAACAATATGGATTTAGTCTCGGAGGTCCAATAATTAAGGACAAATTGTTCTTTTTTGTAAATTTTGAGAAAGATGATTTAACAGAACTTGGTACCGATGGTTTTGTTCCAAGCGGTGTTGGTCAACCAGGAATAAGCACATCTAGAGTTACGCAAACAGATATACAGCTGGTTGATAATATTCTAAGGCAAGTTGTTATTGGTCAAGATGCTCAAGGAAATAATGTATTTTATAATCCAGGAGCAATTACAGGATTTAATTTTAATCAAGAATCTACAAAAGGAATTGTTAAGCTAGATTGGAATATTAACAACAACAACCGTTTAGCGGTGATTTATAACTTTTTAAATGCCTCTAGAGGATTACCAGCTAACCGAGATGCAATTACTTTCCGTGGACCAAGTACTCAAACATTACAGTTTGAAAATGCTGGTTATGAAATAAATAACAACATAAGATCTATACAAGCAGAATTAAACAGTACTATTAGTAATGAGGCTACAAATAAGTTGCAAATTGGTTATACTCATTTTGATGATTTTAGAAATCCATTTTCTACACCTGCACCTAGTATTACTATTTTAGATGAAACAGGAAGTTCTAACTATATCATTGCAGGTCATGAACCATTCTCTATTAATAATAGGCTAGACCAAAAAGTCTTTCAGGTTACTGATAACTTGAACTTTTTTGTAGGTGACCATACGTATACAGTTGGTTTTTCTTTTGAAAAATTTCAATTTGATAATTCATTTAATTTGGGTTTTTATGGTGCAAGAGGAGTTTTCTTCCCATCAAATTCTATAGCGGATTTTAGAAATCTAGATGCTGCTGGGGAAGCTGCTTTAGTTGCTGATTATCAATCTCAATTTGATGCAGCCATTGCAACAGCAAACAATAATAATCAATTTGCAGATGGCACCCCAGGTGGTTGGTCTTTGGCTGAAACCAATGTCGGACAGTTATCTTTTTATTTGCAAGATCAATGGGATGTTAATGAGAATTTTAAATTGACTTATGGTATTCGGTTTGATAGACCTTTATATTTTGATACGGCTAATTTAGTTGGAGAAAATATTGAAAGAAAAGGAGGAACGCTAGCCGAGGGTGGCACATATGCACCCGACATTGCATATTTTGACCCAGATACTAATGAAACAATAAACATTGATTCCGAACAATAGCCTAACAATGATTGGTTGATTTCGCCAAGAGTTGGTTTTAACTGGGATATTAAAGGGAACCAATCTGTACAATTAAGAGGCGGCTCAGGTTTGTTTACTGGTCGTTTTCCATTTGTTTGGTTAGGAAACCAAGTACAAGGAACGGATTTCTTTTTCTATCAAGTAGTTGATCCAGACTTCCAATGGCCGCAAGTTTGGAGAACAAACCTTGGTCTAGATAAGCGTTTTGACAATGGAATTGTATTAACAGCCGATTTATCCTATACAAAAGATATAAATGCTGCTCATGTGCAGAATTGGGGTCTAGGGGCCCCGTCTGGAACATTAACGGGTCCAGATAACAGGGCTGTTTATGAGAATTCAGATAAATCTCAATTATTTGGAGGTCCAACAAGTGCTTTTGTTTTTACAAATTCTGATCAAGGGAGAATTTGGAATGCAACTTTAAAATTGCAAAAAACATTTGATAGTGGTTTATATACTCAGTTAGCATATAGCTATTTAGATGCAAGAGAAGTTAATTCTATTGATGCTGAAATTACTGGAGACGCTTTTGCTGGTAATGCTATTGTTGGTAATGCAAATAGAGATGTATTATCTAATTCTCGTTATGGAGATAAGCACCGTATTATTGGTGTAATTTCTAAAGCATTTAAAACAGGAACAACAATTTCATCTTTCTTCGAGTATGCTCAAAGTGGACGTTTTAATTACATCTATGGAGGTGATATTAATAATGATGGTTCTAGCATTAATGATCTATTATACATTCCAACTGCTGGTGAAATTGGGCAGATGAACTTTAGTGGAGCTGGCCAGGCTGAAGCTTTTGAATCGTTTATTCAACAAGATGATTATTTAAGTGGCAGAAGAGGTCAATATGCCGAGCGTTATGGAGCGTTGGCTCCTTGGAGAGGACGTTGGGATGTGAAAGTGCTTCAAGACATTAAGGTAAATGATAAAAATAAGTTTCAATTAAGTTTAGATGTTCTTAATATTGGAAATTTGTTTAATTCTAACTGGGGAGTTGTAGAGCGTCAAGATTTTGATCAGTTATTAGGTGTTACGGTTGATGATACTAATACACCTACTTTCACTTTTGATCCAAATAGAGTAAATACTTTTTCTGCTGATACTAGATTACTTTCTAGATGGCAGGCACAAGTTGGTGTTCGATATATTTTTTATTAAGAATAATAAAGATTTTTAAAAGGTCATGTGAAAGCATGACCTTTTTATTTTTGCAAAATGAAATACAGAAGATTATCTAAAGAACAGTTAGAAGAACTACATCCTGAATTTATTAATTTTTTGGCCACGCAATCCATTACTGCTGATGAGTGGGCCGAAATAAAAGCAAACAAGCCCGAGGTTGCAGAAGAAGAGTTGGACGTATTCAGTGACTTGGTATGGGAAGGTGTGCTTACCAAAGTAAAATATTTAGAGAATATTTCAGAATTACAAATGCATCTCTTTGCCCTTACCGAAAAAGAAATGAAACTCATTTCGGTAAAAGTGCTCAATCCAGAAATCGATTTACGTACGAAAATCGGTTTTGACTGGTTTAAAAGAAACTTTCAGTCAGATTTCGTAGAGTACTTAACCGCATCAAAAGCATATTCTGAAGATAAAAACTTAGATAAATTTAATTTAATACAGCAAGGTGCCGTAATCACAAAAGGTGAGCTATACCAGTGGTTTGAGAACATTATAGATGTGAGTCCTACATAAAAAACCTTTTGTTTTGCTCTAGCATCATTTCAAAAAATACATTGCTTGGTTAAATATTGATGCCAAGATGTATTCACCTCGCAAACTCAAAGTTCTTTTAATTGCATTTATATGCACTCAAAATCTTTTGGCTAGTTTTAGCAATTTTCAGATTCAAGATTCTCTAAACCTATCATGGCATAATCTGGATGAAAGCGAAGCATATACTGCTCGGCATGAGAATTCTTTGGTGCAAGCCGGAGATAAATTTTATCTCATGGGAGGGCGAGAAAATGCAAGGACCATTGATGTATATGACTACAAATCAAATGAATGGACGGCTTTAGAAAACAATGCCCCAAAAAGCTTCAATCATTTTCAAGCTACCGTTTATGGCGGACTGATATGGGTAATAGGAGCTTTTAATACAAATGATTACCCAAATGAAATACCTGAACAATATATATGGGCCTTTGACCCTACAACTTTAAAATGGACGAAAGGGCCTGAAATTCCTGGGGAAAGGAGAAGAGGCGCCGCAGGACCGGTAGTTTTTAAAGATAATTTCTATGTTCTGGCAGGAAACACGAAAGGCCATAATGGAGGTTTTGTACCCTGGTTGGATAGTTATAATCCAGCAACTGGTGAATGGAAAATATTGGAAAATGCACCAAGATCTAGAGACCACTTTTTCGGAGTGGTAATTGAAAATAACTTATACGCCGCAGGAGGTAGGCTTTCTGGTGGGCAAGGAGGTACATTTATACCAACGATTGCTGAGGTAGATGTTTATGATTTAGAAAGAAATACTTGGAGAACCTTACCATCAAATCAAAATATTCCTACCCCAAGGGCGGGAGCTCCCACGGTGAACTTTAGAAATCACTTGGTGGTTATCGGCGGAGAGGTCAAAGAACAAGAGGTTTATGGTTTAACACGAACTGATGCCCTAGAAATAACCGAGGCCTATGATCCAAGATCTCAGGAGTGGTCGCGCTGGCCAGATTTAAACCATAAAAGACATGGAACACAGGCAATAGTATCTGGTGACGGTATTTTTGTTCTATCAGGGTCAACCAATTTAGGTGGAGGCAGGCAGCACAATTTAGAAGCTCTAGGTTCTAAAAAACCTGAAGGTAAAGCACTAATTTCGAGTAGACCAAAAACACCAAAAAAGATTAGAGCAAAAGGGCGGACTAAACTAAAAATTCCCATAACTCTTGACAAGGGCAATGTAGGCAAGTTTATTGTTAAAATCGATTTCTTTGGAATCGGGGCATCAGATTTTAGGTCCGAACATGATTATTGCGACCGACCTATCTTTATAAAACCTTATACAACCTTGCACATACCCATTCTATATCTAGGGAGTAAAAAAATAAAGCCAGCTACCGCAAAAATTTTATTTTCAGATAAAACGGTTGCAGAGGTTTTAATTAAATGACTTATCCTTTTACAGACTAAGTTGACCGCGAGTAGTTCAAGCTTTGGTAGGCAAGGGGGGGAGTCCTATATTTGCAGGATAGATTAGTTACATGGCACAAAAACCAAGCATCCCAAAAGGCACAAGAGATTTTTCTCCACAAGAACTGGCAAAGAGGAATTATATTTTTGACATTATAAAAAACCAGTTTGAACTTTTTGGTTTTCAACCTATAGAAACGCCAAGTTTTGAAAACTCGGATACTTTGCTTGGAAAATATGGTGATGAAGGGGATAGACTGATTTTTAAGATTCTTAACTCTGGGGACTTTATCTCTAAAGTTGACGATATCACTTATAGTTCTAAAAACTCAACTTCCATCGCCCCCAAGATTACTGAAAAAGCACTTCGTTACGATCTTACAGTGCCCTTTGCGCGTTATGTAGTGATGCACCAGAACGACATAGATTTTCCTTTTAAACGATATCAAATACAACCTGTCTGGCGTGCAGACCGCCCTCAAAAAGGACGCTTTAGAGAGTTTTACCAGTGTGATGCCGATGTTGTTGGTGCGAACTCCCTATTGCAAGAGGTAGAACTAGTTCAACTGTATGATGCTGTTTTTAATAGTTTAGGGCTAAAAGGCACTACTATTAAAATTAATAATCGTAAAATATTGTCCGGTATTGCCGAGTTCATAGGAGCCCAACATTTGTTGGTAGATTTCACTGTGGCTTTGGATAAACTTGATAAAATTGGGGAAGCCAAGGTAAAAGAAGAAATGCTGGGCAAGGGCATTTCTGAATTGGCTATACAAAAAGCGGCTCCATTATTCTCAATGTCAGGTAATGCAGCTGAGCAATTGAACCAACTGGAAGTTTTATTAACAGATTCTGAGATTGGGCTGGCCGGAGTTAACGAATTAAGGGAGATTAGTAACACGGTTACTGAATTAGGGCTAAAATCTGCAAATCTAGCTTTAGACGTTACTTTAGCGAGAGGTTTGAACTATTATACAGGAGCTATTTTTGAAGTTTCAGCTCCAGAGGGTGTTCAAATGGGTTCCATTGGTGGTGGTGGTCGTTATGATGATCTTACGGGTATTTTTGGTTTAAAAGATGTAAGTGGCGTAGGTATTTCTTTTGGGTTGGATAGAATTTACCTAGTCTTAGAAGAGTTGGGTTTATTTCCTGCGGAGATAAACCAATCTTTACAGGTGTTGTGCTTAAATTTTGGAGAAAAAGAAAGTCTAGCCGCCTTGAAGTTAATCGGAAAACTAAGAGAACGAGGGTTGAAGGCTGACTTTTATCCGTCAAATACCAAAGTTCAAAAGCAATTTAAATATGCCGATAAACGCAACGTTCCTTTTGTCATTTTAATTGGTCAAAAAGAGTTAGAAACTGGCAAGTGTATTGTTAAAAATATGAAAACAGGCGAGCAAAGCTCATACAGTTTAGACACTCTCGATGCAATAATCGATAGCTTAAAGCTTTGAGGTAATAGTTCTTATAATTTCCAAATGCCTTTCTTTTGCAGATGATATAAGGCCTCCGTCTTCATTTTCTACTAAAAACTTAAATTCATTTAGAGAGACCCATTTTAAAGCCTCGACTTCTGAATCTTGTTTAGTGAGCTGAGTGTTCTCATCTATTAGGTATAGAAAAATATGGGTGAATTCTCTATCCCAAATGCCATTGTCATGTTTTTTTTCCTTTTTTCGAATGCCTATTTTTTCAAGCTTATCTGTTTGAATCTGAATGCCTATTTCTTCTTCTACTTCTCTAAAAGCCCCAATTTCTGGACTTTCGCCAGCGGCAATATGACCAGCAACGGATACATCCCATTTTAAAGGATAGGTCTCTTTGTTTTTTCCACGTTGTTGCAGCAGTATTTTTCCATCTTTAGTATAAAACCAAACATGAATTGTTGGATGGAATAATCCCCCTATATGTGCCTTGGATTTTAGTGCCGTTTCTCCGGTTGAATTTCCATTCTCATCAAGTATATCGATCAATTCATCCATGACAAATACCTTAATGATGAAGTCATTTAGTCTTCAAAATAACTAAAGGTTTCCCCATCTTTTATAGTCAACAATGTTTCATAAATCAGCCGGATAACATTTTCTACATCCTCTTTGTGCACTGTTTCAACTGTTGTGTGCATATATCGAAGAGGTAAGGAGATTAGTGCGGAGGCAACTCCACCGTTACTGTAAGCAAAAGCGTCAGTATCTGTTCCGGTTGCCCTTGAAGATGCTGAGCGTTGAAACGGTATCTTCTTGGCTTCAGCAGTTTCTAATATACGTTCCCTTAATTTTTGTTGAACGGCAGGGGCATAAGAAATTACTGGCCCTTTGCCAATCTGAGTATCTCCTTGTACTTTTTTATCAATCATTGGGGTACTCGTATCATGGGTAACATCGGTAATGATGGCAACGTTTGGCTTTATGGTCTGGGTTATCATTTCTGCACCTCGTAAGCCTATTTCTTCTTGAACGGAGTTTGTAATGTATAGTCCATAAGGTAATTTCACCTTGTTTTCATGCAGTAAACGTGCTACTTCGGCAATCATAAAACCACCAGCACGGTTGTCAAGTGCCCTACAGACAAATTTGTCTTTGTTCAGTACGTGAAATTCATCAGGATAGGTGATGACACAACCCACATGAACGCCCATCTTTTCCACCTCTTCTTTGTCTTTGGCCCCTATATCTATACAGATATTGTCCACTTTAGGTGGCTCCTCTTTACCATTTCTTCTGGTATGTATGGCTGGCCAACCAAAAACACCTTTAACAATACCATTTTTAGTATGTATGTTCACCCATTTCGATGGGGCTATTTGGTGGTCACTACCACCATTTCTAATCACATAAAGAAGACCATTGTCAGAAATGTAGTTTACATACCAAGAAATCTCATCTGAATGCCCTTCAATAACCACCCTGTATTTGGCTTTAGGATTTATTACCGCTACGGCAGTACCGTAGGTGTCCGTTATAAATTCATCAACATAGGGTTTTAGGTAGTCCATCCAAATTTTTTGTCCTTCCCACTCGTATCCTGTCGGTGACGCATTGTTAAGGTATTTTTCAAAAAATTTTAAAGACTTATCAGTGATAATTTTCTTTGAACTCATAGGTGTGTTTTGAGCTACAAACATAGTAATATTCACTTTTATTTAATAATATAACATTGCCATTATTATTACTTTTGACAAGGTTTTTGAAAACCTATGATTATGGTACGAGAGGTATTTTCATTTCTAATGCTTTTTACTTTTTTCTTCGGCTTTTCCCAAGAAGAAAAAGAGCTGGATACTATTACCGACTATTACATTCGATTTGAAGGAGACTCTATTTTACAGAGCTCAATTCCCTTAGATGAAGTTTATATTTTTGGTAAACTTGAGTTCGCCGATAAGAAAGAGAAACTTAGATATTATATTCTAAGAAGAAAAACCATCAAAGTGTATCCCTATGCGAAGTTAGCTTCTGAAAGATTGGTAGAATTGAACGATAGCCTGACAAAAATCAAAAAGAAGCGTCAGCAAAAGCGATATACCAAGAAGGTGCAAAAGTATATTGAAGGAGAGTTTTCTGCCGAGCTCAAAAAATTGACACGTACCGAAGGTCAAATTTTGGTCAAACTAATTCACAGACAAACAGGTTCTACGGCATTTGATTTGGTAAAAGAGCTACGAAGTGGATGGCGGGCTTTTTGGTATAATACAACGGCAAAAGCCTTTAAGATAAGCTTAAAAGAAGAGTTTAGACCCGAAGAGGTTCATGAAGACTACCTTATCGAGGATATTCTACAGCGTGCTTTTACCTACGATAAACTAGAACGCCAAAAGTCAGTTCTTGATTATGATTTTGCTATGCTTAGCAATAAGTGGAAAAACGACTCCCCCAAAACCAAGGATTAGTCTTTTTTGCCAAAGACCGCATTCATAATAATGTTTACGGACCGAAAACCCAGGTATACGGCTAAAATTGCCACAATAATACCAATTATGAGTACAGGAATAAACAAGGGCTTATCGGTATTCTTAAAGGCTTGATATAAGATTATCGGCGCCAAAAACATTGTTACTGCGGTGAACGCAAAAGATTTGATTCCTTTAACCAATAATTCTTTATCTGTTTTCATAGAATTCAAATTTAGCTAGAATACTTTATATTTAGAAAAACGAACTTAATTGTTGTTTTCTAATGGATCTAGCACTACTTCTTTTAGTGATTGTATTTATAGTCATAGCTACGGTACGCTTTAAAATGCACCCAGTTTTATCACTTACAATAGCTGCCATATTATCAGGATTTCTATTAGGACTATCTCCTGACGTTATAACTAAAACAATAAGCGAAGGGTTTGGTAAAACACTATCCGGTATCGGGCTTATAATTGCCTTCGGAACTATAATTGGTGTTTTTTTAGAAAAAACAGGGAGTACCACAGTCTTGGCAAATACGGTTTTAAAATGGATTGGGCTCAAACGTTCTCCGTTAGCACTCAATCTGGCAGGTTTTATGATTTCTATTCCGGTTTTCTGTGATTCCGGTTTTATAATTCTTTCTTCCTTGAATAAAGCGTTAAGTAAGAAGACGGGCATTTCAGCTCTGGTATTTGCAGTTGCTTTGGCCACAGGTTTGTATGCGGCGCATGTTTTTGTCCCTCCAACACCTGGACCTTTGGCAGCGGCTGCTATCTTGGAAGCGGATTTGGGTACTGTACTTTTATTGGGTTTGGTCGTTTCAATTCCGGTATCATTGGCAGGATATCTATGGGCAATTTTTATTGGGAAGTCTTTAAAGGAAAGTGCAATAATGACTAAAAAAGATGAAAAACCGATAGAGGAGAAAGAAGCCAAGTATGTTGTTTCTCCGTTTCAGGCGTTTTTACCTATACTTATACCTGTAATTCTTATTGCTTTAAAATCTATTGGAGACTATCCTACAAAACCTTTTGGGGAGGAATTTTTTTTTAAACTATTCTCTTTTTTAGGAAATCCTATTGTTGCGTTGTTTATAGGTGTTTTTCTTTCATTTCCCTTGGCAAAATCGATAGATTCAAAAATTAAGAATCAGTGGATAACAAGTGCCCTAAAGCAAGCAGGACTAATAATTTTAATAACTGGTGCTGGTGGATCTTTTGGAGCTATATTAAGAACAATAGATGTTAATGAACTAATCAATTTAGAATCAACATCAGGGTATGGAGGTTTATTGATTTGTTTTCTAATAGCTGCTTTATTAAAAACTGCTCAAGGGTCATCAACAGTTGCTATAATAACCACGGCTGCAATAATTGCCCCACTTTTAGAAACTTTCGGATTAGTCAATATCACCAACAAAGCTCTGGTAGTATTAGCCATTGGAGCCGGTGCAATGACCGTTTCACATATTAATGACAGCTATTTTTGGGTAGTTTCGCAGTTTTCAAATATGGATGTGAAAACTGCATTAAAAGGGCATACTATGGCAACCTTATTTCAAGGATTAACTGGTTTGGTAGTGGTTTTACTATTACACGCACTTTTATAATTACTCTATAACAAGCGATTCTTTAAACTCTTGAACGACGGCGAAGTAGCCCAAAGGAAAATTCTCAGGCCTTTCTACATTGTCAAAAATAGAATCGTTGTCTATACCCGTAATATCGAAAACATTACCTCTAACAGTTGCAGCTGGGGTTTCGAATACACCCCCTGTGTTTTCGGTCTGTTCTAGTAGCAAATCCATATAATTATAAAATTGTTGGTCTGCACCCAGAATACTAATTTCTACCTCATCACCAGGTTCTAGGTTTTTGTCATAGAAATATGAAAATTGAAATTCTTGGCCATCGATAAATTGATCATCTAAAGCTAGAAATTCATTAAAATCAAAATCAAAAATATAGTAATTGTCCTCATTCGGAGTGTCAGTAAATGTAACCAAGACTTCTTTATCGTCTTCATCAAACAGGGTTTCGTTGCCTTGAACCAAATTGTCGATAGGTACTGTAGGAGTGTAGGTAGTTCTTGCAAAGTATCTATTGCCATTATGTTCCATAATTAATTGAATAACCATTCCTGGTTCCAGAGAAGTAGTTCTAATACGTTGGTCTCTATCAAAAGTTGGATCAGGAATATAAATTCCACTGCCCGGTTGTGATTCGGCCAATGAAGAACTAAAGACTTCTTCAAAAAGATTAGGGTCATCTTCAAGAGGAATACCATAAAAAATAATTGCACTGGATAATTCGGTAGGCTCGTTCTGTTCAAAAAAACTTGAGGTTTCGGAAACGCGTACTTCTACAGGTACAAATTCTTCGGTTATGTCGACTCTAAATACGGCGTTTACAATCAATCTAGATTCGGTTTGAGGCAAATCAACATCTACAATATCCTCACATGAAGTAATAAAAAATGCCAGCAAGTATAAATATGATATCTTTTTCATGGTTAGAATTTGAAATTATAAGTGATTGATGGAACAACACCAAATATTGAAGTTCTAATAGCCTCGTTTCTACCAGTGTCTTGATTTTGCCTAAAATTAATTGATGCTGCATTCATTCTATTGTATACGTTATAAACACTAAATATCCATTCTGATTGAAAACTGCGGTTTCTGTTCTTTTTAGGACTTAAAGTCGCGGCAATATCTAATCTATGATAGTTAGGTAGCCTTGTTTGATTGCGAAGACCAAAAAACGGTACAATTAAGCCTTCAAACTCGAATTGTCCTACTGGAAAGTTAGTAGGCTGACCTGTTTGAAAGATAAAATTAGAATTAAAGCTCCATTTTTCATTCAATTCAAAATTACCATACAAAGCGATATCATGTGTTTTGTCATAGGGGGTGTTGTACCATTCCCCAAAATTTATACCCGACTCTAGGTTAGACCTACCATTATCGACTACCGCGGGGCGACCAGGGGTTCGCTGTTCCGATTTTGAAAGTGTATAGGCCAACCAGCCTTGAAACCTACCTTCGTTTTTTCGTAATAAAAACTCCAGTCCGTATGCTCTGGACTCACCGTTTAGGATAACCTGTTCAATAGCATCATTCGCAATTAAATCGGCACCATCTATATAATCGATACGGTTGTCTATATCCTTATAAAAACCTTCTACTTCAAGAGAATATTCACCATTATTAATATTCTTGAAGTAACCAAGCGCATATTGGTCAAGTAACTGAGGTTCAATAAACGGTCCGCTAGGGGCCCAAACATCCAATGGAGTAGGGGAGCTTGTGTTTGACAATAAATGTAAATATTGAGCAAGTCTTGTATAGCTGGCTTTTATTGAGTTTTTCTCGTTTAAAGTATAGGCCAGCGATATTCTTGGTTCTAAATTTGTAAATGGCGCCAGGTTTGTACTTCTGCCGGGGGTAATAGTATCAATAGGAGTAGCTTCTCTATAAACCAATTGAAAGGAATCAAAGAGCACGGGTTGGTTATTTTGATAAACAAATAGCTCATCTTGCCCAAGCCTATTAAAATGACTAACGCGTAAGCCATAATTAATACTTAGGTTATCGGAGACCTTTTGCTCAACATCAACATATGCGGCCGCTTCGTTAGCATACTTTTTGGTTAGTTGGTCAGCTACAATGCCTGATTCTGGGCTGTTGGGTATGATTTTACCTGGATTAAAAACATAGTAGATATTGTTTAATCCGTAATTGATTTGAAGCTTATCGTTTATGTAATGTTTTAAATCATACTTTAAATTAAAATTCCGGATTCCTGAATCCCACTCAAAACCAACAAAATCCAACTCCAAGCCATAGAAATAGTCAGAATAGATTAATGATAAGTTCGAAAAGAGCTTTTCCGAAAACAAATGATTCCACCTAAAATTACCTACTGCGTTACCATATACGTTTACGAAACTGTCGTTAATACTAAATACATCTCTTCCGAAATACCCGGATAGATAAACGCTGTTTCTGTCATTTATCTTATGACTGATCTTGGTGTTGACATCATAAAAATAGGCCTTGTTATTCACATCGAATAGCGGAAGAAACAAGTGTGCATAGGAAGCTCTTCCTCCTGCCAAGAAAGCTGTTCGGTCTTTAATGATTGGACCCTCAATGAGCAGTCTGCTAGCAACGGCACCAATACCACCGGTTACTTTGGTTTCCTTACTATTGCCCTCTCTCTGAAAAATTTCTAATACAGAAGAAACCCTACCGCCATATCTCGATGGTATACCACCTTTGAACAGTTTTATGTCTTTGATCGCATCTGGATTAAAGACAGAAAAGAACCCAAATAAATGTGACGAATTGAAAATAATGGCTTCATCTAAAAGAATAAGATTTTGATCTGCTGCTCCGCCGCGAACATTAAAACCAGACGAAGCCTCACCTGCGCTAGTTACTCCAGGAAGTAATAGCAGTGATTTGATAACATCGGCCTCACCCAGTACCACAGGTATTTTTTTGATAGTTTGCACCTTTAAAGCATTTACGCTCATTTGGGGCTTTCTAATATCCAAACGTTCGGCATCCTCTGAAACAATTACCTCCTCTAATTGTTCGGCTTCTTCTTCTAATTTAAAATTGATTTTTTGATTCGTGTTAAGGTTGACCTTTTGAGAGATATCCTTAAACCCTAGATAGCTTACCATTAGATTGTAATCCCCCTGTGGCAGGGAAATAGAGTAAAAACCATATTCATTGGTGGTTGTGCCAGTGCGAAGTTCAGGTATCGCAACGGTAACCCCTATTAGGGTTTCATTACTAGAAGCTTCTGTTATGGTGCCACTAATGGTAAAACGTTGTTGTGAAAAGGAAAACAGAGAAAATAGCAGTGATACTAAAAGCAGTAACGAGCGAATTTTTGGCATTTGATTGATGATTTCCTTAAAAATAAGGAATAAAATACAGTCTTAAACTCTATATCAAACCAAACATCACAAAACTATTCTGCAATTGTTTTTAAAATTTCATTGAAGCTACTGCTAGGTCTCATAGCACTAGCAGCCTTTACATCATTTGGTAAATAATAACCGCCAATGTCAACAGGTTTTCCTTGGGCATCAATTAACTCTTTTAGTATTTCGTTCTCCTTTTCCTTAAAAATAGTATCTACTTTAGAGAACTTTTCCTTTAAATACTGATCGTTGGTTTGATTTGCCAATGCCTCTGCCCAGTACATAGCCAAGTAAAAATGACTGCCCCTTGTATCCAGTTCATTAACTTTTCTTGAAGGCGACTTGTCATTATCCAAGAATTTTTCAGTGGCTTCATCAAGAGCTTCTGCCAAAACCTGTGCTTTTTTATTGTCGTTTTTCTCACCATAGTGGTCCAATGAAACTCCAAGCGCTAAAAATTCACCCAATGAGTCCCATCTAAGATGGCCTTCTTCAAGAAATTGCTCAACGTGCTTTGGTGCAGAACCTCCGGCGCCAGTTTCAAACAGACCCCCACCATTCATTAAAGGCACGATAGATAGCATTTTGGCACTAGTACCCACCTCTAGAATAGGGAATAGATCAGTTAGGTAATCTCGCAGTACATTTCCAGATACCGATATGGTATCTTTTCCTTCTTTAATTCTTTTTAAAGTAAATAAGGTTGCCTCAGTGGGAGAAAGAATATGCAACTCAAGCCCAGAAGTATCATGATTTGGTAAATAAACATTAACTTTTTTTATTAACTCTGTGTCATGAGCTCTTGTTTCGTCTAACCAAAATACAGCGGGTGTTTTTGAAGCCTTAGCTCTTGTTACGGCTAGTTTTACCCAATCTTGAATAGGTGCATCTTTTACTTGACACATTCTCCAGATATCACCTTCTTCTACCTTATGTTCAATTAGTTTCTCGCCAGTTTTAGTATCGATTACCGCTACGGTTCCAGCTTCTTTTATTTCGAAAGTTTTATCGTGTGAACCATATTCTTCCGCTTTTTGGGCCATTAGTCCAACATTAGGTACCGTACCCATTGTTGTAGGGTCAAAAGCACCATGTTCTTTGCAAAAGTCAATAGTAACTTGGTAGATGCCGGCGTAGCTGCTATCAGGAATTACAGCTTTAGTATCTTTTGATGCACCATTTTTATCCCACATTTGCCCCGAATTACGGATCATCGCCGGCATTGAAGCATCGATAATGATATCACTTGGTACATGCAGATTTGTAATTCCTTTATCGGAATTTACCATTGCTAAATCTGGCCCATGGTGAATGGTCTCTTTTATTGCTTCAGTAATTTCTGTTTTTTCGGTTGAGGATAAATTTTCAAGCTTATCAAATAGACTTTCAAGTCCGTTGTTTGCATTAACACCTAGTTTTTTAAAGGTATCGGCATATTTTTCGAAGACCTCGCTAAAATAAGTTTCTAAAGCATGCCCAAAAATAATCGGGTCGGAAACCTTCATCATGGTCGCTTTCAGATGAAAAGAAAGTAGTACATCATTTTCTTTGGCATCTTTCACTTCGTTTTTCAAGAATGTTTTCAGGGCATTCTTACTTAAAACGGTAGCGTCAATGATTTCTCCTTTTTGGAGCTCGATACTTGGCTTTAGTGTCGTCTTATTTCCGTTACTATTTTCTAGAACAATAGCAACTTCTTTTTCCTCATTTACGGTCAGGGATTTTTCATTAGACCTAAAATCCCCAGAAGACATTGTAGCAACATGGGTTTTAGAATCTTTGGACCAAACCCCCATTTTATGTGGGTTCTTTTTGGCATAGTTCTTTATCGCCTTTGGTGCGCGCCTATCAGAATTACCTTCTCGTAATACAGGGTTTACGGCACTCCCTTTTATTTTATCAAAACGAAGTCTTATCTCTTTTTCTTCGTCCGTTTTAGGTGAAGAAGGATAGTTCGGAATATTATAGCCCAATTTTTGAAGTTCTTCTATGGCTTCGGATAATTGAGGTACAGAGGCACTAATATTTGGTAGCTTTATAATGTTGGCCTCAGGAGTTTTAGCAATTTCCCCTAAGTCCGCTAAATCATTGGAAATTCTCTGTTCTTCTTTCAAAAACTCTGGAAAAGAAGCAATTATTCTGCCAGCAAGAGAAATATCTCTCGTTTCAATTGAAATATTGGCGGTGCTTGTAAATGCTTTGACTATAGGTAGAAAAGATTGGGTTGCCAATGATGGGGCCTCATCGGTCTTGGTATAAAGTATTTTTGCCATCGCTTAGAATTAATTTTAGCGGTGCAAATATACGATTTTAGCTAAGGTTATTCTAAGGGAATATTAATGGAGTATAAAAACAATAAAAGCCATATCATCGTACGAATACTTTGATATGGCTTTTTGCAAACACTTCATAAACTTTAAACCGTATGTTGCCATCGCAGTTTCGGCCTTGGGCCACATTTAGACAAGTGTTTCAACGTTTAGATTAACTCTGCTTTTAATTTTTCAATCAAACCACAAGAGTGTATCTGGTTATTGTTCTTTAATTTTTGTCATAAAGGAAAATTGCTCTTCCAATAGCACACAAAAACCGTATTTGTCGATTTCTTTTGCCTGAGCACTGTCTATCGACAAGCTTATCTTAAGATTAGTAGTGTTACCAATTAAATTAAGCGAACAATATTTTAAAGAACGTCAACTTTAAGAAGAATCTAAAAATTTGTTACCATCTTTTTAAATTCTTAGATAAATGTACTGTTTATTTTGAATTTGGAGTATATTATAAGCAACTAAAAATCAACATATTATGAACTATGGTTATTAACAATTGTTCATAAAAAAAAGCATCCTAAATTAAAGGATGCTTTATGGTTTTGTTAAAAGGTAAGCTTAAGAACGAATTTCCTTAATCCTTGCTTTCTTACCGGTAAGACCTCTAAAGTAAAAGATTCTTGACCTTCTAACTTTACCTCTTTTGTTTAATTCTATCTTTTGGAGTGCAGGCATGTTCACTGGGAAGATACGCTCAACACCTACAGTACCCGACATTTTTCTTATGGTAAAGGTTTCCGTCGCACCACTACCGCGACGCTGAATGACAACACCTTTAAAGAACTGGGTTCTTGTTTTGTCACCTTCTTTAATTTCGTAGTACACAGTGATAGTATCACCGGAAGAGAACTTTGGAAATTCTTTCTTTTCTACGAATTCGTTTTCTACAAATTTTATTAGCGATTCCATTTCGAATCAATTTAAGTGTTTTTTAAAATCAACATTCACGATTTTCGTCAGAGGTTAACTTTAATGGAGTGCAAAAATAGTTCTTAATTTAAAACTGACAATAGTTTTGAGATTTTTTTAGCTCTATCTACTAGTTTTTCTTTATATGGTTATTAACGAATAGCGAAAAACCAATTACAAAAATTACCGGGGGTATATTTTGGAGAACATTTAATAAAGCAACTGATTTAGCAACGGCTTCAGGACCATTAGTAGCTGCTATGGTGGTCCATATGATATTAAATACGTAAAAAAATATGGTAAGAATGCTTCCCGCTAACATTAATACGGTAGCGGTATTTTTAATCTTAAAGACTAGAACAATGCAAAATACCAGTAATAGTAATTGTGACAGGTCTCCTAAAATACCGCCTACAATATAAATAGGGTCAAAAGTCATATTATTCTAATAAATCAGGTCGCAAGGTTTCAGTTCTTTTTAATGCCTGTTCTTCTCGCCATTTTTCTATTTTGGGGAAATTACCGCTTAATAATACATCTGGCACCTTATGCCCTTTGTAGTTTGATGGTCTAGTATAGACAGGGGGCGCCAATAGATTATCTTGAAAGGTATCTGTTAAAGCTGAAGTTTCATCATTTAAAACCCCCGGAAGCAATCTAATTACGGCATCGGATAACACAGCGGCAGCAAGTTCACCTCCGGATAATACATAATCACCTATAGAAATTTCTTTTGTAATAAAAAGATCTCGAACACGCTGGTCCACTCCTTTGTAATGGCCACATAGTATAATAATATTTTTCTTTAGTGATAATCCGTTCGCCATACCTTGATTCAACGTAGCACCATCGGGTGACATATAAATGACCTCGTCGTAGACTCTTTCTTCTTTTAGTTTAGAAATGCACTTATCTATGGGTTCGGCCATAAGCACCATTCCAGCCCCTCCACCAAATTGGTAATCATCAACTTGGTTATAATTTCCTAAAGAGAAATCTCTTAGATTGTGCAAATGTACTTCCACAAGCCCTTTTTCAATGGCTCGTTTTAAGATAGAAGCTTCAAAAGGGCTCTTAAGTAACTCTGGTAAAACAGTAATAATATCAATGCGCATGATAGGTACTTATATGGTGTAAAAGTAGGCTATTATTCAGGTTTTATGGGCTGACCAAAAATAATGAAAATGTTTGCTGTCTTTTTGCCAACCTAATCTTTCATATAAATGTTGCGCAGGGTTTTCAATACCAGTTTCTAACCCAACACCTTTATAGCCCATGAGAAGGCATTGTTCTTTTGCTTTATTTAATAATGCCTGCCCAACTCCTTTTCCTCTATGTGAAGGACTTACATATAAATCGTTTAAAATATAAAAGGCTTCCATGGATACAGATGAGAAAGAGGTGTATAGTTGGGTAAATCCAATAGGAGTATCCTTCTCTATAGCAAGAAATAGAATAGACTCATTCAATTCTAAACGTTTCTCCAAAAAAGTAAAGGCACTTTTTTTCTCGGAAGACTGTTGGTAGAACACCCGATATGCATCAAACAAGGTCACCACTAAAGGAATATGTTCTTTTGTGGCACGTATAATGTTCATGTAAATGGGTTAGGCCCCTTTTTTGTTTTTGTTGATTTCGTCTTGCAATTCCCGACTTATCTTTTGCTCTCTTTCCAGAGATCTTCTACGATGTTGTTCAAACTCCGCTTCAACATCAGCAAGCGCAGATTTTGCTTGTTGTGTTAAAAAGTTACTGTTTTTAAAACGGTAAATAAAGAATAACAAAAAGGCCAACAGACCAAAAATAATAGACCATACAATAATTTTATAAGTGCCCTTGGAAACCATGGCGCCGAAAAAAGACATACTATCCTTTTCTTCGGTCAATTGATTGAGATTCTTTGTAGTCTCATCCAATTTGGTATTAAGAGAGCTTATCGAAGTCTCATTTTCTGCTATTGTAGCCCTAAGACCAATAATAGTGCCATTGGCGGTAGAAATGGAATCGAGAATATTCTTTCTGAGCGCTTCCAGTTCTAATAAACGAACAACCTCGTATCTTTTACCAGCTTGTCTGTAATTGGTAGACTTTCTAATAATGGTCTCAAATTGACCGCTGATACTAGTGTCTTCGTTTTTAGATGTAGTTTCGTCTTGGGCTTTAAGTGGGTTTATTGCTAATAATAATCCACCTAAGAGAATCATAATTTTTTTCATAGGAGTTCTACTTTTACTTTAGATTTAGAGCAAAACGAAGGTACACCAATAAAATAAATCACCAAAAAAATGAATTTATCTCTTTTTAAATTTATTCTAATAATAGGTATAGCGTCTTACTTTAGCGATGTACTTTGCTAGCCTAATTACCTGATGGGAGTACCCGAATTCGTTATCATACCAGATATAAAGCACAATGTTTTTGCCATCACCGGAAATTAATGTCGCTCTACTGTCATAAATAGAAGGTGCCGATGTACCTACAATATCAGAAGAGACCAATTCATTACTTAACGAGTATTTTATTTGTTCTACCAGATCACCTTCAAGTGCATACTTTTTAAGAATGGTATTTACAGCTTCTTGCGATGTTTTGTTTTTGACTTCTAAATTCAAAATAGCCAATGAACCATTCGGTACGGGAACACGAATAGCGTTTGAAGTCAATTTGCCTTCTAAAGAAGGTAATGCCTTTGCAACCGCTTTGCCAGCGCCCGTTTCTGTAATTACCATGTTTAAAGCTGCAGCTCTACCACGACGGTATTTTGAGTGCATATTATCGACCAAGTTTTGGTCGTTGGTATAGGCATGTATAGTTTCTAAGTGACCCTTTTTTATGCCCAAAGAATCTTCAATTACCTTTAAAATTGGGGTAATGGCATTGGTTGTGCATGATGCCGCTGAAAAAATCTTTGTAGTGTCAGGGTCATATTCTTTGTGGTTAACACCGTGAACGATATTTGGAATTTCTTTACCTGGTGCGGTAAGCAATACCCTGTTGGCTCCTTTGGCTTCTAGATGTCTCGAAAGTGCTTTTTTATCTCTGAATGCTCCTGTATTGTCAATAATCAAAGCATTGTAAATACCATATTTGGTATAATCGATACTTTCTGGTTTATCTGCACTTATGATGTAAACCGTAGTGCCATTGATTAATAAAGCCTGTTTTTTAGAGTCGATTTCCACCGTTCCGCTGAATTGCCCATGAACAGAGTCGGTGCGCATTAGGGCAGCTCTTTTTTCTAAAACAGCATCACTTACTTCTCCACGAGTGACGATTGCTCTTAACCTTAATTGATTGCCCTTGCCTGTCTTGGCCATTAATTCTCTTGCCAATAAGCGGCCTATTCTACCAAAGCCGTATAAAACCACGTCTTTCGGTTTAATATCTTTTGAATCTTGCGAATCATTAAGCTTGTCTAATACAAATGCTTTTACGTTTAAGTGGCTATTTTCTTGGGAATGGTACTCATAGGTTAGCTTGCCAATATCCAGTTTTGCAGCTGGCATATTAATATCGTTTATAGCTCTTAAAAGCTCAACTGAATCAAAAATGGAAATCGGTTTTTGAACAAACTCTCCAGCATATTCATGCAAATTGATAATATCACTTACATTTTTATCGATTACCTGATTTTTAAATAGAACTACTTCGATGGACTTATCATACCATAAATCACTTATCAACTTTATGAATTCGGTAGTAGCCTTTCGTCTATCTGCTTGAAATGCCAATTCTTTTTCGTAAGATTTAATATCACTCATAACTGGAGTACTGGTTGTTTAAATTTTTCGCAAAAGTAGTTATTTCAAACGTTTTCGTAAAAGGAATAATTGATAAATAAAAAGCGCCTCCAATGAGGCGCTTTTTTTGCTAATTGTTATTTGCTATTTACTGAAAAATAAGTCTTTCTCGTTCTCCGTCTTCGGTCATTAAAGTTATACTGGTAGAGCCATATCTTGATATTTTACTAAAAATAGCCTTGGCATCGTCAATATCGTTGACTTCATCATCGTCAACTTTAATAATTACCTTTCCTATCAAATCATAATTCACATATTGTTGTGGTACGTCAATAATTTTAACTCCTTCTTTAAGATTGTATTGTTTTTTGTCTTTTTCAGAAAGATTTTTAACCCGGAATCCCATTACAGGCATGTCCGCTGTTTGATTTTTCTTTAAGACAACAGGTAACACCATTTTTTTACCATTTCTATCTATAGTTACTTCAACCTCGTCCCCTGGACGCTTAGCGGAAAGATATCCTGTTAACTCTGAGAATTTGGTAACCCTAACGTTGTCAACTTGTTTAATGACATCTTCAACCTTAAGGCCAGCTTCTTCAGCACCTGATTCGTCCGCAATACCAGCGATATATACCCCTTGAATCTCATTGATGCCAAGCTCCAAGGCTTGTTTTGAATTTTCTGGTACTGTATTTACTCCTAAAATTCCCTTTTGAACATTACCAAATTCCAATAAATCATCGACTACTTTTTTAGCAATATTACTTGGTACAGCAAACGAATAACCGACATAAGAGCCAGTTTGCGAAGTTATTGCTGTATTAATTCCAATTAAATCGCCATTGGTATTTACAAGGGCACCACCACTGTTGCCCGGGTTTACGGCAGCATCTGTTTGTATGAAAGACTGATTTCTTGCTACCGATAAAGAGCGTGCTTTTGCACTAACTATACCTGCTGTTACAGTAGAGGTAAGATTAAAAGGATTGCCAACGGCCAAAACCCATTCCCCGATTTTTGCATTATCAGAGTCACCAAATGCTAAATAGGGCAGATTTTCAACATCGATTTTTAATAGCGCAATGTCTGAATTCGCGTCGGCCCCAACTACTTCGGCCTCGTAACTTTTATTGTTATTTAAGGTAACTTCAATTTTTGTAGCTCTATCAATAACATGGTTGTTGGTAACAATATACCCGTCAGGGGAGATGATAACACCAGATCCAGTACCTACTTGAGGTCTTTGGATGGCTTCGGAGCCATAGAAGAACTGCGCTACAGGATTTCGTTCAACAAGTGTCATATTTTTGACGTGAACCACGGCATTTACTGTTTTTTCGGCCGCTATGGTAAAGTCTACCTCATTAATGCCGGCACCTCTCGCAGAAGTGCTAAGATTGCTCGTGGTCACAAATGAAGCGGTATTGTCATCTGATAAGTAATTGTACGTTTCTTTTTCAAAAAATAACTTGTAGGCCCCTAAGGTTATTCCCCCGGCTAAAAGGGCAACTACGAATAAATTTGCTGTTCTTTTCATATTCAAAGTTTTATTTTAACATTTAGCTTTCCTAAAAGTAGTCGAAATTAAAAGTTCATTTTAACAGTTTAACGCTCTTTTAACTGCAAAAAAATCCTTAAAGAATATAGTATCTTTACCCGATGGATTTGGATTTGCAACTTCAATTTTACAAATATCAAGGCACAGGAAACGATTTTGTGCTTATTGATAATCGTCAGCAATTATTTCCCAAAAACAATACCAAATTGGTTGCTTTTTTATGTGACAGAAAATTTGGCATTGGAGCCGACGGACTAATTCTGCTAGAAAATGACGAATTGTCAGATTTTAAGATGGTCTATTACAATTCTGACGGCAATGAAAGCACTATGTGCGGCAATGGTGGGCGTTGCATTGTTGCTTTTGCAAAAAAACTAGGGGTGATTGAGAATGATACTACTTTCAATGCCGTAGATGGCCTTCATAAAGCTACTATTACTCATGATTTGGTCACACTACAGATGATAGATGTAGATGAGGTCAAAGAGAAAGAGAAGTATGTTTTTTTAGATACGGGTTCGCCACACCATGTACAAATTGTGAAAGACCTGGCTAAATTAGACGTTGCAAAAGAAGGCGCTAAGCTCCGCTATGGCATATATGGTAAAGAAGGTAGTAATATCAATTTTGTGTCCCCAGTAGATTCCAATACTTTTCAAATACGCACGTATGAACGTGGTGTTGAGGATGAAACTCTCTCTTGTGGCACTGGTGTTACGGCTGTTGCTTTAGCTATGCATAAAGCAAAAGTAACCGAACAAAACCATATTCATATAAATACAGAAGGAGGTAAGTTGCAGGTAACTTTTTTTGAAAATGAAGGAAAGTATACTGACGTATACCTTATTGGTGCTGCAAATTTTGTGTTTAAAGGAGAAATTTCATGCTAGGTCTAAAAGGTGAAAATATTTATCTGAGGGCCCTTGAAAAACAAGATCTTGATTTTTTATATAAATTAGAAAATAACACGGAGATTTGGGAAGTTAGTGGCACATTAGCCCCTTACTCGAAAGGGGTATTGCAGCTGTATTTAGATAATGCCCATCGAGATATTTATGAGGTCAAGCAATTGCGTTTGTGTATCTGTAATACTGAAGACCTTGTTATCGGACTTATTGATTTATTCGATTTTGACCCAAAAAACTTGAGGGCTGGGGTGGGGATTATTATAATGGAAGAAAAGAATAGAAATAAAGGAGTAGGGGAAGAGGCTTTAGATCTAGTATCCAACTATGTTTTCACTAAGTTGAATCTACATCAATTATATGCCAATATTTTAGAGACGAACGCACCTAGCATTCGGCTTTTTGAAAAGAAGGGCTTCCAAAAAGTTGGAATTAAAAAAGATTGGATTTTGACGGACGGAACCTTTAAAAATGAAGTTTTATATCAAAAAGTAAAATCTTGAAGAATTTAAAAAAAGTAATTTGGGCAACTGCCATTTTAGGACTGGTGATCTGTGGCTACTTTGCCTACACTATTTATGGGGCTATTTTTTTACCAAACACCAGTTTTGATAACGAGGAAGCTTACATTTTTATTCCTTCGGATGCCACTATTGGCCAGGTAAAAGAGCAACTGACCCCTTTGTTAAAAGACTGGAGTACTTTTGAGGCGGTAGCACAACGCAAAGGATATACTTCAAACATAAAGGGGGGTAAATATAGGATTGCTAAAGGGATGAATAATAATGATATTGTCAATTCTTTACGAAGTAACAATATTGCTATAAAGGTTTCTTTCAATAATCAAGAGACTGTTGAAGCTTTGGCAGGTAGAATTGCCGCGCAGATTGAAGCCGATAGTGTCTCTCTTGTAAAAGCATTTAATGAAGCAGATTTTTTAAGTGCGAACAACTTTAACGACGATACCAAACTATCACTATACTTACCCAATACCTACGAATTTTTTTGGAATACAAATGCAGTAGGTTTTCGTAAGCGTATGCTTAAAGAATATAATCGTTTTTGGAATGATGAACGAAAAGCTAAGGCCGAAGCACTTGATCTTAGCCCCATGAAAGTATTGGCACTTGCAGCAATAGTGCAAAAAGAGACAGCTAAGGTAGATGAACGCCCAAGAGTAGCAGGGGTATATTTGAATCGCCTAAGAAAAGGTATTCCACTTCAGGCAGACCCTACAGTTATCTATGCCATAAAAAAAGAGACAGGAAATTATGATACCATTATTAAAAGAGTGCTTTACCGAGATTTAGAAATGGACTCTCCATATAACACCTATAAAAACAAAGGTTTGCCTCCAGGACCCATTACAATGCCGGATGTTTCTTCTATAAACGCAGTTTTAAATCCTGAAAAACATGAGTATTTATTCTTTGTTGCCGACGTTTCAAACTTCGGATACCACATGTTTGCCAAGACCTTGGCGCAACATAACCGTAATAAAGAGCAGTATATCCGATGGTTGAACAATCAGAGAATCAAGAGATAAGCTCGTTTTGGCGATTAAATCTCACCTGTTAACGTAATTTGGGTATGTTTTAAGAAAATCTTAGGAGCTTTAACATCAATCAACAAACTTCCCCCACTATATTTGCCCCCTCAAATTTAAATCTGCGTATTACCGTAGAAATTAAAATTTTGAATTATGAAAAGATGGATCAGTTTTTTAGGTCATCTGGTAATTATTGTGGTTTTGACCAGTTTTGGAAAAAACATAACTAATCAGAATGTTGAATTTGTTATGCTTCCAGAAAGTGCAAGGGTAGTTGAGAACACCCTTGCGGCATTTCCTAAGGTGCAAGAATCAGCAGAGACGTATGACACAAACACTATTTTCTTAAAGAACGGTTTTCAGGGTTTTAAAGAGGCTATCGCTTTTAAAGAATCACAAGGACAATATGGAGTTGTTAATACTCTAGGATACTTAGGTAAGTATCAATTCGGTGCTAATACATTAAAACTGTTGGGAGTTCATGATACCAAAAAGTTTTTGAACGACCCGGTTCTTCAAGAGAATGTTTTTGAATTGAATGTCTCTAGAAACAAATGGATATTAAGAAGAGATATTAAAAGGTTTGTAGGAAAACGCATTAACGGAACGACTATTTCAGAATCGGGAATTGTAGCTGCAGCGCACCTTGCCGGAGCTGGCAATGTGAAAAAATACCTTAGGTCTTATGGAAAGACAGACTTTTCAGATGCTTACGGTAGCACCATTGCCTATTATGTGAAGAAATTCAATGGTTATGATATTTCAATGATAAAATCGGTGCATAACCCGAAAATTTAGTGCGATACGAGAACAATAGAAAATCCTGAAGCAATTTTTGCTTTGGGATTTTTTTATGCCTGAATAATAAAGATGGTAGGTCTTTTGTGCAGATCTACCATTACTTTTCGCCAATCGCCGATAGATTTGGTGTATATGGTTTCGGTTTGAAGACTGATGTCGGCCGCTACACAGAGTTGTGTGTGAGGTTGAAGTACTTTTAGTAGTTCGGTAAGTAGTTTATCGTTTCTATAAGGGGTTTCTATAAAAATCTGAGATTGACCGGTTTCTTTTGATCTACGTTCAAATTTTTTAATAACGCTTCTTCGCTCGCTGTTGTCTATGGGCAGATATCCATTAAAGGCAAAATTTTGCCCGTTCATACCACTAGCCATCATTGCTAATAAAATTGAAGAAGGCCCAACTAAAGGCACTACCTGAATTTTTTTATCATGGGCTATACGCACGACATTTGCGCCAGGGTCCGCAATTGCAGGGCAACCGGCTTCCGATAATAGTCCGACATCCAAACCTTGAAGACAGGGACTAAGATAGTTGGGGAGTTCTGAGGGGTCGGTAAATTTATTTAAGGTCTCAAAATGCAGTTCCGGCTGTGATTTGTTGGCGCTTACGGCCTTAATGAACTTTCTTGCCGTCTTTTCGTTTTCGGCGATGTAATGGTCAATATTCTCTATTGCCCTTTTTATCGATATTGGCAAGACTTCAAGTGGAGGGCTGTCTCCCAAGGTACTTGGAATTAAATATAATTTACCAAAAGTGCTATTTGGGTTAGTTGTTTGCATTTCCGTTAAGTTTTTCGGCTATGGTATTGCAGGCTTCTTCAATAAGCCGAAATACATTTTCAAATCCATCGGAACCGCCATAGTACGGATCTGGAACCTCTTTTAGTTCACCATTAATTTCACTCAAAAGTAATTTTACTTTATCCTTTTGACTATCATTTGAAGTTTTGACAATTACGTTAGCATAATTATTCTCATCCATAACATAAATAAGGTCAAATACCTCAAGGTCCGCTGAAGAGAATTTTCTGCAAGTTTGGGTTGAAATATCTATTCCGTATTTTTTTGCAACGGCTATGGAACGTTGGTCTGGCCGGTTACCCACGTGAAAACCGGCTGTGCCGGCAGAATCAACATAAACAGTAGCAGCATTTGTCTTTGATTGTAATATACCCTCGGCCAATGGAGACCTGCAGATATTACCAAGGCACACCATCAAAACTTTGGTCATGCTTAAAGTGATTAGGTAAACTTCTTATTAAGGTCTTCAATGTACTTTCTGAACTGCTTGTCGGTTTCAGCTAGATTGTCAACTGTTTTACAAGCATGCAGTACTGTGGCATGATCACGTTTTCCAATCTGAGAACCTATGCTTGCCAAAGAAGCTTTTGTAAACTTTTTAGCAAAGAACATGGCCAATTGTCTCGCCTGTACGATATGACGCTTTCTTGTTTTTGATTGGAGCGTGGCAACATCCATTTCAAAATAATCGGAAACTACTTTTTGAATGTAGTCTATAGAAACTTCACGTTTTGTATTCTTTACGAACTTTTCTACGACCTGCTGTGCAAGTTCAAGAGTAACTTCTCTTTTATTGAATGAAGATTGGGCAATTAAAGAAATAATGGCACCCTCTAGCTCCCTGATGTTGGTTTTAATGTTTTTG
Organism: Croceitalea marina; assembly: GCF_042684265.1. NCBI lineage: Bacteria > Pseudomonadati > Bacteroidota > Flavobacteriia > Flavobacteriales > Flavobacteriaceae > Croceitalea > Croceitalea marina. Next base: position 197,138 of record NZ_JBHULB010000008.1, on the reverse strand, counting down.
GCAACATGGTCAATAATGTCATCGGGCATTTCAACACCATCCCTGTAAAGCTTGTTCTTAAGGATAGAAACCCTGGTTTCGTAGTCCGGAGCTTGCAATTCTGCCGATAGCCCCCACTTGAAACGCGACAGTAAACGTTGTTCGATATCTTGCATATCTACCGGTGCCTTATCGGATGTTAAGATAACCTGCTTGCCATTTTGGTGCAAATGATTGAAAATGTGGAAGAACACGTCTTGGGTACCCGATTTTCCTGATAAAAATTGAACATCGTCTATTAGTAAGACATCGATTAACTGATAGAAATGTATAAAGTCGTTACGAGTATTCTTTTTTACAGATTCAATATATTGCTGGGTAAATTTTTCCGCAGAAATGTATAGAACGGTACGTTCGGGATATTTATCTTTTATTTCAACACCAATGGCATGGGCCAAATGTGTTTTTCCTAACCCAACCCCACCAAAAATCAATAGTGGATTAAATGAAGTGCCTCCGGGTTTGTTGGCGACGGCCATTCCAGCTGATCTTGCAAGCCTATTTGAATCACCTTCTAAGAAATTCTCGAAATTATAATTAGGGTTTAATTGAGATTCGATTTTAATATTTCGTATGCCAGGAATCACGAACGGATTCTTTAATTCCGGATTTTTCGAAGTTATAGGAACATCAAGTTCTTGTGGCGCCATAGCTGAGCGATTTGAACTTGGTATTTTTTCGGTAAAAGGCTCGTTGTTACCATACTTGTTCTCCATCTTAATAATGTAAACCAGTTTGGCGTTGGCACCCAACTCTTTGGTCAATGCTACTTTTAAAAGCTTAACATAGTGTTCTTCAAGCCATTCGTAAAAGAATTTACTCGGCACCTGAATACTCAATGCGTTGTCGGTTAACCTAACGGGAATTATTGGTAAAAACCAAGTTTTGAATGCCTGCGGTTGGATATTATCTTCGATAAAAGCCAAACAGTTGTTCCAAACGGAAGATGCAGTAACACTCATAAAAATTGTTCCTTTGTTTGTTGGTTAGTATTATAAGTTTTAGAAAAACTTTAGATGTTTCCCTGTAAAAATAGGTGCGACAAATATGTGAACAAAAAACCTAAAAAAAAAATGATTACAGGTTGAATTTATACTTTTTTTTTCGCATGTTCCAGTCAGGAAATCAAAGCCTATAAATATATACTTTTTCAGTTAAAAACATGAGGAATCACAAACTTTCTTTTCGGGTACGATACGGTGAAACAGATCAGATGGGTATTGTCTATCATGGCAACTATGCGCAGTACCTTGAAATGGGAAGAGTAGAGTGGCTAAGGGATTTGGGCGTAACATATAAATCAATGGAAGAAAACGGTGTACTTTTACCAGTAATAAACTTACAATTAAAGTACTTAAAATCTGCTAAATATGATGATTTGATTACAGTAGAAACTACACTGCGAAAAAAGCCTATGGTGAAGATTGAATTTGACTATAAAATCTATAATGAAACTAGGGTATTGTTAGTTGAGGCAAATACGGTTTTGGCTTTTATGGATAAAGCGAAAAATAAACCGATGAAATGTCCCGATTATATTCTCGATAAATTGGATTTTTAACGAATTTTTGAAATGGAGATTTTATGAAGCTCATCAAATCTTTTTTGAATCATTTCATACTCACCTCTTCTAACCGTTACAAGTAATTCACAATTTAGTTCTAGCTTTTGAGATAGGATATGAACGTGATGTTGTTTTAAAATTCGCATTACAATATCCATTTCGGGGTAATCAAATACAATTTTTAATTGTACTTCAATCAGTTTTTCAACAATTGAAGCTGATTCAATGGCCAATTGTGCCGATGTTTTATAGGCCTGTACTAATCCGCCAACTCCAAGCTTAGTTCCGCCAAAAAAGCGAACAACGGCCACTAGCACATTAGTGAGTTCAAAGGTCTGAATTTGACCATAAATAGGCATGCCTGCCGAGTTATTCGGCTCTCCATCATCATTGGCTCTATAAGATATGGTATCAGTACCTAGTTGCCATGCATAACATACATGATTGGCAGTATGGTATTTCTTTTTTAAACCGGTAATGATGGGTTTCACCTCATCTTCTGTGTTGATTGGAAATACGTACCCGAAAAATTTACTTTTTCTATCCTTAAAAAGTACTTCATTTGAGGCTTTTGCTACTGTTTTATAAGAATCGTTCTCCATTAAAATAGCGCTACCAATAAAATACTAATGACTGCTAAGACAATTCCGCCCCAATTTTTTGGGTTCAGTTTCTCTTTGAACAGCACGATACCTAAAAGTGTAGAGAACATCACAATAGCTACATTATTTATGGTAAAGACCGATGCGCTATTGAGCGTGTCATTCTGCAGTGCCCTTAGTAAAAAGAAAATCGAAAAGTAATTGGGTATCCCAAGTGCAATTCCTCCCAAAACATTTCGAAAATTTACTTTAAGTGGAGCTTTTGAAGACTTTAATACAATAAATAATAAGCCTGTAGTGGCTGCCGCGGCAAATACGGTGGCAGAAAATAACGGAAATTCGGTACTATTTAATTTGGTCTCCCTAAAATAATTGATACTTGCATCTATTATCCCGGAGCCCAAGAAAACTAAAACAGGAAGCAAAAGCGTTTTCTTTGAAAACGAAATCGTGTTTTCTTTTACCGATGCAAAATAAACTGCTGCCAGTGCTAACAAAATACCAATCACTTTTAAGGTGGATAAAGATTCTTTGTAAGCTAAAATCCCCACCAAAACGGGTATAACCAATGACATTTTTGTAGCTACAGAGGCTACTGCCACCCCTACTTGCTGAGAAGTTTTTGCCATGATGTTAAATACAATGATGAAAAGTACTCCTAAAGCAAGCGTTCCCCAAAACCAATCTGAATGGTATACCTGGGTTACACTAATTTTTTCTTCGTAAAAGAATAATCCGGTACAGCTGGCCACAATGTAGTTTGTGATTATGGCATAAAGCGTCTGAATTTTAAAAACATCGAAAAGCTTGAAGATCACAAATATTAAGCTCGAGCAGAGTACGCTCAGAATAAGGTCTAACATTGCAGTTTCGATTTTAATGAAGTAATATCTTCTTGACCAACATTTAAATGCCAGGTTTTAATACCTAATTCGGCGGCGGCATCTATATTTTCTTTTGTGTCATCTACAAAAAAGGTTTCTTCAGTTATCAATCCGTTCTTTTTCAACACAAATTGAAATATCTCAGTATCCGGTTTTCGCATTCCCATTTCGTTAGAAAGGTAAAAAACTTCAAAACAGTTTTTAAAGCTATTATATTTTGAGACTCCAATCTGTTGTTTAACATAATCAATATGAAGTTCATTGGTATTGCTCAATAAAAACAAGCGATACTTTTTTAGTTGTGCCAATTCTTCAATAAATTCTAAACGATAATCGGGAAAATTCAATAAAATCGCGTTCCATGCGTCTATTAAATCTTCTCTTGTTGCTTTCGGGAACAGCAGTTGGGTTGTATTTAAAAAAGACTCGGTAGTAATCAAGCCTTTTTCATAGTCTTTGAACAATGTATCTAATTCTGGGGTTATTTCTTCAAACCCGAAAGCTTTCATGGCCCTTGCCGTCGCAGATTTGTCTAGGTTGATAAAAATATCGCCAAAATCAAGTATCAGGTTTTTAATCATTTTTAAGTATTCTCAAATTGTCCTCTAAAATTCGTTTTTCGGCTATCTGTTTTCCTGTTATACTTGGAGCTTTAATTCCATTTGCAAAAGTGATATTTCCTTTAAAAATTCTGGCTTCATCCCAAAAATTAGTATCAATAAAAGCTTGTAATGTCTGGGCACCACCTTCTACAAAAACACTATTTATTTCATGTTTGTAGAGTATATCGCAAATTTCTTTTGGTAAGTTTTTAAAGGTTGCAGTTTCATATGAGACACTATCGATAAATTTTGAAGTATCATCTATCGTAGTAATAATAATGGTCTTAACAGAACCATCGAATATGTTATAATTAGCGGGTATCTTTAAATCTTTATCTATAACTACCCTTACAGGGTTTTGACCCTTCCAAGTTCTTGCAGTGAGCTTTGGGTTATCGGCTAAAACGGTAGTTGTTCCAACTAAGATTGCCTGCTCTTGGCTGCGCCATTTGTGCACCAGTTGTTTGGAATATGGATTGGTAATCCAATAGGGTTCGGGTTCTTTTTTACGGATGGCGTTAACCGGAGCGATAAAACCATTTATGGTTTCTGCCCATTTTAATATGATATAAGGTCTTTGTTTTTCTTGAGCACTTAAAAATCGCTTATGGTGCTCACGGCATTCCTTTTCTAAAACACCAATGCTAACTTCACAACCAGCATCTCTTAGCATTTCAATGCTCTTGCCAGCTACTTTTTTGTTCGGGTCTTGAAGTCCGATTACCACTCGAGGAATCTTATATTTTAAAATGAGATTAACACAAGGTGGCGTTTTGCCAAAATGCGCACATGGTTCTAAGGTGACGTATAACGTTGATGCAGAAAGTACTGCTTTATTTTTTACAGCGTTGATTGCGTTCACTTCTGCGTGTGGCCCGCCATAAGGGCTGGTATATCCTTCTCCGATATTTTTTTCTTTGTGAATAATTACGCAACCGACCATTGGATTGGGAGCTGTAGTGCCTAATCCATTTTTGGCCAATTGGATACAGCGCAACATGTATTTTTCATCTATATTCACGGCATAAAAGTAGCATAATAAATTTCAAAATGCAGTCAGTCAATATTCGGGAAATAACTTTAAATGATAACCAAGAAGTTGCTAAAGTAATCCGTAAGGTTTTAGAAGATTTAGGTGTGCCCAAAGTTGGTACCGCGTATGCCGATAAAATTCTAGACACAATGTTCGAGGCCTACGACAAACCAAGAGCCACTTATTTTGTCTTAAAGGAAAACGGCGTTATCATGGGGTGTGCAGGTATTGCACAATTAGAAAATTATGAAGGCAATATCTGCGAGCTACAAAAAATGTATTTCTTAGAAAGTGCACGAGGTAAGGGCTTAGGTGCCCAAATGATTGAAACCTGCTTGGATCGTGCAAAATTCTTTGGCTATGAACAATGCTACATAGAAACCATGCCTTATATGAAAGCGGCCCAGAAACTATACTTAAAAAATGGTTTTGAATATATTGAAAAACCACTGGGAGACACTGGTCACTATTCCTGCCCTGTTTGGATGCTTAAAACCTTGACATGATCGTATCTGAAATCAAAAACATATTTCATCTTGAATTGGATGCCCTTTACCCTAAAGAAGAGGTAGCCACTTTTTTCTACCTTTTGTTAGAAAAACATTTGAGACTTGAAAGGTTTGCCTTGGTAATGCAGCCACAACTTGCTATTAGTAAAGAAGAAGAACAACCTTTTTTTGACGCGTTGGCACAACTAAAACTTGAAATACCTATTCAATACATTTTAGGGGAAGCGTACTTTATGGATGTAACCTTAAAAGTAAATAAAAATGTACTTATCCCTAGACCAGAGACCGAAGAACTGGTAACCTGGATATTGGAGGACGTACAAAGCTTAAACCTAGAGCATATCAACATTTTAGATATTGGAACTGGGAGCGGTTGCATTGCAATTGCTCTTGCCAAAGCCTTACCATATGCTAAAGTAACGGCCTTAGATATTTCACCCGAGGCCCTTGTCTTAGCACAAGAGAATGCGAAATTAAATACTGTTGAAATTGAATTTGTTCAAGGCGATGTTTTAGATGCGAGCCTCAGGCTCGATTCAAACTTTGATATTATTGTTTCCAATCCGCCTTATGTTCGAGAGCTTGAAAAAGCGGAGATTAAGAATAATGTTAAAAAACACGAACCTTCTTTAGCTTTGTTCGTGCCTGATAATAACGCCCTTATATTCTATAAAGCAATCGCTCAATTTTCAGATACCCATTTGCTTAAAAACGGAAAAATTTATGCTGAACTCAATCAATACTTAGCAGAAGAAACCAAGGATTTATTTGAAGGCGAAAATTTTTGTGACGTAAGCTTGAAAAAAGATATTTTTGAAAACACGCGTATGCTTCGTGGTATAAAAAAAGAACAATGAAAAGTGTTGTAGTGTTTTGTGGCAGTAGTGAAGGAGCCGATAAAAAATACGCCCAAGATGCATTTGCGTTAGGTAAAGCTTTTGCTGAATCTAACATCAAATTGATATATGGCGGCGCAAAAATCGGAATTATGGGCCAGGTAGCATCAGGTGCGCTAACTAATAAGGGGGAGGTTATCGGAGTAATTCCAAAGTTTTTAATGAAAAAAGAAGTTTATCACCCTGAACTGACCGAGCTAATCGTCACCCTAGATATGCATGAGCGCAAGCTCAAGATGCACGAGCTATCTGATGGAATTATCATGCTTCCTGGCGGATATGGAACTTTAGAAGAGTTTTTTGAAATGCTTACTTGGGCACAATTAGGTTTGCACCAATATCCTATCGGCATTTTAAATACAAACGGGTTTTATGATGCACTTTTAAGTATGATGCAACACATGGTACACCAAGAATTTGTAAAGCAAATCAATCTTGATATGATTTTGGTGGCAAACACAATTCCTGATTTACTGCATAAAATGGCTGCTTATAAACCAATCCCAGTACCAAAATGGTTAACCAAAGAACAGACGTAAATGGACGTTAAAGATAAAATAGAGAGCCTTCGTGATGAATTAAGGGAACATAATTACAACTATTATGTTTTGGACAATCCTACTATTTCAGATTATGATTTTGATATAAAGCTGAAAGAACTTCAGGCCTTAGAAGAGCAATATCCAGAGTTCTATGACGAATCTTCCCCCACTTTAAGGGTTGGTGGGGCAGTAACCAAGAATTTTGAAACTATAGTTCATGAGTCTAGAATGTACTCTTTGGATAACTCCTATTCAAAGGAAGATTTGGAGGATTGGGAAAAACGTATTCAACGTATTTTAGGGGATGTTGAGGTGGCCTTTACCTGTGAATTAAAATATGACGGGGCATCTATAAGTTTAACTTATGAAGAGGGAAAATTGGTTCGAGCAGTAACCAGGGGCGATGGATTTCAAGGTGATGATGTTACCGCAAATATTAAAACAATAAAATCGGTACCACTTCAATTAAAGGGCGATTACCCAGCAAAGTTTGATATTAGAGGTGAAATCATCCTTACCCTAGAGGGTTTTGCCAAAATGAATCAAGAGCGTTTGGCCAATGGTGAAGAAGCCTATATGAATCCAAGAAATACAGCATCTGGCAGCTTAAAACTTCAAGACAGCGCTATTGTGGCTAAGCGCCCTTTAGAATGCCTATTATATAGTATAGTCGGTAAGAATTTGAATTTCGACGCTCAATTTGACATGCTCGAAAAAGCACGCGAATGGGGCTTTAAAGTGCCCACGGTAGCGAAGCTCTGCAAAACTACAGATGAAGTAATGCAGTTTGTCGAAGATTGGGATGTTAAGCGTCACGATTTACCGTATGAGACCGATGGCGTAGTCGTTAAGGTCAATAGTTTAAGACATCAAGACGAATTAGGGTATACCGCCAAGGCACCACGATGGGCAATGGCCTATAAATTCAAGGCGGAGCAGGTTTCTACTATATTGAACGAGATTACCTATCAAGTAGGTAGAACAGGTGCGATAACCCCAGTAGCAAACTTAGAACCTGTTTTACTGGCGGGTACCACTGTAAAAAGAGCCTCTTTGCATAATGCCGATCAAATAGCAAAACTGGATATTCGTGAAGGAGATACGGTATTTGTTGAAAAGGGTGGGGAGATTATACCAAAAATAATTTCAGTAGATTTCACTAAACGCCCAATTGATTCCCAGGCGACTATTTATAGAACAAATTGCCCCGAATGCGATACAGCGCTGATTCGAAAGGAAGGGGAAGCACAGCATTTTTGCCCGAATGACTCCGGCTGTCCGCCACAGATTACGGGTCGCATTCAACACTTTATTTCGCGTAAAGCGATGGATATCGAAGGCTTAGGAGGTGAGACTGTAGAGTTATTGTTTAAAGAGGGCTTGATTGGCAACTATGCTGATTTATATACCCTTTCTAAAGAGCAGGTTATGCCTTTGGAACGTATGGCGGAGAAATCCGCAGAAAATCTGGTGAACGGGGTAGCGGCTTCAAAAGCAATTCCTTTTGAACGCGTTCTTTTTGGACTAGGGATACGTTATGTGGGGGAAACGGTAGCAAAGAAACTGGCCAAGGCCTATAAAAATATCGACACCTTGATGGTGGCCAACGAAGAAGAACTTATCGCAGTCGATGAAATAGGGGGTAGAATTGCGGAAAGTGTGGTACAATTTTTTAGTGATGAAACCAATCAACGGATTGTTGAGCGATTAAAATCATATGGTCTGCAATTTTCATTATCTGAAGAGCAACTACAAAATCAATCGGACACCTTAAAAGGAAAAACTTTTGTGGTTTCTGGAGTATTTGAAACTATTGGTCGTACAGAGCTTAAAAAATTGATAGAAGATAATGGAGGTAAGGTTTCTTCTTCCATATCTTCTAAAACCACCTATTTAGTAGCCGGGGCTAATATGGGGCCAAGCAAAAAAACAAAGGCCGAAGGGCTCAGGGTGCCTATTATTTCTGAGCAGGAGTTTTTGAACATGTTTTAATTCTCACAACTCTCACAATAGGTGTCATGTAAATAATCATCTTCCAATAACTGGAAGGTGATCCCACCTTCATTGGATGCATTGAAAAGCCTACAGAATCGTTCTTTGTTCAGGTTAATGGCATTAAGCATGATGGTGCGATACTCAGGATTTTGAATGATTTCCTTATTCACCAATGTAAGGTTTAGATAGTAAAACAACAGATTTTCATCAACGTCTACGGTCTTCATTTTTGGTTGTAGTAAATTTTCGGCAGCCTTAAGGTCGGCATAATAGGTCAAAAACTGGGCTAGACTTAGGTAATCATAATCTTGGAGTGGTACGTTTTTATAGTTTGCCACTATATATGCTACGGATTTATCCTTGTTGGCATAATCTCTTGCTCGCATGTACAACTCACTTTTAATAATGTGATAGTTCACCAGCATACGATTGATTAATCTTTGGTTAATGCCGTACTTTTTTAGGTTTAAGAGTTCGTTCTTAAAATTTTCCTGTTTTACAGGTTCTACGTTATAGCGCCAAATACGCATTTTTAAGGCGGCAATATTGTATTTAATTCGTTTGTCCTTTGGAGCTAATTTTTCTAGCTCTTGGAGTTCTTTGTAGGCAATAAGCAGATTGCGTTCATCCTTTAAATACCTAAAAGCAGAGTTTTTATTAAAAAATGGCGTATATTTTAACTGTCTTGGAATTTCCATGGAAGACAATACATCTGGATTTGCTTCTTTGTCTTTTAAGCGTTCAAAAATCGAGTTTTGCAGGGTAGTTGCTTCGTCTAGATTATCGTCACCAATTGCTTGATTAAATAAACTAATAATGACTTCTGTAGCCATGTCCTTATACTTGTCTATACGTTCCAATTCTAAACGAATAACTGCTTTTCTATGGTTTCGAAGGTATTTCTCTAATTCTTGTGCAGTGCTGCCAGTTAGTTTTTGTTTTACCTCGGCTTTGGGCAGCGATTTAAAAGAGTCAAAGTTCGTTCCGGTAATATCATTCAAGAACTCTACCCAGTTTTCAGACGTAGAAACTTTGGTTTCTATTGTGGGCTCTTGAAAAGCCTGCATTGCTTTTACTATACTTGATGCCCTTTCTTGTTGTAGTTTTAGGTTACGTTCGGCATTACCTTCTACTGAGGCATAAGCCTTTATATCAATTTTTTTGATATTGAAATCAGTTAATCTGAGCGAATCGTAAAGGGGTTTTATATCCTCTTGAGAATAGATAGATTTATTTTTTTCAAAAGGAATGGTAAACGTAAGTGTTTTTTGTTTGAGCGAATACTGGTCATCGTGCGCTTTGGCACTTAACTTGGTCTTGTAGGTTATAGAGTCTAGATACATGCCCATATCCAACAAATCCCATTGGTAGGATTCTAGGTTGAAAATAGTATAGTATTGACAAAGGTTCTTATCCGTTAAAAAGAGGATGTTAAATTCAACTTCTTTAGTCTTGTATGAATCTGGCAAGCGTCCGACCCGAGCTCTAAATTTATTGTTCTCAGCTGGGCGAAGGGTTTTTTTTAACTCAGGGGCGTAAACTGGTTTTAGAAGTTCACCCCGTATTTGCTGTAACTCTGGCAATACTTCAAGACAGCCGTACCTATCTTTTGAAACGACATCTACGGCAATACCATCACCTGCGTTTTTAAACAAGAGGTTAAACCATTTCTTATCGTTCACCTCAAAATAGAGCGTATTGGTTTGGTCCATCTTAATTGAAAAACCTACTTCCTTGGGTTTTTGGGCAAAGGCCTGAAAGCACCGTTGACAAACAATGCTTCTCTCGCCTTGAGGAAATTGAATATCAAAAGTTTCTTGCGAAAAACCATTTGTGCTTAGTGCTAAAAAGAATAGAGTTAATTTGAGGTAATAAGGTTTCATAGTTAGTTTTTGGCATCTAGATAAACTTTTACTCTTCTTTCGGCATTCTCCTTAATATTCATGTAGTAGAAATTGATATCTGCGATATGGTAATTTTTACTGCGATATAAAAAGCTCCAAGGAAACTTTGGTTTTGTTGCCCATAGAATACCCTCATGAACTTGAGCGTCTACACGTCTTGGAAGTATTCGATTAAAATCTCTGAGTACAGCCCCCAAGTTTTGGTTTTTTGCAACATAGGTAGTATCCGTTGTCCAGTTTAAAGGGTTAGTTACTAAAATAGAATCGTCGACAGGTCTGTCATCTGGAATGTAGTTTCTTTTGAAGGTTCTCCACGAAATAAAGCAGCCCAGTTCGGTTGCGCTTTCACAAGGAAAAATAGTTTTGAAATAGTCCTTGGTCACTGGCATGCCAATGAGGTATGCAGCTACTAATTGCTGCTGTAACGATGTGTTATCAAAAAATTCTTTGATTAGCGGTCCTGCATGGGTTGTTCCTTGACTATGCCCTGCAATGATTACGGGCCTACCATTGTTATAGTATTTAAGGTAGTGTTCAAAGGCATTTTTTACATCGTTGTAGGCCAATGCAAATGCTTTTTTTGCTGATTCTTTATCAGATGTGCTATAGCTAACCAGATGTGCTTGCCGATAGCGCGGCGCAAAAACACGTCCGGCAGCATTGAATGCGCTGGCTTGAAATAGAATGGTAGACGCATCGACCTGGTTATTTAATTCTTTATTTGATATACTTGGGTTCCAAGGAAGATTTTTCCCTTTACTTCTATATATTGTTGGATGGATAAAAAAAACATCTGCTTTCAAATTTGATGATGCAGTTCTGTCAGACCCTGGAATTTTATCTGCGTTATCCCTTTTATCTGGATGGGCGGCCCAGTGATTCAGGTTTGAGTAGTCAATTTCTAAAACCTCAGGGCTGCTATAAGTTGCAGAAGGACCATAAGTCTTACAAGAGGTGAATTGAAATATAACAAATAGAATAAGGAGTAGCGAATATCGAATCATATCGCCTAATTTAGAGAAAGATTTTTGAAGTTGAAATGAAAATAGCCTTCAACCGTAAATGATTACAAACACGACAAGAAGATTTTGGTATGTACTACTATCAAGCTTTGCCTTTTTAGTACGCTATCGTTATTTTAAAAAATGGTTTTGGGCGCCGATGCTCATTTTACTTTTGGGTTTTGCGGTGCCTCAGAAAATGATAATTCCCGTAGAGAACGCCGATTTAAAAAGTTGGGATGAAAAATCTTTTTGGGCCTACCCGTGGGGGAGTTCTATTACGCATAAGGGAATTGACATTTTTGCGGAAAAAGGAACACCAGTTGTAGCATCTACTAACGGAATTGTAGTGTATACCTTTGACGGTGGAAAAGGAGGGAAGTCCGTTATGGTTCTAGGCCCCAAGTGGCGATTTCATTACTATGCGCATTTAGATAGAATTGAAACTTTTCCTCTGAAACCTTTGAAAAGAGGTTCGGTTATTGGTGCCGTTGGCGATACCGGAAACGCGAAGGGCAAGCCACCACATCTACATTACGCCATTACGACGCCCTTTCCTTATTTTGCCTTATGGGACGATAATGCAGTGCAAGGCTGGAAAAAAATATTTTATTTGAATCCTGATATTTGGTTACGGCCTTAACTTTATAAAATGACACCTCAGAATTACGATGATTTTACAAGAACATTGACCGAAGAAATGCCGGATACAGAATGGCCTTTGGCACTACAAGCTCTTTGGTATGCCTCAAATAATGATTGGGAAGCATCTCATGATATTGCCCAAGACCTTCATGCTCCGATAGGTAGTTGGATTCATGCTCATCTACACCGCGCAGAAGGTGACAAGTTTAATGCCGATTACTGGTATAGGCTGGCTGGCAAACCATTTCCTAGCCTATCTATTCAAGATGAAATTAAGGAAATTATAGAATCACTTTTATCGAAATGATTTAATGTTCTCGGTAGCTAAAATTTACTCTCCGGCCTGCAGATTTAATTCCCCTACAGCTTTTCTAACATCATCTCCCCAGATAAAAAAACGATTATAAGGTTTTACTTTATAGTAGCGTTGCGGATTATAGATTTTTAGGCTGGTCATGTCAACACAATAACGTTGAACCCAACTACTTTCATTAATAAAAAAGCCTTCTGATGCTTTAGCCTTTTTACACTGTTGATGCAGTTTCATGCACATTCTGTATTCATATGCTGTAAGCATTTTAGAATCGGCCCAAGCCCCAAGGTTATTTTCAAAGGCCTTTCTTGTTCCTAACCTCGCCAGAAGTAGATCAGAATTCTTTGGCAGATTCGGGTAAATTAGTATGGAAGAGGCCCAGCCAGACTCTAACAATAAAAGATTGAATGTTTTTCGTTCATCCGCGGTAACCGATGAAAGCTCGGTTTTGGTATAGCTGGGGGCAACGTAAGCTAGAAGCCTGCCATAACGATCAAAATGCTCATCTGCGGATCGTACAAAAAGACTACGGTTGGTTCCGTTTGGTTTTTGTAATCTTTGGTTCATGAGCTGTCTAAAAAACTCTTTGGCTGCAAGACCTTGTGTAATCTGTAAAGTACCGGCATTAGTAAGTTTTGGCAGCAATAGGGCCTTCAACCCAGAATCTATCCAAGAATCAAAATTGCCGCTTTCCAAAAAGGTTTTTAGCTCACCCAATTTTGTATTTGCGGTAGACTCACCCCCTAAATAACTTGTTTCTGGGGTGTCTATGCCCAACATGCGAATGGGCATTCTAACATAAGGGGTGTCGCCGTCAGCAGGATCTCCAGATTTACTCTTCTTGCCCAGTTGGTTGAGTTCAATACCTTTGGGGTCCCAAAAAATAGGTACTTCTGCCATATTCAAATGCTTTGTTAATTAAGAATTTTAAGTTAATAATAATCGTACAGAATCATATCAAAAATGTGTAGTTGTAAGTTAAACTTGTATGAAAGGGAGTAAGTGATGAATGAGTCAATGTTATAAATAAAACATATTGTTTATTTTTAAACAATTATTGTTAATTATCTTTGCTAATAGATTGCTAGGATATTAATTACCTTTGTGTAAATGCGCAAGTTCAAATGATATTCAGGGCAATTCAAGATAAATTTAAAGTCAAATCCGGACTTAAATATTTAGAAGACGAATTAAAAAAACCTAAACCGTTAAGTAGTCGAAAAGCTGGTGTTACCTCAATAGGATGCATCGTTGATATGGATAAATTTCCTGACCCTGAGGCATTCAACAAGTTGATAAGTGATTTTTCATTACAGCCAAATGGGGTGAAAATTATTGGCTATAAAAAAGATGAAGCCGCACATTCGCCATTCGGAATTCAGTTTTGCACTGATAAAGATTTAGGATGGAACGGTACAATTGAAAACGGGTTTGTTTCAGAGTTTGTTGATAGGGAGTATGATGTGCTTATTAATTATTATACAGATGATAAGCTTGTACTAAACTTATTGACAGCGCGTACAAACGCTAGAATAAAAGTTGGTTTTCCTTCGGTGGATACGAAATTGAATGATTTAATTTTCGATACCGCTGTAAGCAACTTTGATGTGTTTAGGGCAGAGTTGAAAAAATATTTAAAGGTTCTTAACGAATTATAGTAATGGAAGCATTGATGGGTACAGGTGTGGCATTGGTTACTCCTTTTAAAAAAGATTTTTCTATAGACACTAGTGGTCTAGAACGTATTGTTGAGCACTGCATTGCTGGAGGTATAGATTATTTGGTGGTTTTAGGAACCACGGCAGAATCTGCAACCTTGTCCAAAACCGAAAAAGAACTCGTTAAGAAGACTGTTATAAACGCTAATGCAGGCAGGTTGCCCTTGGTTGTTGGTATAGGTGGAAATAATACTAGGGCAATTATTGAAGAATTGGCCGAATCCGATTTGGAAGAATTCACGGCGATACTTTCTGTTTCGCCCTATTACAATAAACCTACGCAAGAAGGCATATATCAACATTTTAAGGCGATTTCCAAGGCATCTCCCATCCCTATAATTCTTTATAATGTACCTTCTAGAACCGGCAGTAATATGTTGCCCGAAACGACCCTAAGAATAGCACGGAATTGTAATAATGTCATAGCCATAAAAGAGGCTTGTGGTGATATGGTACAAATAGATGCCATTTTAGAGCAAAAACCAACCGATTTTATGGTGATTTCAGGTGATGATTTTACCGCTTTGCCAACTGTTTTGGCAGGTGGGGCAGGGGTGATATCAGTTTTAGGACAAGGACTTCCCAATTCTTTCTCAAGATTGATTCGGTATGGTTTGCAAGGCAATTCGGATGCAGCTTATGAAATCCATCATGCCCTTCTCAATGGGATGCATCTAATTTTTGAAGAAGGTAATCCTGCTGGAATTAAAACCATATTTGAACATTTGGGGATATGCGATGCTCATGTGAGATTGCCATTGATGGATGCAAGCCCAGAATTAAAGGTAAAAATCAAGCACTTTTTAGATACTTTGGAAACCGCTGAGGTTTCGCATAGTTAAATCTTCGCTAAAACTATTGGTATTGCCTTTCTGAGGGCATATGTTTGTGCGTGCAACTATTTTTTTTATATCCGTTGATAATCACTAATTTTGCCAAATATTTTTGACAATGAGGTCTATTTTACCTTTACTTTTTTCTGCTATCTTTTTAGTTTCATGTAATGAGTACCAAAAGGTACTCAAAAACACGGATATTAAGGCTAAATATGATATGGCCGAAAAGTTCTATAATGAGGGGGATTACAAACGCGCTAAAAGACTGTTTGAACAAATTGCACCTAAATACGTGGGTAAACCCCAAGGAGAACGTGTAATGTTCTTCTTTGCCAACACGTATTTCAAAACGGGAGATTATTACTTGTCCGGTTACCAATTTGAGAGGTTCATTAAATCCTATCCAAAGAGCGATAAAATTCAAGAAGCATCATATTTAGGAGCTAAAAGTTATTATGAGTTGTCACCTAAGTATAGCTTGGATCAAACGGACACTGATAAAGCCCTTAGTAAACTGCAAACGTTTATAAATACCTATCCTGAATCTGAGTTTTTTGCAGATGCTAACACCATGGCGCAGGAATTGACCACGAAAAAAGAAAAGAAAGAGATAGAGATTGCAAAACAGTTTGATAAGTTGGGGGAGTTTAATTACCCCATCTTGGTTTCGGCAATCGCTGCCTTGGATAATTTCATTGCTGATAACCCAGGTTCTGAGTATCGTGAAGATGCCTTTTACTATAGGGTAAAGGCCTCAGCTAACTTGGCGTTCAATAGTACACCGCAGCGTATGCAAGAACGTTTGAAAGAAGCAATGGAGGCCTATAATGCCTTAAAGAAATCCTATCCTGAAACAAAGTATGACAAAGAGGCTACAAATCTCTACGAAAAAATAACAAAAGAATTAGAAGGCTTTCAAGAGAATGCCAAATAAGATTTATAATAGAAAATAAAATGAACGATTTAAAAAACACCAAAGCTCCGGTTACTACTGTAACTCATAATAAAAACGAGTTCGACGAGAAAACCGACAACATATATGAAGCTATTTCTATAGCTTCTAAAAGGGCGATTCAAATCAACTCTGAAATCAAGAAAGAACTTTTAGAAAAATTAGAAGAGTTTGCTACTTACAGTGACAGTTTAGAAGAAGTTTTTGAAAACAAAGAGCAGATTGAAGTCTCTAAGTTCTATGAGAAACTTCCTAAACCACATGCACTTGCCGTTCACGAATGGTTAGAAGACAAAATTTATTATAGAAACACTGAGAAAGACGCATAGTTATGTTAAGTGGTAAAAATGTCCTTTTAGGTATTACCGGAGGGATTGCTGCTTATAAAACAACCTTTCTTGTTCGATTACTTATAAAAGCTGGCGCTACGGTCAAAATTGTAATGACCCAAAGCGCCAGCTCTTTTGTTTCTCCGCTAACACTTTCTACCCTCTCTAAGAATCCGGTTTTATCCGATTTTGTAAATGAAACCGACGAAAGTATATCATGGAACAATCATGTAGAGTTAGGTCTCTGGGCAGATGTTTTTTTAATTGCCCCGGCAACTGCGAACACCCTTTCTAAAATGGCAAATGGTACTTGCGATAATCTATTGCTTGCTACCTACCTTTCTGCCAAATGTCCTGTTTATTATGCTCCGGCGATGGATTTAGATATGTACAAGCATCCTTCGACCAAAACTTCTTTAGACCAGCTGCAAGATTTTGAAAATGTGATGATTCCGGCTGAATCTGGAGAATTGGCAAGTGGACTGGTAGGCGAAGGCCGTATGGCCGAACCGGAAAATATTATTGCTTTTTTGCAAAAGCATCTAGCTGAAGGATTATCGCTATCTAACAAGAAAGTTTTGATTACTGCTGGGCCTACACATGAGGCCATCGACCCTGTTCGTTTTTTAGGAAATCGTTCTTCTGGTACTATGGGCTTCGAATTGGCTAAAAGAGCAGCTGATTTGGGTGCTCAGGTCTTTTTGATTTCCGGTCCAACAAGCTTATCAGTATCGCACTATGGTATTGAATTGATTAGGGTTACGACTGCTGAAGAAATGTATAATGCAGTTCATAAATATTATTCAGAAGTAGAAGTTGCGATAAGTGCAGCTGCCGTTGCCGATTATCGCCCTAAATCAATCTCAGAACAAAAAATTAAGAAAAAAGGAGAAGGATTGCAGATTGACTTAGTGCGAACAAAAGACATTTTGTTGTCAATGGGCGAGCAAAAGAAAAATCAATACTTGGTCGGTTTTGCCTTGGAGACCGAAAATGAAGAGGCAAACGCGAAAAATAAGTTGCAACGTAAAAATTTAGATGCCATTGTTTTGAATTCTTTACAAGACAAAGGAGCAGGTTTTGGCGGAACCACGAATAAAATAACCTTCATTGATAAGAATTCTAAGGTAAAAGCGTTTGAATTAAAGACAAAGTCTGAAGTTGCCGCAGACATCTGGTCAGAAATCATTACAAGAATTCATGGGTAGATATTTTTTCTTTTTGAACTGTTTACTTTTTTCGGCCATAGCTATTGGTCAAGAGTT
Source organism: Croceitalea marina (assembly GCF_042684265.1). Lineage (NCBI taxonomy): Bacteria > Pseudomonadati > Bacteroidota > Flavobacteriia > Flavobacteriales > Flavobacteriaceae > Croceitalea > Croceitalea marina. The sequence goes on along the minus strand of NZ_JBHULB010000008.1, from coordinate 179,509 downwards.
GAACTGTGAAATTACCGTAAACGGTGACCAAGTCTTACAAACACGACCGGAAGTGTTTAAAACCCTCGAACGTTCTTTGAACGATTTTGTAAACAAAACAAAATGGACCAATCGTACTTTTAAAGAAAACGAAAAGTTGAACTCCAGAATGTTCATTACCATTACCAAAGGAGAAGGTGACCGTTTTGATGCTACGATACAATTACAATCTTCTAGACCGGTCTATAATACTTCATACGAGACGCCCATTTTTAATTATAAAGACAATTCATTCAACTTTAGGTATCAAGAATTTCAACCCCTAATATTTAACACCAATAGCTTTGATTCTAATTTGGTGGGGGTGATTTCGTATTATGTCTATATTATGTTAGGTTTAGACGCTGATACATTTTCTTTACAAGGTGGCGACGATTATTATAGACAAGCACAGAATATTGTCACCCAGGCTCAAGGCAGTAATTTTGCAGGTTGGTCGCAATCCGCACAAGATAATAGAACCCGCTTTGATTTAGTGGATAATTTACTTTCTAATACCTTTAGGGAATATCGCATTGCCATGTACAATTACCATCGAAAGGGTATGGATATTTTAGGAGACAATAATAGTACCGGTAAACAGGTGATTTCAGGTAGTTTGCGTTTATTTGAAACGCTTATCAAAAGAAGACCTAATGCATTCTTGATTCAAACCTTTTTTGACGCTAAATCTGAAGAAATTCAAAATATTTTCTCTGATGGTCCTAAGGTCGATATCGTGAAACTTAAAGAAACCCTGAATAATGTAGCGCCATTTTATTCCAATACTTGGAGTCAGATAAGCTACTAGTATTTTTTTGCCTAGAACATATATCTTTGCGTTCTAAATTAAAACACATTGCTTACGCACCTTTCTATAAAAAATTATGCTTTAATAGACGATTTAAACGTTTCGTTTACTAAAGGGTTTACTACCATTACCGGTGAAACAGGGGCTGGAAAATCTATCCTTTTAGGAGGACTTTCATTGGTTTTAGGAAAAAGGGCGGACTTATCTTCTTTAAAAAAGAAAGAAGAAAAATGTATTATCGAGGCTTCTTTTGAAATCGCGCGCTATAATCTGGGTTCATTCTTTGAGACTCATGATTTAGATTATGAAAATCAGTCAATTTTAAGACGTGAAATATTACCCAGTGGCAAGTCTCGTGCTTTTATTAACGATACACCTGTCACCCTAGATATCCTTTCTGGTTTAGGAGAACGCCTGGTAGATGTTCATTCTCAGCATCAAACCTTGCGCTTGACTGAAAATGACTTTCAGATGAAAGTTATCGATGCCCTAGCGGAGAATGCCCAACACTTAGAAAACTATTCTTCAAAACTAAAAGTCCATCAAAGCATCTTAAGAGAATTGAATGAATTGCTTGATTTTCAAACCAATGCGGACAAAGAACTAGATTACAACAGTTTCTTATTTAAAGAATTGGAAAGTGCTCCTTTGCAACCTGGAATACGAGAGACCTTGGAAACGGAGTATGAACAGCTCAATAATGTCGAAACGATACTCGAGCAATTATCTAGCACATATCAACTTTTGAATGCAGAACAGGTAGGCATACTAAACAGTGTTGCCCAATTGCAGCAAGCAACCCAAAAATTAACGGGTTTTGGAAAACAGTTCGAGCAGTTAAACGAAAGAGTACAATCAATTGCCATTGAAATTGTAGATATTGCCAGTGAGTTAGAAGTGCAGCAAGAGACTGTAGAAGCTAACCCAATGCGCTTAGAAGAAGTGAATAACCAGTTACAATTATTACATAACTTGTTTAAAAAACATCAGGTTGCATCTGTCGAAGAGTTACTGATAATAAGAGAAGATTTAGAACTTAAAGTTGATGCATCTGTTAATATCGAGTCTAGAATTAGAGAAAAGCAAAATACTGTTTCAGAAAGTGAAGCTGCTTTAAATGCAATTGCCAAAGAAATTGGTGAAAGACGTAATGCTATTATTCCAAAGTTAAAATCATTGCTTCAAGAAAAGCTAGCGGCTTTGGGTATGGCCTCGGCGACCTTTAAAATTGCTATTACACCATCAGAAAATTTCAAACCAAACGGTAAAGATGAACTTACCTTTCTTTTTTCCGCAAATAAGGGCAGTACCTACGGTGAATTAAAGAAGGTAGCTTCCGGGGGTGAACTTTCTCGAATAATGTTGACCATAAAATCAATTTTGGCGGAATATGAACATTTACCCACTTTGATGTTCGATGAAATTGATACTGGGGTTTCTGGAGAAATTTCAAATAAAATGGGCGAAATCATGCAAGAAATGAGTTCAAACATGCAGGTGTTCTCTATTACTCATCTTCCTCAAGTGGCGTCTAAAGGAGTGTATCAATTTAAAGTTTTTAAAGAAGAAGGTGACGCTAGCACTACAACGCATATGAAACGGTTAAGCCAAGAAGAGCGGGTAAGTGAGCTGGCAGAAATGCTAGGAGGAAAATCTCTTTCTAGTTCTGCTATAGCCCATGCAAGAGAGTTGTTGGAGTCTAATAGTTAGTCTAACCATTATTTGGTTTCGCACAGCTACTAAATCAATACCCAAATTGTTATCTTTGCCGCCTAAACCAACAATAAAAATACATGGGGTATAATTTGTTAAAAGGAAAAAGAGGAATCATTTTTGGAGCGTTAGATGAAAATTCTATTGCATGGAAAACCGCTGAACGAGTTCATGAAGAAGGTGGTACTTTTGTTTTGACCAATGCGCCAATCGCTATGCGAATGGGCCAAATAAAGGCTTTAGCGGAAAAAACGGGCTCAGAAATTATTCCGGCTGATGCTACCAATGAAGAAGATCTAGAAAATTTGGTTTCTAAATCGGTGGAAATTTTAGGAGGTAAGCTGGATTTCGTTTTACATTCTATTGGTATGTCTGTTAATGTTAGAAAAGGACGTGCATATACAGATGAAAAATATGATTTTACAACTAAGGGTTGGGATGTTTCTGCACTTTCCTTTCATAAAGTAATGCAATCACTCTACAAAGCAGATGCCATGAATGAATGGGGTAGTATAGTGGCCTTGACCTATATGGCGGCGCAACGTACTTTTCCTGACTATAATGATATGGCTGACAACAAGGCTTATTTAGAGTCTGTGGCACGTAGCTTTGGATACTTTTTTGGTAAAGAGAAAAAGGTGCGCGTAAATACAATTTCTCAATCGCCAACCCCAACAACTGCAGGGCAAGGTGTTAAAGGCTTTGATGGCTTTATCAGTTATGCCGAAAAAATGTCTCCTCTAGGTAATGCCACTGCAGGTGATTGTGCAGATTATACTATTTCTTTGTTCTCTGATTTAACCAAGAAGGTGACCATGCAGAACTTGTTTCATGATGGTGGTTTCTCTAACACCGGCGTAAGTCAAGAGGTTATTGACGAGTTCACTGAATAATACGATTTAATTTTTTTGAAAGCCATCCAGAATAGGATGGCTTTCGTATTTATATACGTATGCTTGATTTAAGTTTTTCATTCATCATTCCTGTTTACAATAGACCTGAGGAGGTTCAAGAATTACTGGAGAGCCTTTCAAAGCAAGATTTTGACCGCTCTTTCGAAGTTGTCATAATTGAAGATGGTTCTACATTAAGTTCTGCCAATGTTATAGAGTTCTTTAAAGAGCAGCTTCAGATTTCATATTATGAAAAGGATAATACCGGTCCTGGAGATTCTAGAAATTACGGCATGCGACATGCAAAAGGCAATTATTTTGTTGTTTTAGATTCAGATTGTATTATTCCTCCGCAGTATTTAAGAGAAGCGATGAGGGAGCTCGAAGATGAATTTGTGCATTGCTACGGTGGGCCAGATGCCGCGCATGAGTCATTTTCATTAGTTCAGAAGGCAATAAATTACGTAATGACCTCATTGTTTACTACTGGAGGTATTCGCGGTAACAAAAAAGCTCTGGACAAGTTTCAACCGCGTAGTTTTAACATGGGTATTTCTAAAGAAGCTTTTGAGGCGACACAAGGTTTCGGTAATATTCATCCAGGTGAAGACCCAGACTTAACATTTAGAATTTGGAAAGCGGGCTATACATCACGTTTGTTTCCTGAGGCATTCGTGTATCATAAGCGCAGAATAGATTGGAGCAAGTTTTACAAACAAGTTCATAAGTTTGGAATGGTTCGACCGATTCTAAATAAATGGCATCTAGGCACTGCTAAGTTGACCTATTGGTTTCCAACTTTTTTTATTCTAGGATTGTTGTTTTCAATTATACTTTATGCCATGGCGTTTTCATGGCCTTTATGGTGGTATAGTATCTATTTCGCTTTAATTTTTATAGATTCTCTTTTAAAGAATCGCAATTTAGCAATTGCTTTACTTTCAATTTTTGCAACTCTAATCCAGTTTTTTGGTTATGGTTGGGGTTTTTTAAAGTCGACCTTCTTGCTTAACTTTAGCACTAAACCGGCCGAGGAATTATTTCCAAAGCTATTCTTTAAGAAACAATAGAGTTGTGCTAAAAAAAATCCTAGGTGGTCTTAATCAGAGAAAGGTAAAAATATTCCTTTTGTTTTTGGCATGTTCTACTTTAGCTTGGAGTATTAGCAAGTTATCAGAGTCGTATGAGTCCCGTGCAAATTTCGAATTGGTGTATACAAAATTTCCAGACTCTCTTTTATTAAATACAAAGGAAACTGATTATTTAGTCGCTAAAATTAGGGCGAGCGGATTTCAGTTTTTGGGATATGGTATTACCAAGGGAAAAATTAGAGTTAACCTACAAGAAGTGAACAATAAAGACAATGATTACTTTTTAACGGACACGGAATTAAAAGTGCAGTTTGAACGCCAGCTTTCGAACACTGTATCTTTATTAGAACTTGAAAAAGATACTTTTTTCATTGATCTGTATAAGGTAGCGACAAAAGAAGTGGCCATTAACCCGAACATCACTATTGATGTAGCTTCAAACCATATTTTAGATGGAGGATTAATTTTAGAGCCTAAAACGGTTTCCATTAAAGGCCCTGCCAAAGAAATTGCTAAAATAAATGAGGTTTTTACAGCGCCATTGGTTTTAACAGGATTGTCAAATGATTTTTCAGAAAAACTACTGTTGATAAAGCCTGAGGCTATCGATAATACCATATTACTTCAAGAAGTTGTTGAGGTTTCAGGTAAGATTGTAGAATTTTCTGAAAGAGCTTTCGAAATTCCTTTAAGTTCGGTTAATATTCTAGAGGGCTATCGAATTAAAACCTTTCCAAATAAAATAGAACTGGTATGTAAGGCAAGTTTAGAAAGTTTAAAAACTATGAAACTTTCTGACTTTGAGGTAGTCGTCGATTACAATTCTTTATTAAATAAAGAATCAAAATACCTAAACGTTCAGCTTAAGCGAACACCTGCGAACATCTATTCGGTACAATTATTGACCGGCAAAGTTGAATTTGTTTTAGAAAAACTATGATTGTAGGTTTGACAGGAGGTATTGGAAGTGGAAAAAGTACGATAGCTAAACTTTTTAAGGAATTGGGAGTTCCGATATATGATTCTGATAAAGAGGCTAAAAACCTCATGAATACTTCGAAACCCATCAGGGATTCCTTAATAAAGCTATTAGGGAAAAAAGCTTATAAGGGAAAAGTATTGAATCGCGATTATATTTCAGGTAAGGTTTTCAAAGATGACAATCTACTATCTCAACTTAATGCAATTGTTCATCCTAAGGTAAAAAAGCATTTTAAAGATTGGTGTGCAGAACAAGACGCCCCTTACGTAATACAAGAAACGGCGCTCATTTTTGAGAATAAGGCCCAAGATAATTATGATAAAATAATATTGGTTACCGCCCCTGTGTCTGTTCGAATAGCAAGGGTCATGGATAGGGATGAAGTAGATGAAAGTGCCGTTTTAGATATAATACACAATCAATTGACCGATGAAGAAAAAAGCGGAATGGCCGATTATCTTGTTGAAAATATTGATTTAAAAAAGACTTCTGAAAGTATAAAACAAATTCACGACCAACTACTGGCGGAAGCCAATTAACCGCAGAATTTTAACATTTTTGTTAAGGTTAGGTTAAACGGGAAATGGTCTAAATGTTAAATTTCTAATTTTACCATAATGAACAAGAAGCGTTTTGTTCTTCTCGTCATCTTAATGAGCCTCTCGCTTATTGGAATCATCTCTGTTCAGGTCTATTGGATCAAGCAGTCTGTTGAAGATAAGGAAGAGCAATTTTCGAATGCGGTTGAAGATGTTTTAGATAAGGTTGCGGATAGGGTAGAAAGCAGGGAGAGAAGGGATTATAATGATAGAGTAGCAACCTACGTTGATAGCGCCAAGGTGCCTCGGTCGTCGCAGTATAAAAGCATTTTTTTTGTTGACCGAGATTTAAATTCTGATGAGCTTAGATTTTATTCTCATGGAATTTTAGAAGAGGATTATGGATCATCTTCAATGTTCTTTGACAATTCTGGAGATAGTGACTCTACCTCGATAATAAATTTATCGAGTAAAAGAACAACAACGGTCCTTAAAGAAGAATTTGGTTTGGACGGTAAAAGATATGCCTTGACACCAATCCAAAAAATGGAAAAAATAGGGGGGCTTACCCAAATGGAGAAAGCTGCCTTTGATGATGTTTTTAGAGAGAGGGCTAAAAAAGTACCAATACATGATAGGGTCTCTAAGCAAGAAATTGAACTTTTATTGAACAGAGAGCTTGAAAATAGAGGTATCGATATTGATTTTGAATATGGAGTTTACAGCAGTGGTTTTCCTACCAAAGTAAAATCTAAAAAATTCAAATTTAAGAATACGGCGATTTACGACACACCTATTTTTAGGGATAGTGAAGGCGTTACAGATTTTGCATTATTGATTTCTTTTCCTAACAAAAAGAAATTCTTAATGGGTAGCATTATGACCATGGCCGTGTTGTCATTGATTTTTGTTTTGGTAATCATAATTGCCTATTCAAGCGCCATTTATCAATTGATACAGCAAAAGCAGATATCTGAAATAAAATCTGATTTCATCAATAATATGACACATGAGTTTAAAACGCCTATTGCTACGATTAACTTGGCTGTTGAGGCGATAAGAAACCCGAAGTCGATTGATGACAAAGATAAAGTACTGAGGTATCTTGGGATGATTAGAGATGAGAATAAAAGAATGCATGCCCAGGTGGAAAATGTATTACGAATATCCAAGCTTGAAAAAAATCAATTGGACATTAGTAAAGATAGGGTAGATGCCCACGACATAATAAATGATGCCATAGCCCATGTAGAATTGATTGTTGAAGATAGGGGTGGTTATGTGAAAACGCATTTAAAGGCAGAAAGGTCTGATGTTTTGGCAAATGAAATGCATTTTACTAATGTAATTGTCAATGTATTGGACAATGCGGTTAAATATTCTCCAGAGGCACCAAAAATAGATGTCTTTACAGAAAAGGCGAAAAATAGCATTATAATAAAAGTACAAGACCAAGGCTCAGGTATGAGTAAGGTCGTGTTAAAAAAAGTTTTTGAAAAGTTCTATAGAGAACACACAGGTAATATACACAATGTAAAGGGTCATGGTTTAGGCTTGGCATATGTGAAGAAAATAATTGATGATCACCAAGGTGAGGTTTATGTTGAGAGTGAAAAAGGAAAAGGAAGCACTTTTTATATTAAACTACCTTTAATTTAAAAAAATATGGAAACGGAAAACAAGAAAATACTTTTGGTGGAAGACGATCCAAACTTTGGAATCGTTTTGAAAGATTATTTGCAGATGAATGATTTTGATGTTGTTCTTGCAAAAAACGGAATGGAGGGTTTTGAAAAATTCAAGAAAGATAATTATGATGTCTGTATTTTAGATGTTATGATGCCTTATAAAGATGGTTTTACACTAGCTAAGGAAATTCGAGAAAAGAATGAAAATGTGCCAATAGTATTTCTGACTGCCAAAACAATGAAAGAAGATGTTCTTAAAGGATATAAGGCGGGCGCGGATGATTATTTAAATAAACCATTTGACTCTGAGGTATTATTGATGAAACTTAAAGCAATACTTCAGCGAAAAGCCTCTAATACCCTAGCAGATAGCAAGCAGTTCGAATTTAAAATCGGAAACTTTCATTTGAATTCTAAACTTCGTTTTCTAAAATACAAAGAAGAAGAGCCTATTAAGCTCTCACCTAAAGAGAATGAGTTATTACGACTTTTGGCCTTGCATGAAAACGATTTGATGCCTCGGGAATTGGCCTTGACTAAAATATGGAGAGACGATAACTACTTTACTTCTAGGAGTATGGATGTTTATATCGCCAAGCTTCGTAAATACCTAAAACGTGACGATGTTGTTGAGATTTTGAATATTCACGGTGAAGGATTCCGTTTAGTGGTAAAGGTAGAAGGCGAATAAAACAGGATTTTAATTTTAAATAAAGAAACCGCCAAAAGGCGGTTTTTTTATACTATCATATAAAGAAGTGAAACGGCCGCCATTCCCGTCACAGCTAAAATTGTAGTCATCATCGTCCAAGACTTAAAGGTTTGTTTTTCGGTAATACCTAGGTATTGATTTACTAGCCAAAACCCACTATCGTTTACATGAGAAAATATACTTGCTCCAGATGCTATTGCAATTACCACACAGGCCAATTCTATAGGAGATAATGTTGTATTAATTAGAAGAGGTGAAACCAAACCTGCAGCTGTTATCATAGCTACGGTGGCAGATCCCTGAACTATTCTTACAACGGAAGCACTAATAAAAGCGAAAGCAAGAATTGGAAAGCCTAAATCACCTAATGATGTTGCTAATAGTTCACCCGCTCCTGTATTGGTAAGTGTCTGTTTAAATACACCACCAGCACCAGTAAGTAAAATTATTGTACCAGCAGGGGCTAATGATTTACTTGTAATTTGAAACAATTTTTCTTTAGTAAATCCTCTTTTAATTCCAAAAAAGTACCACGCTAAAAAATTAGCTAGTATAAGTGCAGAAAAGGGGTGTCCAATCAAAGAGATGGAGTTTAAAAATAGTTTATTTTCAATTCGGAGTATACCACTTTCTGCAATTGCCTTTAAAATAATCAATATTATAGGAATTGCAATTACTAATATCGTTAACCCAACATTTGGTAGAATTATTTCTTCATTTGCATTGGCTTCGTTTGGGGCGGGGATATGCATTTTTTTGGATATATATTTTCCAAAAATTAATCCACTTATTAGTGCTGTAGGTATACCAACGATAAAACCAACAAGAATAACCCAACCAAGTTCAGCGCCAATAATATCTGCAACTGCAATTGGACCGGGAGTGGGAGGTATAAAAGCATGTGTAATTGCCAAACCAGCTAGTAAAGGTATTGCATAGAGTAAAAGCGATTTTCCTGTTTTTCGTTGCAACGCATAAATCATAGGAACAAGAATAATAAAGGCAACATCTAAAAATACTGGAATAGCAATTAAAAACCCAGATATTAACATTGCTGTCGGGGAATTTTTTATTCCAAATTTGTCTATCATATAGTTTGCAATAGCTCGTGCTCCTCCAGAATTTTCTAAAATAGCACCAAACATAGCTCCAAGACCTACCACAGTAGCCACAAAGCCTAAAGTGTTACCCATACCGTCTTGTATGGTCTTAATTATTTGTTGAGCATCTAGGCCAGCTATTAGACCCACTGTAATGCTTCCAATCAATAATGCTATAAACGCATTAATCTTTAATTTTAAAATCAAGAGTAATAGTACAGTAATACCTAATACAACAGCTAGAATTAAATTGGCTTCAATCATTTTTTAGTTGGCTTAAAATTTTTAAGATTATTTCTTTTGGTGTATTTAAAATAGAGATTGTAATTGCTTCAGTTGGGGGTTCTAGTATTTCAAATTGGGACTTTAATAGTGCAGAAGTCATATAATGATTTTCTCTATTGTCAAGTCTTTTCTTAATATCTTCATAAGCTCCTTCCAAATGGATAAAGATAGCTTTCTCTTCAATTTTATCTTTTAATCGAACCCTATAGTTTTTTTTTAAGGCGGAACAGGCTATTACTGCCCCATGTGTTTTATTCTCTATAGCAAGTTTATTAAGTTCGGCCAACCAATCGAATCTATCATCATCATTTAGTGCATTGCCAGAGGCCATTTTTTTTATATTTTCCTTTGGATGGTAATCGTCTCCATCAAAAAAGGGCATATGGTTTTCTTTTGCCAAGAGTTTTCCAATTGTTGTCTTTCCTGTTCCTGAGACACCCATCACAAAAAATATGGTTTTACGCATGAAAGACTGCTTTTAAATGTTCTTTAAAACTATCTAAAATATCATTTTGTTCAGCATCAAAAGCTACCCAAAATATACTTGTATTTTTACGATACCATGTAAGCTGGCGCTTGGCAAATTTTCTCGTGTTTTTTTTGATTTCTTCAACGGCTTTATTCAAAGAATATTTACCATCCATAAAATCGAAAAGTTCTTTATAACCAACAGTTTGCAAGGCGTTAAGGTTTTTGTGTGCATGTAACGATTCGGCTTCCTTTAGCAATCCTTCTTGCATCATTGAATCTACCCTTCTATTGATTCTATCATAGATTACCTCTCGTTCAGCAAGAATACCGATATAAGCTGTTTTGAAATAGCGTTCATTTTTCTTTTGTTTTAAAAATGAGGAGTATGGTTTTCCTGTACCGATACATATTTCAAGACTACGAATTAATCGATGAGGATTTTCTAAATCTACTTTTTGATAGTAATCAGGATCTAACTCCTTCAATTTAGTCTGTAAATACTTTATTCCTTTGTTCTCAAGGTCGGTTTTAAGTACTTTACGTATGTCATGATGCACTTGTGGAAAATCATCAAGTCCGTTGACTACGGCATCAACATAAAGTCCGCTGCCCCCTACAAGAACAACTACGTCTTTGGTGAGAAACAGCTGATTTATACATTCCAGCGCATCCCGCTCAAAATCTCCAACGGAATATGGTTCGAAAATACTTTTATGCTGAATAAAATGATGTTTGACACTTTCTAGTTCTTCAAAGGACGGAACCGCAGTTCCGATTTGCATTTCTTTAAAAAACTGTCGGGAATCTGCCGATAAAATCTCTGTATTATAATGCTGTGCCAGGGCAATGGCTAGTTTTGTTTTTCCTATTGCTGTTGATCCAACAACAGCTATCAATAGTTTGGGACTCATAATTCATCTCCACAATTATAGCAATGCTTGGCATTATCTCTGTGACCTTCAGCGGTACAGGTTGGGCATGCTTGCGTATTTGTGTGCACGACACTCATGTTGTTTTTGTTCTTTTTGCCGTGTTTTGAAAACTCAACAGTGACAATACCAGTAGGTACGGCTATAATGCCATAACCTAAAATCATAATAATAGTGGCAATGAACTGACCCAAATTGGTTTGCGGTGCAATATCACCATAGCCAACGGTGGTCAGAGTAACAATGGTCCAATAAATACTTCTTGGAATGCTAGTAAATCCTGCTTCGTCACTCTCAATAAGATACATGACCGTACCCATAATTACAGAAAGAATCAAAACAACATAGATAAAAACAGCAATTTTGGCCCTACTGGCCTTTAAGGCAGCATTAAGTTGTGAAGCCTCCCCTAAAAACTTAACCAATTTTAGAATACGAAATATACGTAATAGTCTAAAAGCCCTGACAGCCAATAAAACTTGCGAACCAGCGAAAATATAAGAAAGATATAGCGGTATGGTCGATATAAAATCTATTATACCATAAAAACTAAAGATGTACTTAAAAGGCTTTTTAATGCTTATAATTCTTGCGATATATTCAAAAGAAAAGAAGATGGTAATTATCCATTCAAAAGTCGCTAATAGACTATGATATTTCGCATCAATCTCGTCAACACTCTCAAGCATTACCAGTAAAACGCTCACAATAATTAAAAAGAACAATACAATATCAAAGTATTTGCCGGCAGGAGTATCGGCTTCATAAATTACCTCATGGAGCCTATGTCGCCATCCAGATTGTACCTTGTGTTCTTTCAATGATTATTGGTTTAGTTCTATAATTTTTATTCGGTTCCGCTTGCGCAAATAAGACTCTATGATGAAAGTTGAATATTCATCACCTTGCATTGGAGTAATTATGGATTCTAAGATATGAATATTATTTAGTTGATGATTTAAATCTACAAATGCAATACCGCTCAAACAACCGTTCTTAATTAAGATCGCACTTTGTTCGCCAAGTTCTCGCCCTTTGTCTAGAACGATAACATCTCTATTGTCGATACTGTATTTTTCAAAGGCCTCTAAGACTTTAATATTATCTCGTATTTCGGTCAGCTCGAATTCATCAATGACTTTAACCAAAAAATTTTGTGTAGCTCGCATGCTATTGAAACTCCCTAAACGCTTGGCCTGGCCATTGGCCCTTTCAGGTTTTAATGATAGAAGGCCAGAGGCACTCTCGAATGCATAAATGCCGTGTGAGAATCCCTTACGTCTTCTTTTGTCGTTATAGGTCGGACTATTTTTTTTGATCTCATGATGCTCTTTGAGCAGGGTAACAAGTTCACTGCCAGTCTTTTCAAAGGTGACTTTCTTGGTTTCCTTTTGAAGTTTTCTGGCAAGTGAACCAACATTGGTGAAATGTTGATTTACTCTCTTTTTTATATTTTTTGACTTCCCAATAAAAAGTATTTCTCCATTCTTGTCGTGCATATAGTACACCCCCGTTTCTGAAGGAAGCATATCTACAATGTCTAACTGTTTGGCAGAAAGTTCTCCTAAAGTCTCTTCTCGTATTACCTCTGTGATAATGGTTTTATTCGAATCTTTGTTCAGGAGTAATTTAAAAAGCTTAAGCGTTGCCAAAGCATCGCCGTTTGCCCTATGTCTATCACTAACTGCAATGCCTAAAGAGCGTACTAGTTTTCCAAGACTATGTGATTCCGCTTCGGGAATCAATTTTTTTGATAGATCTACCGTACACAATGTTTTTCGCTGAAAATCATAGCCTAGCCTGCGGAATTCGGTGCGCAAGATGCGGTAGTCAAATTGCGCGTTATGGGCAACAAGAACCGCATCTTCGGTTATTTCAACAATACGTTTGGCGACCTCATGAAATTTTGGGGCCGTAATCAACATTTTATTGTTTATTCCGGTAAGATTAACCACAAAGGGTTGAATGTCTCGCTCGGGATTAATAAGGCTAATAAATTTATCGACAACCTTATGACCGTCAAAACGATGGATTGCAATCTCCATTATGCCCTCCTCATTATATTTTCCGCCAGTGCTTTCTATATCCAGAATGGCATACATGAACTTTGCAATTGTGTTAAGAATAATTTCTGGCTCCAAAGATACTACTTCCTACACGCACCATAGTGCTTCCTTCTTCAATGGCAATTTTATAGTCGCCGCTCATGCCCATGGACAAGGTATCTATATGGGTAAGTTGCTGTTTTAAGTTATCAAATGTCTTTTTTAAAGACTTGAACTCTTTTCTGATTTGATCAGTGTCATCCGTAAAAGTCGCCATTCCCATTAATCCTTCAATCTTAATATTTTCCATGGATTTAAATTCCTCGGAATCAACTATTTCATAAAGCTCCTTTTCGCCTAAACCAAATTTGGTATTCTCTTCCGCTATATGCATCTGTAGAAGACAATCAATGGTACGATTGCATTTAGCACCTTGTTTGTTAATCTCTTTAAGTAGTCTAAAACTATCAACACCATGCACCAAGGAAACAAATTCTGCCATATACTTCACCTTATTGCGTTGAAGATGCCCAATCATATGCCAAGCTATATCTTTTGGTAGTGTCTCCCATTTTTGGGTCATCTCTAGCACTTTGTTTTCGCCAAAAACACGTTGACCTGCATTATATGCTTCTAACAAATCTTCATTAGGCTTTGTTTTCGAGACAGCAACAAGGGTTACCTGGTCTGGAATAGAGGTTCTTATTTCATTTAAGCTTTTTGTAATTGACATGTAAGATTTTATATTTCGTAAATTGCTAAACCACTTCTTAACTTGGGCTCTATATAGGTGCTTTTTGGGGGCATAACCAAACCAGCATCAGCAATAGCTTTTATTTCATTTACCGTAATGGGCACCAAACCGAACCCAACTGCAAAATCACCATTGTCAATATTATTTTTCATTTTAATGAGGTTATATTTTCCATAACCATAGGCGATTCGTTTGTCATTTCTTAAGTCAGAAATTCCCAATACAGGTTCTAAGATAGTTTTATAAAGAATTTGGGTATCCAATTCACTTAAAGCATCTGAAAATTGATATACTTTTTTGCGCAGGTAAAGGGAATAAAACTCACCGTCTAAATACATGCTAAAGTGGTGTTTTTTGCTTGGTTTGTATATACCGTCATCTCTTTTTTCAATGCGGTAATAAGTATCTAATTGAATTAGAAATTCTTCCTTTGAAAGTCCATTTAAATCTTTGACCATACGGTTGAACTCATAGATTTTAACCTCTGACTCCGGAATCAAATAGCTCATAAAAAAATTATAGGATTCCTTACCCGAATGATCTTTATTTGCTTTGCTACAAGCCTCTGCCAAAAGACATGAAGAAGCACTTCGATGATGCCCGTCAGCAATATAAAGCGCATCCATTTTATAAAACGCATCTTCTAGAGCCGAGATGGTCTCTTTTTTAGAGATTTTCCAGAGTTGATGCTGAACTTTATCCGTTGTGGTAAAATTATAAATCGGAACTTTTTGCACTTCTCTTTCTAAAATACTGGCGATAACTTTATCGTCTTTATAGGTCATTAAAACAGGTTCGGCATTGAAACCAACCGTTTTAAGATAGTCTGCAAAAAGAATTTCCCTTTTTTCAATGGTATCTTCGTGTTTTTTGATAATGTTATCCCTATAATCTTGAACACTGGTTGCACAAAACAGCCCTAGACTACTAAAATTTTCGTTGGTTATTTTATAGAGGTAAAGACTCGGGGCTTCGTCTTTTTCAAAAATGGCATCCTCAAGAAACTCCAAATATCTATTATGCACAAGTTTGAAACGCTCTTTACCCGTAATGGATTTATCGAACTTAAATCCTGGATTAATAATGTGTAAAAAGGAGAAGGGATTGAACTTTAAGATAGACTGAAGTTCTTCTTCTTGGTATTCTTCATACGAACGAGAAGCTACAAATGCCACTTTATCCGTAGCTGGCCTTATAGCTTTAAATGGTTTTATCGTAGCCATTTACACTAGCTAAATTGAGATGATACTTTTTCTGCTTTCCTTGATTCCGCATAATCATAAAAACCTTCCCCTGACTTTACGCCCAATTTACCAGCCATGACCATATTTACAAGAAGGGGACAAGGCACATATTTTGGGTTTTTAAATCCTTCATACATTACATTCAATATTGATAGGCAAACATCTAAACCTATGAAATCTGCTAATTGTAAGGGCCCCATAGGGTGGGCCATACCCAATTTCATTACGGTATCAATTTCATTAACACCTGCTACGCCATTGTATAAGGTTTCAATAGCTTCGTTGAGCATGGGCATTAAAATTCGATTGGCCACGAACCCTGGATAATCGTTTACCTCTGTAGGTGTTTTGCCCAGTTGTTTAGAAAGTTCCATAATGGTATTTGTGACTTCATCGGAAGTATTATAGCCTCTTATGATTTCCACCAGTTTCATGATAGGCACGGGATTCATGAAATGCATGCCGATTACTTTATCGGGGCGTTCGGTAGCCGCTCCTATTTGTGTAATAGAAATCGAAGAGGTATTGGTCGCTAAAATTGTTTTAGGGTCGCATATTGTATCAAGTTGTTTAAAAATATCAAGCTTGATACTCAGGTTTTCAGTGGCCGCTTCAACAACTAGGTCAGTTTCGTCGACTCCACTTCTAAAATCGGTAAAAGTGGTAATGTTTGAAAGTGTATTTTCCTTGTCATCGTTTGAGATCCGTTCTTTTGCCACCATTCTATCCAAATTTTTGGTGATAGTCGCGATTCCTTTGTCCAATGAATCTTGAGAGATATCTACTAGATGTACTTGTAGTCCATTTTGGGCAAAAACATGGGCGATTCCGTTTCCCATTGTTCCGGCACCTATAACAGCTATTGTATTCATAAAAATAGTTTGTATTTATTTCCGCTAGTGCGGGAGTTTTAATTTTTAAAAGCCTCTATCACCTCTAAAGCAACCCGCAGGGCATTTGTGCCTTGAGTAAGGGAAACTATAGGCTCTGTATTGGTATTTATGGCGTCCGCAAAAGTCTCCAACTCATCTAGAATAGCATTGTTGGTATCTATTTCAGGATTTTCAAAATAGATCTGTTTTTTTACGCCTTCGGCATTCTGTAATATCATATCAAAGTCACCTGGACTTTCTGGTGCATCTTTCATTTTAACTACTTCAACTTTTTTCTCCAAAAAATCAACTGAGATATAGGCATCTTTTTGAAAGAAACGTGATTTTCTCATGTTTTTGAGTGAAATTCTACTCGCAGTTAGGTTAGCGACACAACCGTTTTCAAATTCAATCCGTGCATTGGCAATGTCTGGAGAGTTGCTAATAACGGAAACTCCACTTGCGTTGATGCGCTTTACATTTGAGCCAACAACACTTAAAATAGCATCGATATCATGAATCATCAAATCTAATACCACGGGAACATCGGTGCCCCTTGGATTAAATTCGGCAAGCCTGTGTGTTTCAATAAACATTGGATTCTGAATCTTGTCTTTTACTGCTATAAATGCGGGATTAAAACGTTCTACATGCCCAACTTGGCCTTTTATGTTATGTGTCTGAGCCAAATCCAACAAAGATTCAGCCTCTTCCAAAGTATTTGTGATGGGTTTTTCTATAAAGATATGTTTTCCTTTTTCAACGGCCTTCTTAGCACATTCATAGTGCGATAGGGTGGGCGTTACAATATCTACAACATCGACGTTATCTATTAATTTATTGATATTATCGAAATAAGAATATCCGAATTCATCACTAACTTTTTTCCCGTTAATTTCATCTGCATCATAAAAACCGATTAGTTCATATTTTTGAGATTGATGGAGCAATCTCAAATGGATTTTCCCTAAATGGCCGGCACCAAGAACACCAACTTTCAACATACAATTGAGTTTCTTCAAAAATACGGATATAGCATCAATTTGCGATAGCGTTTTGCGGAAGTTAGCCCAGAACTTTTTAAATTCGTGAACCAAACTAAATCATGCAAGATACTTTTAAACATAGGGGGATGCGCAACAAGCTTGCCGAAATTGTTGCATCCCAAGGTGTTACCGATATAAAGGTTTTGGAGGCCATTAAACAAATACCAAGGCATTTATTCTTAGACAGTAGTTTTGAAGCACATGCCTATCAAGATAAGGCTTTTCCTATTGGTGCGGAGCAGACTATTTCTCAACCTTATACCGTGGCCTTTCAGACGGAACTTTTAAAATTAAGACCAAACCATAAAGTATTAGAAATAGGAACAGGTAGTGGCTATCAAACCGCGATTTTATTAAATTTAAAAGCAAAAGTCTATACTATTGAACGCCAACAAGAGCTCTTCAAAAAAACAAAACTCTTCTTTAATAAAATGGGCTATCGCCCGAAGAAAATTATTTTCGGTGATGGTTATAAAGGCCTGCCCGAAGAGGCACCTTTTGATGGTATTATCGTTACTGCTGGCGCGCCCTTGGTGCCTAAACCCTTGTTGTCTCAATTAAAAATAGGCGGTAGATTGGTCATTCCTGTTGGAGTAGATGAACAAGTAATGACCTTGTTTGTTCGTAAATCTGAAAAGGAATTTGAAAAAAAGGAATTTGGAAATTTTAGATTTGTTCCTCTTTTGGAAAATAAAAATTAAGTATTAAAGCTCTTTTTTAATCGGGATAGATTACGCTTACTCTCTCGGTCTTTAATGGTTTCACGCTTATCATATTCTTTTTTTCCTTTAGCAAGACCTATATTCATTTTTGCCAGCCCCCTGTCGTTTAAAAAAAGATTGATTGGAACAATAGTATTGCCAGAAGTAGTGACCTCCCTCCGTAATTTTTTAAGTTCTTTTTTATTTAATAGAAGTTTTCGTGTGGCTTTTGGTTTATGATTATAGTGTCCGCCATAGCTGTACTCATCTATCTGCATATTTACTACAAAAAGCTCGCCCGCATCGTTAAACTCACAAAAACTTTGTGATAATGAAGCTTTGCCCAGCCGTATCGATTTAATCTCGGTTCCGCCTAAAACAATTCCCGCCGTATATTTATCCAAGATTTCATAATCGAACTTGGCGCGTTTGTTTTTAATATTTATTTTTTTTTGCATGCCTTGCAAAAATAAGAACTCTAAAAGTATTGCACCTATTTTTGTAATTATTAAAGCTTGTTTTACGACATACATCTCATGAAAAAAACTATTCTTTTATTATCAATAGTAGTATTGGCGTCTTGCGCCGAAACCACAGATAAAAAACTAACAGCACAAGAGATTATTGACAAGGCCATTGCAGTTAGTGGTGGAGAATTACATAATACGAGAAAAGTTTCCTTTGTTTTTAGGGACAAAAAATATGTGTCTGAAGTAATGGACGGAAAGAAAATACTCAAACGGATTACTTATGCGGATTCGCTTCGCATTACAGATGTGAAAACTCACAATGACTTTCAACGTTTTTTTAATGATAGTTTAATCACCATATCGGATTCTATAGCAAATAGATATGCGAACTCCGTAAATTCTGTTCATTATTTTGCCAGACTGCCTTTTGGATTGAATGATGATGCCGTAAAAAAGGAACTTTTAGGAGAAATAGCCATAAATGATATCTTGTATTATAAACTAAAAGTTACATTCGATCAAAACAATGGTGGTGAAGATTTTGATGACATCTATCTGTATTGGTTCAACAAAAACACTTTTAAACCAGACTTTTTGGCTTACGAGTTCCATGTAGATGGAGGAGGCATACGCTTTAGGCAGGCTTATAATGAGCGCTATGTTGAAGGAATACGCTTTGTGGATTATAACAATTTAAAACCTAGAGAAAAATCCGTTTCCATCTTTGAAATAGACAGCCTATTTCAATCAGGTGGATTGGAACTACTTTCTAAAATTGAATTAGATGGTATAAAGGTTAGTTCATATTAAGTCTAATGTCCGTAGCCACGCTATCAACAAAGCGAACTATAAAAAGACTGCCATTGTCGGTATCATCCATAGCTTCATATTTTTCAAAACCAAGTAGTTTGTTTACCATCGCTG
Organism: Croceitalea marina; assembly: GCF_042684265.1. Taxonomy (NCBI): domain Bacteria; kingdom Pseudomonadati; phylum Bacteroidota; class Flavobacteriia; order Flavobacteriales; family Flavobacteriaceae; genus Croceitalea; species Croceitalea marina. The sequence continues at coordinate 160,221 of NZ_JBHULB010000008.1, read as the reverse complement.
GCGTGGTATTACTGTGACCGACTATCAAAACATTTTTGCTTAGATTTTCTGCTTTCAAAGCCTCAATATCAATTTCGCTTGGGTTGTAATAAGTAACATCAATATTTTTTTTAACAGAAGTAGGAGCAGCTGTCATAGAAGTGCGCTCATAGTTGGTCGAATATATGATGTCTAAATCAATCGGTTCAAAAACCTCTGCCCATTTTATGGCCCTGCCCAAACCATCTTGATTTAATTCAGAGTCTTTATTGGTGGGGTCTGTTCTGTCTTTTTCTGCATGCCGTATTAAATAAAAAGTTGATATAATCGGGTCTACTTTTATTTCTGTATCTTTAGGATTACAGCCAAGAATCCCCGCGGCGATACAAACAAAAAGACAGACTTTAGATACTTTTATTTCTTTTAGCTTTTTTGAAATTCTCATAATTAATCAAACTTTACAGACCTAAAAGTAGTATTTAATTTTTAGTTTTGGCTATGCGAAAAAATATAGTTGCTTTCTTTCTGATTTTATTTTCTTGTGGGCTTTTTGGGCAAGAGGCCGTACTACCTGCCGATTTCAGGCAACACGCCTTAACACAATTTAATTCTAGTCTGCTCAGTGCTACCTACGCTTTGGATTGGAACAACCCAAGAGCTATTTCGTTATGGACCAGATGGCAATGGCAGACTATTGATGGTGATCCTACCACCACTTTTGTGAACTATTCGCATAGTTTTAATGAGAAAACCGCAGTAGGATTAGGTTTTTTGCAGCACAATACAGGGGTTTTTCTCAATACCGGAGGGCTTCTGAATTTTGCGCAATCATTTCGTTTACAAGATAATATGAATCTGATAGTCGGCGCGAACATCTATGCGTTTAGCCAAGAATTGGCAGATGAAAACATTAATGCTGCACCAGGCGTTTTAGGGTTGGAGGATATCAACAATTTTATTGCCCAATTTTCACCAAGCATCCGTTTAAATATAAATCAATTTAATATTGCGGCTGCATTAGAAAACGTTTTGGACTACAATTTCTCCGACAGTCAAATGAATGATGACAGTATGATTTTTACGGGTATCATAAGCAATGATTTTTCTTTAAACCTATTTCCGTCACTGCCTAATAGTTTTGTGAGACCCCTGGCCTATGTGAAATCTATTCCTAATTATGATTTGCAATATGGCGGAAACGTTCTCTTTTCAACCGCTAAGTTTTGGCTTCAGGGCGGATACAACAGTTTTTACGGTACTTCTGGCGGATTGGGTGTTACCTTGTTCGAAAAAGTTTCTTTAGGTGGTCTTATCGAATTTGGTACAGGTGGTGAATTTAGCGATGCAGACCCTACTTTCGAAATCTTGGCCTCTTATCAATTTGGCAAGCCTAAGAAGTCTCAATCTATTGATGAATTGGAGATTGAAGAAGAGGTCAATAAGGAAGAAGATGACGCAGGAAAAAAAGAAATCGAAGCGGAGAAAGCACTTGAAGATGCAAAGACAATGGCTTTAGTAGAAGAAGCAAAAAGAAGAGAGCAAGATTCCATACAAGCGGCAAGAGCAAATGAAGACTTACTTCGTCAAGAACGACAACGTCGACAAGATAGTATAGCTGCTATCGTCGCGCAGACGAAGAAGGTGACTGTTTTGCCAAATGAGAAGTACGAAGAAGTAAGTCGGACGAACATAGAAGGTTTAGAGCCAGGTTTTTATCTCATCGCCAACGTTTTCGGCACTAAAAAGTACTTTGAAGCTTTTATGAAGAACATGACAGCTAAAGGATTACGGCCAGGTTCTTTTTATCGAAGTACAAATAAATTTAATTATGTATATCTAGGAAAGTATAATACCATTCAAGAAGCCCGTGATGCAAGAAACAGCAAAATGAACGGTAAGTATCCTGATAAGTTGTGGATTTTTAGAGTGAAAGGAAACTAGTAGTTTATTTTTTGATTTCTTTTTGAACCAAGAGTTCTAAATAAGCCATTGTGTTCACTAAGTATTTTCTATCCCTTGTCATAGTAGCCATAGCAACAGCGCCCTGAAGTATTGTGTAAAGTTGTTTGGCAAATTGTAAGGGAGGAACAGGAATTTTCATTTCGTCAGCTTTAACGCCATTTTCAATAACTAAAGCAATTTTTCCTTCAATCTCTTTTATAGTTTCTTTATTGGCGGCCACTAACAACGAATTATTATGTTGTGCATCAACACCGATATTTAAAATGGGGCAACCGCCCATTTGCATCGTGAAAACATCGTACTGCCTGTAGAAATTTATGAGGGCATACACTTTATCTAACGAGTCCCCATTGGCGTCTAACAAATCATCAATCTTACCCAATAGTAGGTTTCTGTTATACTTGAAGGCCTCTAAAGCTAAAGCTTCTTTATTTTCAAAATTACCATAAATAGCACCTTTGGTAAGCCCAGTAGCCTCGGTTAAATGACTCATACTAGTGCCAACATAGCCATGTTTGTTAAAAATAGGAGCCACAGTTTCTATAATATACTGTGCAGTGCGTTCGGCTTTGGTAGACATGAATACTGGTTTGTTACTAGCTAATATAGAAAAAATATATACTGCATGGTATTAAAAAGGGCATCCAATTGGGATGCCCTTTGAAAAGAAACTAAATATTGTGATTAATCGACTAGTTCGTTCTGATTTCGAAATACTAGTTTTTCATCGAATGAATCTATTAAAATGATACTTTCACCTTTTATACTCCCTGCTAAAAGCTCTTTGGAAAGTTTGTTCAAAACTTCTTTCTGAATCAAACGCTTTATCGGTCTGGCACCATATTGCGCATCAAACCCTCTATTACCTAGGTAAGCGATTGCTTGGTCTGTGGCATCTAGGGTGATGTTCTGTTTAAGTAGCATTTTTTTGAGCTGGTCTAATTGAATACCAACTATTTGCTTGATGTTTGCCCTATCAAGTGGGGTAAACATGATGATGTCATCAATTCTATTTAAGAACTCTGGACGAATGGTTTTTTTTAGAAGTCCTAAAACATCAACTCTAGCTGCTTCAGTAGCGCTGTGTAGATCGCTATTATTTTCAAATTTCTCTTGAATAATATGACTTCCCATATTACTGGTCATGATGATTATACAGTTCTTAAAATCTGCAATACGCCCTTTATTGTCGGTAAGCCTACCCTCGTCCAATACCTGTAACAATATGTTAAAAGTATCCGAGTGGGCTTTTTCAATTTCATCTAAAAGGATTACGGAATAGGGTCTTCTGCGTACTGCTTTGGTCAGTTGTCCACCTTCATCATAACCCACATAGCCTGGAGGTGCTCCGACGAGCCTGCTTACTGCATGACGCTCTTGATATTCGCTCATATCTATTCTCGTCATTGCATTTTCATCATCGAACAAATATGCCGCTAAGGTTTTTGCCAATTCGGTTTTACCAACTCCCGTAGTACCTAAGAACATAAATGACCCAATAGGTTTTTTAGTGTCTTGCAAACCAGCTCTACTGCGTCTTATTGCATCAGATACGGCTTCAATAGCCTCTTCTTGACCAACAACTCTTTTACGAAGAACATCTTCTAGTTGCAATAACTTTTCACGTTCGCTCTGAAGCATTTTTGTTACAGGAATCCCAGTCCATTTGGCAACTACCTCGGCAATGTCCTCATTAGTAACTTCCTCTTTTATAAGGGTGCTGCTTTTTTGTTGTTCTTGTAACTCAAGATTAAGCTTATCTATCTGTTCTTGCGCTTCTTTAATTTTTCCATAACGTAATTCAGCCACCTTTCCGTAGTCACCATTTCGTTCAGCTCTTTCAGCATCAAGCTTATAAGCTTCAATATCTTGTTTTGTCTTTTGAACATTATCTACAACGGTTTTTTCACTTTCCCATTTGGCAAAGATTTCATTTCGTTGTTCCTTAAAATTGGCCAACTCTAGATTCAAGGCTTTTAACTTTACGCTATCATTCTCTCTCTTAATTGCTTCAATTTCAATTTCGAGTTGCATTATTTTTCTATCCAGCACATCGAGTTCTTCTGGTTTGGAGTTGATTTCCATCCGTAACTTCGATGCTGCTTCATCAATTAAATCAATAGCCTTGTCCGGTAAAAAACGGTTGGTGATGTAACGTTGTGATAGCTCAACAGCTGAAATCACCGCCTCATCTTTAATACGCACTTTATGATGTGCTTCATATTTTTCTTTGATACCCCTTAAGATTGAAATCGCACTTTCTGTATCGGGTTCATCTACGACGACTTTTTGGAAGCGCCTCTCCAAAGCCTTGTCTTTTTCAAAATACTTCTGGTATTCATCTAGGGTAGTTGCCCCAATAGCCCTTAATTCACCTCTTGCCAAAGCAGGTTTTAAAATATTGGCAGCATCCATAGCGCCTTGTCCACCACCAGCACCTACCAATGTGTGAATCTCATCGATAAAAAGTACGATATCACCATCAGAAGAGGTAACTTCTTTAATAACAGATTTAAGTCGCTCTTCAAATTCACCTTTGTATTTTGCCCCAGCAATCAGTGCCCCCATATCCAAAGAATATATAATCTTTTCTTTAAGGTTCTCTGGCACATCACCTTGAACTATTCGATGCGCTAGGCCCTCTGCAATGGCTGTTTTGCCAACACCAGGCTCACCAACCAGCATAGGATTGTTTTTTGTTCTTCTCGAGAGTATTTGTAGAATTCTTCTTATCTCTTCATCTCTTCCAATAACAGGGTCTAATTTCCCAGAGTCTGCTAGTGAATTTAGGTTTTTTGCATATTTATCCAAAGAATTATAGGTGTCTTCGGCACTTTGTGAAGTTACTTTTCCACCTTTGCGTAGTTCTTCGATTGCTTTTGTTAGGTCTTTTTCCGTAACTCCGTTGTCTTTAAGAATCTGACTTATTTTACTTTTCGATTTAAAAATTGCCAGAACTAAATGTTCTATGGAAACATAATCGTCATCCATTTTTTTTGCGATGATGGAAGCTTCGGTTAAGGTCTTGTTTGCCTCCCTTGAAAGCATAATTTCACTGCCGGAAACTTTCGCATAACTTTGCAGTTCTTTTTCTAATACCTGATTGACAAGGGTCACATTTACATTGAGTTTTTTCAAAATAAATGGCAAGACGTTTTCATCTATCTCGGTTATTGCCTTAAAAAGATGTTCGTTTTCTATTTGTTGATGCCCAAAACCTTGCGTAATTTGCTGCGCTTGTTGAAGGGCTTCTTGTGATTTTATGGTAAAATTGTTAAAATTCATTTCAATTATTTTTAAATGGAAGGGCAACAACCTTACCAATTAAAAAGTCAGTCAAAATGACGCTAAAGCATTGAAAATAAAGGACATTTTGTCTGTCTCTGTAAGTAATGCTGTTATTTTCGACCTAATCAAAAAAATAAGTATGGGTTTATTTGGAGGTATTTTTGGTGGCAGTTCGGAATCTAAAAAGGAGGATAAAATTTTACCATGGATTCCGCTTCAGTCAATTGAACAACTGAATGAAATTGAAGAAGAATCAAAAACGAAAACACAGGTGATTTTTAAGCATTCTACTACCTGTGGCATTAGTAGAATGGTTCTGAACATGTTTGTAGATAATTATGAGTTTACCGAAAATCAGTTGGATCTCTATTTTTTGGACCTTCATGCCCATAGGGATGTTTCGAACGAAGTGGCGATAAAGTTTCAAGTAATTCATCAATCACCACAATTACTGATCGTCAGGAATGGGGTTACTGTATCTCACGTATCACATGGTTCGATTTCTGAAGTAAATTTAGAAGACTATATATAAAAAAAGCCCGGGAAATTCCCGGGCTTTTAATTTTAGTTGAAACTGTGTTTTCGCACTACATTTTTTAATCGGGCTTTTAAATCTTCCCCCGCATCATAAACCATTTGTTCGTTGCTTGGAAAAGAAACTGCAGCTAAATCAAGAAAGGCAATAAGGTCATTGTCTAAAGCGCGTCTGTCGCCATCGTAATTTGCATAAATATGTTCAAATACAAACTCACTTGAAATAGGGTAGGAGTTAATTTCTTGACCATTTTGTAAGTCTGTAAAGCTTACTCTAGCCCCAATCTGTGCGCTTTTGAACTGCGTGAACTGGTAAAAACTACATCTTACTTTTTTGAATCTTTCAACCTTAATATCGTTTCCTAAACTGTCTTTGGCAACATTGCCATTGGCATCTAAAACATAATCATAACCGTCTCTAATCTCTTTTTCTTTAATGATTTGTTTCTCATTTGTCTGTTCAGGTGAGATGTTAATCTCTCTAAAATCTAAATTCATTGCATAATCATATTTTACAGACTCTAAAGGATTTGTATGAAACTGGGTCCAAAAATTGTCTATGCCGTAAGAATTAAAGTCAAGTAATTCTTCTTCTAAACGCTCGGGAATTATCTGTTGCGTATCGTTTTTAAGCTCAATTTTAACATAATCCAATCCTTTTTGGTACGCTTCCTCCATTTTTGCTGCAGTATTGCCATATCCAGGATTGATATCGTTTAAATATTTATAATCATCATAAGCTTTTCTAAAATCATATTTATTACGAGCATTTTTTAGTAAATCTGTTGCATTGACATATAAATATTCAGATAATTCAGCTTTCGTATCTAGAATTTTAGAATCATAGTTTTTAAAATTGAACGCTGCCTCTCTGTCTTCATCATAAACAGGCAATGGCAAAAGCGGTCTAATTCTATTTTGCATTTTCTTTAATTGCAAATATGTTCTGTAAATAGTTTCTAAATTGGCAGGATTACCATCTTTTTCTAGAAAAGATATTCTTTCAAGCTCTCTTTGTTTGTTTTTAGCAAAAGCTTCTTCTAACAATATCACATATTGTTGATGCCCTTTTTTAGTCTTGTTATCCGAGAGTTCTTTTATGGCCTTGTTCATAGCTGTAGTATAATTACCGCTATTTAAAGCCTCTTGTGTTTTCTTGACTCCTCCGCAGGCAGCCAATATTAACAATGTCATAATGAGTAAAGATTTTTTCATGGCTTTTGATTTAATGGTTTAGGCATATATTTTCAATAGCTATGCCAAAATTGCTTTTTTGATAAACGTTAAAGAGAGGCATGTAGTATATTTTATATATAATTAATTGATAATCAATTTCTTGTAATAGATTTGAAATTGTTAATTTTTGTTGGATAAAATCACAGAAATATGTTTTTACAACTACTATAATCATTACTTCAATTTGTATTTTTGACCCTTAAATTATCATATAATGCAAAGAGACGAGCGCATCTTCAATCTTATTCAAGAAGAAAAACAACGACAGACCCGTGGTATAGAGCTAATAGCTTCTGAAAATTTTACAAGCCCGCAAGTAATGGAAGCAGCGGGTTCTGTATTAACCAATAAGTATGCAGAGGGTTACCCTGGTAAGCGCTATTACGGCGGTTGCGAAGTTGTTGATGAAGTTGAGCAATTGGCGATTGATAGGGCCAAAGAGCTTTTTGGAGCGGTCTATGCGAATGTGCAGCCGCATTCGGGTTCTCAAGCTAATGCGTCTGTTTATCATGCTTGTTTGAAACCTGGTGATACAATTTTAGGTTTTGATTTATCTCATGGAGGTCATTTGACCCATGGTTCACCGGTTAATTTTTCAGGAAGGTTATACAATCCTGTTTTTTATGGTGTTGATGAAGAGACCGGAACATTGAATTATGATAAGATTCAAGAAATAGCTGAAAAGGAAAAACCAAAAATGATTATTGCAGGAGCATCAGCATATTCAAGGGATATGGATTTTAAGCGCTTCAGGGAGATTGCGGATGGCGTCGGTGCGCTACTATTAGCAGATATTTCGCATCCATCTGGTTTAATAGCCAAAGGTATTTTAAACGATCCTATTCCTCATTGCCATATTGTTACAACTACTACCCACAAAACTCTGCGGGGACCAAGGGGCGGACTTATTTTGATGGGTGAAAATTTCGAGAATCCGTTTGGAATACGACTTAAGAACGGAAACTTACGTAAGATGTCCGCTTTGTTAGATTTGGCTGTTTTTCCAGGAAACCAAGGAGGGCCTTTAGAGCATATTATTGCTGCCAAGGCGGTTGCTTTTGGAGAAGCGCTTTCAGATGATTTTTTACATTACATGATTCAGGTCAAGAAAAACGCTGAGGCAATGGCAAAAGCCTTCATGGCAAAAGATTATAAGGTAATCTCTGGTGGTACCGATAATCATATGATGTTAATTGACTTAAGAAATAAGAATATTACCGGTAAGGACGCAGAAAAAGCTTTAGAAAAGGCTGATATTACCGCTAACAAAAATATGGTTCCATTTGATGATCAATCACCATTTATAACTTCAGGTGTGCGTTTTGGAACACCTGCAATTACCACTCGTGGATTAAAAGAGGAAGATATGGAAACCATTGTCGCCTATATTGACGAGGTTCTTCTCAACGCAGAGAACGAAAAAATCATACAATCAGTTAAAGAAAAAGTTAATACTTTGATGGCTGCTAAGCCTTTGTTTAATGCCTAGAAGGAAAGAGGAATTTTTTTGGAATAGTTTTTTATTCTTTGTTCAAAAGAAAAAAGTCTCCATCAATGATGATTTTGTTTTTCAGGTCGTAAACCAATGAGTCTTGGTCTACTTCTGAATGAAAATACATACCCCAATAGCTAAAATAACTTGTTCTAATTTTAGCTTTGGCCCAAGATATGGTGCTGTTTTCTTCTGAAGTTTCTTCAAAAACAGGTATGAAAATCTCATAAGGCATTTCGGTAAGACCTCTCGTAAAATGCACAAAATTTTCACTGACCGAACTCAAAATAGCGCATAGTTGGTCTGTAATATCCTGATTTGGAATCTTTGTGATAAATATTGAAGTGTCCTTAAAATGTATAGCGGTTTCCTCAACGATTATTTCAACTTGGTTTTTATCTTGTAAATCCGCTACGGCCAATTCAAAACCTGAAAATTCAAGGTTGGTACTATTTTTACAAAAACCTCCCCAATTGCCGCTATTTAAATGGAATAGGCTTTCGGTGAGCCCAAAATTACAGTTCAATCCAATAATCAAGTGATATTTAGAGTGGGTTTTAGAAGTATCTAATTTTACAGTTGCTTCAGCAAAAAAATATTTTTCAAGACTTTTCATGAAGTGCTCAACCCCGTTTATGTCTAGATAATCTTTGGAAGTATTACCTTCTTGGTTGGTATTGGTATTTTGATTTGATTGCATTCAGCTTAATTAGTAAAATAAAATTAAACCGAATTTTACATAAGACATTACACTAAAACCATAAATTTTTATGGTTTTAGTGTAAGTAGCTCATATTTATGTTAATATTATGTTAAAATTAATGAAATGTCGGTTCTGGATGTTGAAGTGTTACAAAATAGCAATGAATGGTAGGTTATATAAAGCCTCTATTTTTTGCTGCCAGTATTAAAGCTAAATCGTTTTCTTTTTCTGTTCCAAAAAGGGATTTAAGATGCCTTTTTCTGTTCTCTATTGAAGAGGCAGATAGTTCTACATGTTGTTCTAAATCTTTAGTCTTTGTGCCTATTGATAAATGGTACAGTATTTTTTTATCATTGTCATCAAGGGAAATGGTTGTGGACATTCTTTTTCTAATGGCAGCTAAAGCCTTTGAAGAATAATATGGAGGCTGAAAGGTAACAGTTTTTACGGCATCTTCTAAAGATTTAGGATCAATATCGGTTTTAACCATATAACCATCTGGATCTACTGATTTTAAAATGCTATTTATTCTATGGTTGTCACTAAATGAGGACATAAAAATAATCTTTGATTCAGGAACTAATTTTCGTGCTAATATACCCAAGTCTTCACCAGTATGCGGTTGGTTTTCGTTAGGAGGATATAATTGCACGTCTAAAAATATGATATCATACTTAAAAGAAGTTACCGACCCCTCAATTTTTTCTCTACCACTTTTAAATGAATTTGCTGTATCTACAATAATGGTATGGTCATCAAAAGAAATTCTTTCAAGAATAAACTTATAGCCGAGCATGGTCATTTCGTGATCATCAATTGCCAAAATTCGTAATGTCTTCATTAAACTTCGATTTTATGCCTCCAAAGCTTTTCTTTCTTTGGATACTATTGTCTCTTTTGTTTTTAGTTCTAGTAAAGGTACGGTAATCTTAATTTCGGTCCCTATTCCTGGGCCACTGTTTATATTGATTCCTGAATTGATCTTGTCTATCCTTGAGGTTATATTTCTTAAACCAATTCCTCTCTTACCTTTCTTAACATTAAAGCCCACACCGTCATCTTTAATTTTTAAAATAATTTCATTGCCCTTAGTATTCAAGCTTATATTTATTTTAGTGCATCTAGAATGTTTTATACAATTTTGGATGCACTCTTGAATTATTCTATAAGTATTTATTTTAATGTCTCCGTCAAGCCTATCCCAATCATAAGATTCTGTAAAATCAAACAAAATCTCAATTTTTGATGATGAACGTGCCGTTGTGATTAAATCTTGAATAGCGACGATGAAGTTATTGATTTTTTTGTAAGCGGCATTATTTAGTTCGTGAGAGATTGTTCTCATTTCTTCTTCTAATTCTCTTAGTTTTTCTATTAATTCACCCCGTTGCTGGATTGCTGATTCATCATTTCGCTCATTTAATCCACTTAGAATTAGGCGTACACCAAGCATTTGGCCTAAAATGCCATCATGTATTTCTTCAGAAATACGTTTCTGTTCCAATTGCTTGCCTTCTTGAAATTTGCCTTGTTGCGATAACATTAAATTATAAATTTCTTGATTACTTTCTTGTTGCGTTTGTTGGAATTTAAGCCTCTGATTATTCGACCTTTGAATTATGATCACAAATGTTCCAAAACCTAAAAGTAGTAATGCAATGCCAAGGCCTATTAATGTCTCTTTTTGTTTGGCCAATGATTCATTTTCTTCTATAACTTCGTCTGTTTCCATTTCTATTCTTGCAAACTTATCTTGCATGGCACGTTCTTTTCTCAATAAATTTTCACTAAGGGTAAAATAAACATCAGAATAATCGGCACTATTTTTTCTATCTAGGGTTGATAGTAATTTTAAAGAACTCAGTAGGCGGTCATTATTAGAGCTTTCCTCTGCAATTTTTTTGGCAATTAAAGCATTTTCAATTGCTAAATCTGTTTGACCTTGCTCATTTAACATTTCTGCATAATATTGGTAGTTTCTTGCTTTATCGGAAACATTATTGATATTATCTAAAATCATGTTAGATCTTAAATATTCATTTGCCAATTGATCGAAGTCTTTAGAGCCATTTTTAAATTTTGCGTAAGCCAGACCACTGATTGCTTTTGCGTAAGATTTTCTTTTTTTAAAACGAAAACTATCTATATATAGTAGTTTCTGATAATATTCAATAGCCTTAGAGTAATCTCCTTTACGGAGATTAGTAGATGCCATATTATTTAAGTTTGCGGTATTTTGCGAATATTTTTGACTTTCTTTTGAAAATGGAATATACTCTTTAGCTTTTTTATGATATTTAATAGCATTATCATATTTACCCATTCCATTTTGTATTACCGCGAGTAAGTTGTAAGATGAATAAATATGTTTTTTTAAATTGTGTTCTTTAAAGTAAGTAATAGCTTTAACAATATCCTTTTCCGCCCCAGTGTAATCCTTGCTATTATCCTTAACAATTGCCATTGAGTATAACATTCGGCCAGGATAGGCAATCGAAGAGGAGTCTAATTCAGCCTTTCTAAAAAGTTCATATGCCTTTCTGTAGTGATAAATAGCACTATCGGGGAGGCGATTCTTCCTAAAAAAATAACCTAAATCCCAGTTTGCTACACCAAGGGACTTAGAATTGCCTATTCTTTTGGCTACTTGAAAATTTTCAGCATTTACTTTTCTAAAAGATAAACTATCATTTAAACGATTGTATAATAAGGATAATTTCGATAATGCAGACGCTTTTGAATAACTGTCAGGATATTTATTGATTAAGACATTTGATTTTGATAGTAAATGATACTTCTCGGTATTTGATAAGGACGAATTATCTATAGCTTCTGTAATCCATATCTTAGTACTGTCATTAATATTGGGTAGAACTACTTTATTACTATTCTTGTTTTTGGTTGAACAGCTGGATATCAATATTACGCATATACAAAACAGTGTCCATTTCATCTATCGAATAATCTTATTGTTTTAACTTTACAAGTAAGAAACTTACTACCTCCAATATACAAAAAAACCCCAAATGTTAACATTTGGGGTTTTTTGTTTATTTATCTGTTCTAAATAGCGCAATTGCTGCACTCTTCTTCAACCTCATCGTCATCTGTTGCCTGTATTAAAAGTTGTTCCTCTTCGGTAGTGCTTTCAGTTTCACAAGAGTAAAATCCTACTGTCATAACTAAAATTGCCAAAATACTTAATACCTTTTTCATGTGTTCTTGATTTTTTAGGTTAAAATGATTGTTTTTTAAAACTGAAGTAAAAGTATATCTAGCGCGCTTGGTAGGGGTAACAGAATTAGTTTACTAGTGAACTATATAGTTCTATTAGTAAGTCACCTAGTTTTATAAGAATTTTCTTAATTAACGTGTTGAATTGCGTTATTGGAGAGTAGTTTTTGCAACTCGTCAATTCGAGTTTTGTAGGATTTAGAGAACGGAATTTCCCTCGAATTATTTCTTAACGTACAAATACATTTGCCGTAATTAATTCTAGATACATACTCACTATTTAATATATAGCTCTGATGTATTCGTATGAAGTTGGTAGGTAATGTTTCTTCAAAAGACTTTAGGGTCTTATAAGCGCTAACCTTATCTCCATCGGTGAGAATAAAATCGGTAGCATTATTGTCGGCTTGTAGGTATAAAATCTTACTGGTATCCAAATAATGAAAATCGCGATACGTTTTTAAACAAATAGTACTTGGTGTTTTTTCTTTTGGGCGCTGTTTTCTCAGCTTCAAAATAGTCTTGCGTATATCTAGTTCTGTATTTGGAAACAACCAATAGTCAAAAAAACCATTTTTTATTGCCTCATAGGCATATTTTTTGGTCTTGGAATAACCGATTAAAATTGGTGGCTTAGTAAGGTATTGGTGCAATTCACTAATCATTTTAAAATGATTATCTGCATCTTTATTAATTAGGTTTACAAATACGACATCGGGCGAGTACTTTAAAATTAAATTCATGCCATCTTCAGAATCATGCACTATGTTAGTAAGCTCAAAATCAGAATAATCATCTAAACGTGTCTTCAACCTTAAACAGGAAGGCACATGAGAATCTATAATGGCATAGAAGTAACACATACTTAATTTGTTGAAAGCTAAAGTAATAAGGGAATTTTAATATCAATTGGGTTTTTCCCTTAAAAAAACTATGGTTTTTCTGTAAAATGCTTTTTTAAGAATTGCAATTAATTTTGTGAAACAAACTCATATGCCCCAATATCTGGAAGATTTATTCTATTTACTCCTAGAATATCCGTTGGATTTAATTGTGCTAGTTCTATATTGCCATTATCTCTAGCTGCAGAATTTTGGTTTAATAAAAAATGATTTTCCGAACTGTTCACAAATGATAGTTCTTGATTTAATAAAGTTGAATTAAAAAAAAGAATATTATCAAAATTATAAAGTGGGTCGTTGTTAAATTCACCTGTCGTGTCAGAAAACTTCAACGCACAACTGGTAAAGTTATATTGAAATAAAGCTGAATCGTTCTTTAGAAGACTTAACTCTATGGACCGGTTACCATCAATAATAGAATTTGAAAAATTGGCACCTATCAAATCTGAGCTTACAATTTCACCAGAATCAGTTTCTTCAAAGTTGGTAATTACCAAACTGGGGACGTTTCTAAAACTGTTACTCCAATAATTTGCTATGGTACAGTGATTAAAATTGTAATCACCTCCAAGGCTAAGAAAAGCGGACACGGATCCTGAATTGCCTAAAACCAGGTTGTTTGCAGTTATTTTGCAAGATTTAGTGCGTAAATTGAAACTTAAACTATTGTAAACTTGGGTGTTGCTTACAGTTAGATTTGAATTGGTAAAATCTCCATTCCCTTCAACTAAAAGGCCTACTGTAGCATTTTTGATGGTTAAATAATTTAGTTGATTATCAATACTACCTCTTGTCAACCAAATAGTTCCCCATTGACCGGGTGTATCTGAAAATCCTGGCTCTAATCTGTCTCCTTCAAATATCACTTCATTTTCTAATAGCTCTTGATCCGTACTCAACATTCCATTAACTTGAATTGAAGCTTCCGGACTTACCAGTAAACCTGAATTTTTATGAAAATGAACCCTTGTACCAGCTTCAAACGTTGCTACTCTTTCATTCGGAACTACTGCATAGCCATAAACCACATAAGGTTTCTCGTTGGTAAAATTCAATTCATTATCCTCTAGAAAAAAGCCTTCTATTCTAATTTCATCTCCCTCGTCATTAATTCCTAAAAGTAAAGATTGGGTTGAACCATCTGCCAATTCCCTCGGGTATAAAAAAACCGCATCTTTAATCAGGGTAACCAATTCTACTTTTTGTGTATTGCCTGACGCCCCGAATTTAATAGCATCGGTATATAAAAATTCATCTTGATTTACTTGATCTTGGGGAATAGTAACCTCAACGAAAATGAACAAACTGTCTTTGGCCAGCAATGGAACATTTTCAAAGGTTTTACCAGCGGCACCATCTACATTTAAACGGTAATTGCTTTCTTGACCATTTTCAAGACTTATAGTAGGAATCTGTATGTCATTATTTGAGCGATTATATACTTTTAAGGAGTAGGTACTACTACCGATATTTGTGAAAACAGTGTCTAAGAAGACAGTGTCTTTCGAGAATTCTAGATTTCCTGATGAGGGTTTAAAATCAAAGTCTTTTCTGCATGAAGAGCTTAATGCCAATGAGACAATAAATAAAACTACTATGATATGTTTTAATCTAATTTTTTTCAAGAATCTAAAAATAAGTTCTTAATGGTGTCGGGTACGCGTATGGGTTTTAAAGTCTGAGAATGTAATAGACACCACTCTGTTATAGATTTAACCAACACTTTTCCCGTTTTATTGTTTGCCATTTCTACTTCCCTGAAAGAAATGGGACCTTTGTTAGTTTTAATATTGGTCGTGATTATGATTTCGTCGTTAAGCTTAGCAGAATCATAATAGGTGATATCATGCCTTCTAACCACCCAAATAAAGCCCGAAGCAAGTTTTTTAGATACTGCTTGCCAATGTTCTTTTGATATCTGCTGAATCCATTCTACGTAGACTACATTATTAACATGGTTTAAGTCATCTAAATCTTTTTGAGATACTTTTTTTAGTATGGTATAACTGTTCATATCACTTTTTAATGATATTGACCTCAAACAACTTATCCCAGTTTTTACCTGTAACGAAAAAGGTTTTACGTGTTGGGTGATAGGCTACTCCATTAAGCACATCTAGTTGTGGGTGTTGCGTTACTTTTTTCTTTAGACCTCCAAAATTTATCACCCCTTCGATAGCGCCTGATGTGGCATCAATAATCATCATGCTTTCTTTTTGCCAAACGTTGGCATAGATTTTTCCATCTACATATTCTAATTCATTGGCCTTGTTAAAGATAGATTTATTGGTCACGGTTTCGATAAAATCTATCTCTGTAAAGTTTGTAGGGTCTAGAATCCATATTTTTTCGGTTCCATCACTTTTAAAAATTTTTTGTCCGTCATTGCACAATCCCCAGCCTTCTTTACTCTTTCCATAGCTAAAAGTTTCTACCTTATTTAAATCTGATTGATCGTAAACGTAGCCAATACCGCTTTGCCAGGTTAATTGTAACACTTTATCATTTATTACTGTTATTCCTTCCCCAAAAACAGAATTGTCTAAATCTACATTTTGCAGGACATTACCTGTTTTAAAATCAATTTTTCGGAGCACAGATTGGCCCTTACGACCGGTGCCTTCATATAAGGTATCATTACTAAACTCCAGGCCTTGCGTGAAAGAGGTTTGGTCATGAGGAAAAGTGTTTACGATGTCATAAGTATAAATTTTAGGAGGTTTTTCTGCTAAAACCTTTATTTTTTTGGTTATGTCTACGGAGGTATCATCGTAGTCTATTTTGGCGATTAAAACTTTGTTGCCAAGTTTTTCAATATTAAAAGTTATTTTTCCGTCTGTGACAGGAAGAACTTTTCCATCAATTACATATTCAACTTTAGAAATGGTGAAGTTTTCTTTATTCTGTATTGAAATACCTATTTTATCATTTTTTTGAAACTGCTTTTTTTGACCTTCTAACTGAATATCAAATAGTTTGGTAGTATCTTTTGAACCTCCGCAGGCAATAAAAAAAACAGCAGTTATACTTACAAGAAAAACCTTCATGTATATTTTATGTTTCATGGATTAAATATGCTGCAAATTAAGCATGTCTTGTGATTGCAACAAATTTAAAAGATTGTATATTTGCCCTTGGCAAGTCCTACACGACCAGCTCCTGCAAAATCCCCCAGGGTGGGAACGCAGCAAGGGTATGCGGTCGTAGCGGTGCGATGTAGGTAGCTTGCCTTTTTTTGTGCCCAAAAGTGAACCAAAGGCTTTAAGTTTTCTCTATTTTTGCATCATGAACAGAAAAGTAGTTTTGGTTACTGGTGGATCTTCCGGAATAGGCAAGGCTATAGGTATTTACCTTACAGGAAAAGGCTTTAAAGTCTACGGAACCAGCCGAAATTTAAAAAAGCAAGAGGGTTTTAAAGAATTTGAATTACTTGAACTTGATGTGACCAAAAGTGATACTATCTCGGCTGCCATAAATAGTATTATAGAAAGGGAAGGAAAGCTCGATGTGCTCATCAATAATGCAGGTGTTGGTATAACAGGACCTATTGAAGAAACCCCAATTACTGAAATAAGCAAGGCTTTTGATACAAACTTGAATGGACCTATTCGTATGATTCAGACGGTTCTGCCTCAAATGAGAAGTCAAAAAAAGGGGTTGATCATAAATATAACCTCTATTGCAGGAAATATGGGCTTGCCTTATCGTGGTATTTATTCGGCCAGTAAAGGAGCTTTAAGTCTTGTAACTGAAGCTTTAAGAATGGAAACCAAAGACTTTGGCATTCAGATAGCCGATTTAGCTCCCGGTGATTTTGCTACCAATATAGCAGCCGGGCGTTATCACGCACCTGCAAATAACAATTCTTCATATCCGTCATATTCCAAAGTCTTAGATATGATAAATACTGATGTAGATGCGGCACAAGACCCGATTGTAGTCGCAAAGAAGGTACATTCAATTATTATTAAAAATAATCCGAAGGTTCATTATAAGGTCGGCGTGTTTTTACAGAAATTTTCCCTTTTCCTGAAGAGTGTATTACCGGATACTTTGTATGAAAGATTACTCTTAAACCATTATAAATTGTAGTTTTACAAGAATTAAAAACTTAAAAAAGAACTAATGAAATTTTTTATAGATACAGCAAATCTTGCACAGATTAAAGAAGCAGAAGAATTAGGTGTTTTAGATGGTGTTACCACGAACCCTTCTCTTATGGCAAAAGAAGGTATTACCGGAACGGATAATATTCTTAAGCATTATGTAGATATCTGTAATATTGTTGAAGGAGATGTTTCCGCAGAAGTTGTATCAACGGATTTTGATGGTATGGTAAGAGAAGGGGAGGCCTTGGCCAAGCTTCACGACCAGATTGTAGTGAAAATACCTATGATAAAAGAAGGAGTTAAGGCATTAAAATATTTTTCTGATAAAGGAATTAGAACCAATTGTACTTTGGTGTTTTCAGCTGGTCAAGCGTTATTGGCCGCAAAAGCAGGAGCGACTTATGTTTCACCTTTCTTAGGAAGGTTGGATGATATCTCTACCGATGGCTTAAACTTAATTGCAGAGATTCGACTTATTTATGATAACTATAATTTTCAGACCGAAATATTAGCGGCATCTATAAGGCATACAATGCACGTAATTGATTGCGCCAAGCTTGGTGCAGATGTGATGACCGGACCCTTATCTTCAATTGAAGGCCTTCTAAAACACCCTTTAACGGACATTGGTTTAGAGAAGTTTTTAGCAGATTATAAAAAAGGAAATTCTTAGACTTTTAAGAATCTTAATAAGATAGATAAACCTTGGCTATTTTGCAGTCAAGGTTTTTTGTTGCCCAACAAATGGGTTACGGGTAAACACATTGGCGAAAGCATCTACAATAACCGTGTCTTTTGTAATCACACATTTGCTAAGGTTATTGATAATTAATGATTCTTGTATTTCACCAAAATCAAAACTTCTGTATTGAAGCTTCTTATCGATAGCCTGTTCATTGAGCATCGACAGCCATTTATCTTCAGAAGTTCTAAGGTTGATTCCGACATAAAGGTATTCAGGGTGCTGCTTTTCTAATTTTTTTACATGCCGTAGAACGTTTCTAAAATGCCGTTTTTGGTCTCCTGTCCAGAAGTAAAAAACAGTGTGATTATTTTTCGAAATATCCTTCATATGCACAGTATCACCTTCTACACTCAAGATGGCTAAATCAGGAATACTTTCTTTGGGCTGAAGGGCCTTTATGCCATTATATAAATGATTTATTTCTGCAATATGCGCCTCATTTTCAGAAAGTTCTTTAAACTTGTCTATAAACTGGTTACATTCATTATTTACCTCGTGAACCTTCAATAAATAATCCATGGCAACATTTCTAAAGAGGTTATTTCTTAAGTATTCTTCTTTTACCAAACTATCTATCAAGTGCATTTTATGTTGATTTAAATGCAAATGGTCTTTTGAAGACATTTTTTTCTCCATACCACAATTTTGGGCACAGACCATATAAGAGAGGTTGCCAAATCTATTATTTACGTAATTATAATAGGGTCTAAAATACGTAAGCTCTTTAAGATTGATATTTAGATTTTTTCGATAATCGTAAAAGCTTGAATCTAGCCTATGAATTGTTTCTTCACCAGATTTCTTCTTGTGAATAAAAGGATATTTTTCTTTGTAGATATAACTGTTATAATCTATTGAGGCCTTGGCCATGTCAAAAGCTCCTTTAGAAATGGTTTTATCTATGTTAAGCGTATTTAATTCTTCCAATTTTTGAAGACGCAAAGAATCTATTTTACCGCTAAATTTTTCAGGATCTAATGCGTAGTAAGAGTAAACAAGTTGTTCTTCATCTTCATAATTCAAGAACATTTCTAAAAGAAAGTTATTGACCTCTTCATTTGAACCGGAAAAAACCAATGACTCGTCAAAAGCAAGCGTATTTAGGCGTATAATCAAACTATCTCCTTTTTCGAGATAAACATATTGCAGTTCTGGGGTGTGATCAAAGTGATGCAGCCCTTCTTCTATGTTCTCTAAAGAAAAAGAAAATCTATTGCTAGTGTCAAGTTTTGCAGAATCCACTACTACGTCATTTTTATACAAAACGACATAATCACTGGTTGGGTTAACAATTTCACCTGCAAAATAAACCGTATTCCCAGTATCGGGTTTATGAGCGCAAGATGCTAAAAAACAAAATGTTAGGTAGAGTAAAGCTCTTTCCATAAATTATCTTATCGTAACAAATCTAATAATCCGTAGAAAGGTGCGCTGTTAATAGCTAGTTAAATGTTGTAAAACCATACTTTTTTTAGGTTTTTCCTCAAGTAATACAGTTGGTGGGGGGGATTAATTTTGTCTATTTTTGCAGAAAATTAATTGAGAAATGCTTTCAGTATCTAATCTATCTGTTCAATTCGGTAAAAGAGTTTTGTTTGATGAAGTAAATGTTGCTTTTTTAGAGGGCAACTGCTACGGAATTATAGGGGCCAATGGAGCGGGTAAATCTACTTTTTTAAAAATATTAGCCAATAAAATCGATCCAACTTCTGGGCATGTTCATTTAGAACCTGGCAAGAGAATGTCTATACTCGAGCAAAACCACAATGCTTATGACGAGTTTACTGTTCTAGAAACTGTGGTTATGGGCAATAAACCTTTATTTGAAATTAAAAAGCAGATTGATGCCTTGTACGCCGATTATACCGATGAAAATGCCGAGAAAATAGGGGAGTTGCAGGTGCAGTTTGAAGAAATGAACGGCTGGAATGCCGATAGTGATGCAGCGGCGCTATTATCAAACTTGGGCATCACCGAAGACTTGCACTACACCACCATGGCGGATATGGACTCTAAATTAAAAGTAAGGGTATTACTTGCTCAAGCGCTTTTCGGTAGTCCAGATGTACTGATAATGGATGAGCCCACCAATGATTTGGATTATGAAACTATAAGTTGGTTAGAGCACTTCTTGGCTAATTATGACAATACGGTTATTGTGGTTTCACACGACAGACACTTTTTAGATGCTGTCTGTACGCATATTGCAGATATTGATTTTGGCAAGATTAACCTTTACTCGGGTAATTATACATTTTGGTACGAGAGCAGCCAGTTGGCGTCTAGGCAACGTGCTCAGCAAAACAAAAAAGCTGAAGAAAAGGCTAAAGAACTACAAGAGTTTATCGCTCGTTTCAGTGCTAACGTAGCTAAGAGCAAGCAAGCAACTTCTCGTAAAAAGATGTTGGATAAATTAAAGGCAGATGATATCAAACCCTCTAGTAGAAGATACCCAGCAATCATTTTCGATAGAGAGCGAGAAGCGGGAGATCAAATTTTGAATGTTGAAAAACTAACCGCCAGTTCAGAGGATGGTGATTTATTATTTGCCAATGTAGATATTAACCTCGCTAAAGGGGATAAGGTTGCCATTATTTCTAAGGATTCTAGAGCTACGACCGCTTTTTATGAAATAATTGCTGGAGATAAAAAAGCTGATTCTGGAAAGTTTCAATGGGGCATCACCACCACACAATCTTATTTGCCAGCAGATAATGAAAAATATTTTGATGCCAATATGAATTTGGTAGATTGGTTGCGTCAATGGACAAAAACTGAAGAAGAAAGAGAAGAGGTTTACGTAAGGGGGTTTTTAGGAAAAATGCTCTTTAGTGGAGAAGAGGCGCTAAAGAAGTCGACCGTGCTTTCAGGGGGAGAAAAAGTACGTTGCATGTTGAGTAGAATGATGTTATTACGTGCCAATGTATTATTGTTAGACGAACCCACCAATCATTTAGACTTAGAAAGTATAACAGCATTTAACAACAGCCTTAAAAACTTTAAGGGTACCATATTAATGACTACGCATGACCATGAGTTTGTTCAAACTGTGGCTACAAGAGTTATCGAGTTGACCCCAAATGGCGCCATTGATAGGCACTTGACCTTTGATGAATATATGTCGGATAAATCCATCAAAGAGCAGCGCAAAAAAATGTATGCTGTAACGGTCTAACTATGCGTTGAAATATTTACTATTCCAGATTGCCGGGTTAAAATTTTTCCCCTGTGCAAAACCATAGTAGATAACAATTGCACCGATTGTTTTGAACATAAAGAAAAATAAAATCCAGAATTGTGCATTTGAACCTGATTTGGAAAACAACCCATCAGGAACCAAAAAGGTAGCAAAATAGCTGATTATCAAGGTGGTAATGGTAAGATTTACCATACCCCTAAAAGGCCACACCAATAACTTTCTTAAAGGATGCAGGTCATTACCCCATTTGTGAATCAGATAATAGTAACCGTTGCCTATTGGGGCAAATAAAAGTGGGTCATCCTTATCTTCAAGTTTGAATAATTTTGATGGTGCCATCATTTTAAAACCCTCTAAACTTATTGCGTGGGCTTTTTCTAGGTGTTTGATTTTAGATATTGCGCTTTGCGGAATTTCTCCTTTAAAGTATTTAGAGTCTAAAAAACGCAATCGATAATCAGTACAGATTTTTTTGATTTGTTCAATGTGATAGATTCTCTCAGTTTCTAAAAGTTCAAAATCAAATGCATTTTCAACATTTTTTGAAGGTTGAGAGAGACGATTTTCAATTTCGCTTTCTATCTCAAAATCTTTTTCTAAGAGTTGCTGCACTTCCAATAAAATGGTATCGTTAGAAACCAATTTGTTTTTGGTAAGCAGTAACTTATCCTCAATATCAGTTTTGGGAAGTATCATCTTTTTCTGGCTTTT
The DNA here is from genome assembly GCF_042684265.1 of Croceitalea marina. NCBI lineage: Bacteria > Pseudomonadati > Bacteroidota > Flavobacteriia > Flavobacteriales > Flavobacteriaceae > Croceitalea > Croceitalea marina. The sequence goes on along the minus strand of NZ_JBHULB010000008.1, from coordinate 138,127 downwards.
TTTCAAAGTTAGTCAAATACAATTTTTATTTCCGAAGCGGTACAAATGTCAAAAAGTTAATATTTTGTTAATTTCTATGAACTACATGGTTCATACCCCCAAAATATGAAGTAAAAAGCTATCTTACCGATGTTTTTGGTATTTCATCGATGAATAGCAATAACGGTATAGAACGAAACACTAAGTATTTTTAAATGAAATTCCCCCAAACTGTCACCTGCTTTGTTGTACTATTTGTTATCGTTAACTTTGGATTCTCCCAGAATAAAAGTCTTGCTGCCATACCTTCTGGAGTATATGTCTCAAAGGAAAACACGAATATTAAAGAAGCAATAGCGACTGACAATCACAAAACCTTACTAGCTGCCTATAATGCTACGGATTTAAATGATTTGTTAGAGGAAAGTGGACCATTCACCATTTTTGCCCCATCTGATAACGCGTTCTTGAAACTTCCAAAAACCAAGCTTGAGGCTATGCTGAATGCCGACAACAAGAATCAATTGAAATCAGTTTTAAAATATTACATTGTTCCGGGAAAACTTACAGCCTCTAGTATTCTTAAAGCTTTATGTAGGGGCAAAGGAAAAACGACTTTCACGACTATTCAAGGCGATAAAATAACAGCTACAATGCGTGGCATCGACATTATTTTGACAGATAGTATGGGTAATTCTGCTATGATAACTGTAGCCGATTCTACAAGGGGTAATGGTATCATGCACGAAATCGATAGTGTTATCTTACCACCAACAAGAATTTAGCAATTTATCTTAACTCTGCTCCCAACTGCTCAACGTAGGCATTCTGCAGCTTAGACATAATTTTATCTATTTGCTTATCTGTTAAAGTCTTAGAGGTGTCTAGCAGTGTAAAACTTACAGCATAGGACTTTTTGCCCGCAGGTAAGTTCTTGCCTGTATAGACATCAAATAAATTTACTTTTTTCAAAAACTTCCGTTCCGTTTTAAATGCGATGTCGTGCAAATCTTTAAATTGTATTTTTTCGTCCAATAACAATGCAAAGTCCCGATTTACTTCCGGAAATTTCGGAATTTCTTGATAAGAAATACTATTGCTTGCTGCAAATGATTGTAGTAAGTCCCAATTAAAATCAGCAAAAAGCACCTCACTTTTAATACCAAGCTTGTTAACAAAACTTTTGTTGGCAATACCTAATGATACGATTGTTTTACCATCTTTTTCGAAGGTTATGCCCTCGGTTAATAGTGCTTCCTTCGTTTCTACTTGCTGATACCCTTGAACTCCAATTCTTCTCAAAATTGCCTCTGAAATACCTTTCAGATAATAAAAACCCGAAGGGGTGTTGAGCACTGACCAATTATTTTCGAACTGATTACCGGTAACAAACAAAGACAGATGGATATCTTCTTGAAAACCATTGTTATGTTTCAAATAGGTCTTACCAAATTCAAATAATCTTAAATTCTGCTTTCTCCTATTTTGATTATGCGCAATAGCAGTTAAACCAGAAAATAACATGGATTCTCGAAGCACTCCTAAATCTGTACTTAAAGGATTTAGCATGGTAACATTGGAATCTTCTTTATAAGATTCGTTAGGCACCAAACTGTTGGTCATGATTTCGTAAAAACCTCTAGACGCCAACAGGTCACCGATTACATCTTGTAATTTATGATTTTCAAATTTCGAGGTTCGAGCGATAGAGGCTGTAAATTTTTCTTTGTAATCTATGTTGTTGTACCCGTAAACCCTTAAAATTTCTTCAATTACGTCGACTTCTCTTTGAACGTCGGTACGATACGAAGGAATGGTAAGCCCTAAACCAGATTCTGTAACATTGTTTACCTTGATTTCAAGTGAGCTTAGAATAGATTTAATTTTGTCTTTAGGTATTTCTTGACCTATCAATTTATAAATCTTTTCAAAAGTTAAAAAAACCTGAAAATCATCTTTCTTTTTTGGGTATAAATCAACAATATCGGAGGTTATTTCTCCTCCGGCGACCTCTTTAATCAATAGTGCTGCACGTTTTAAGGCGTATTCAGTAGTCTTAATATCTATTCCTCGTTCAAACCTGAAGGAAGCGTCGGTATTTAGTCCGTGCCGCTTTGCAGTTTTTCTTATGGAAACAGCATCAAAATAAGCACTTTCAAGAAAAATAGAAGTAGTATCTGCGGTGACACCTGAATGTTTGCCGCCAAAAACTCCTGCAATACACATCGGTTTTTCGTTATCGCAAATCATTAAATCATCTTCATGTAGTTCTCTTTCAACATCATCAAGTGTGGTAAATTTGGTACCCTTTGGAAGTGTTTTTACAACTACTTTATTTCCTTTGACTTTTGCAGCATCAAAGGCGTGCAAAGGCTGCCCTAATTCATGTAAAACATAATTGGTAATGTCCACTACATTGTTTATGGGCGATAGGCCTATAGCTTTTAATCTGTTTTTTAACCAAGTAGGTGATTCTTGTACCAGAAGATTGCTGATGGTAACACCACAATACCTCGGAGCGACCTCATTATTTTCTACTTCTACATCAAACTTCAATGAACGATTATCAATAGAAAATGTACTGGTCGATGGCGTTATAAGTTCCTTGGTTATTTCTTGTTGCTCTAGCCCAGCCTTTAAATCTCTTGCTACACCAAAATGACTCATAGCATCAGAGCGGTTGGGCGTAAGACCTATTTCGAGCACCTGGTCATTTTCAATCTCAAAAATGTCTTTGCAAGGAGTTCCGGGTTTCAATTTCTCATCAAGAACCATGATTCCATCATGACTTTTTCCGAGACCAAGTTCATCTTCCGCACATATCATCCCGTGACTTACCTCACCTCTTATTTTACCTTTCTTTATCTGCCACGCTTCATTTTCATTGGTATAAAGTGTAGTGCCTATTGTAGCAACTGGCACTTTTTGACCTGAAGCTACATTAGGCGCGCCACAAACGATTTGAACAGGATTTTGCTGGCCGATATCAACAGTTGTTAATTTAAGCCGGTCGGCATTCGGGTGTTTTTCGCAGGTAAGTACATGGCCCACTACAACTCCATCAAGGCCTCCCTTAACAGATTCAAAATTGGAAATACCTTCAACCTCGAGTCCTAAATCGGTTAAAAGTTCTCCGGTTTTTTCTGCCTCCCAGTCCAATTGCAAAAATTGCTTCAACCAGTTGTACGAAATCTTCATTGGTCAGTTTTAAAGTTTGCAAATATAAAACATTGCCAACTCACATTCAATCTACTTTCTATGCAAAGATTTCGGTAAAAATGTAAGTAGAGCCATATTTTTTCGATATAATTGAAAAAAATATGAGTTGATGAAACGATTGTCTATTTTGATAGTGCTCTTAAGCGTAATTAGTTCTTGTAAAGAAGAGAAAGAGGTAAAATTAAGCGAAGGGGAGTGGTGGGCTAATATGAAGGTCGCTGAAGATCAACAATTGCCTTTTAATTTCACTTTAACGGAGAATGCAGGTAGCTTTGCTATGGAGGTAAGAAATGCCGATGAAAGAGTACTTATAGATGAGTTTGAATTTTATAAGGATTCGATTAAAATTCAGATGCCAATTTTTGAAGGATATATTGCAGGGAAATTTTCTGATAATGAAATAAAAGGCAATTTTATTAAAGAGAGTTTAGATCGGGTCGTACCATTTTATGCAAAACTTGGGGACAGACCTCGTTTTAAAGTATCAGAAAAGCCTAAAGTAAATTTATCAGGAATATGGGAGGTTAACTTCGATTTTGATGGCGAGAGTCCTTACCCAGCAAAGGGAATTTTCGCCCAAGAAGATGATAAGGTAATAGGCACCTTTAGAACGAATACAGGTGATTACAGATACCTAGAAGGTGTTGTAGATGGAAATGAGTTAAAACTATCGACTTTTGATGGGGCTCATGTTTTTCTTTTTAATGCTACAGCAACAGATTCAACTTTAGGGGGCGTTTTTTACTCTGGCAATCATAGTATTGAAAACTTTAAAGCGAGGCGTAATGAAGCTTTTGAACTAGCTGATGCAAATACGTTAACTTATATAAAGGAAGGTTATGAAAAGCTAGATTTTACTTTTCCGGATGCGGATGGGAAGTTTACCAGTTTGGCAGATAAAGAGTTTGCCAATAAAGTGGTTTTAGTACAGATTATGGGTACATGGTGTCCGAATTGCTTAGATGAGACCAAGTTTTACGTTGATTATCTAAAAAACAACCCAAACCCTGATTTGAAAGTCATTGCTTTGGCTTTTGAATATGCAAAAACAGAAGAAAAAGCGTTTGAAGGCATAGACCGTTTAAAAAAACGGATTGGGGTTCCTTATCCAATATTGTTGGCCCAATTTGGTAGCTCCGATAAAGTGTTGGCCAATGAAAAATTACCTATGCTTAATCATGTATTGTCTTATCCTACCACCATTTACATAGATAAAAAAGGAAATATACACAAGATACATACAGGTTTCAACGGTCCTGCAACTTTAGAAAAACATGAAGAATTCAAAAAGGAATTCAACGAGACACTAACGGAATTGTTAAGTGAGTAATTTAGATAATCGTTGATTTTCCTAAACCAATATTTTCATCGTTGATGTTAAGATCATCATCATTATCTACGATATTGTCTGCAATAAAATCACCAACATGATTTGTTCCGAAGTTGCTTTTTTCATCTAAATCGGGAGTAACAATTCCTTTTTGTAATGCTTTGTCGACTGCTTCGCGAATAGCCATTGCTTCTTCAAAGAGTTGAAAATGTTCTAAAAGCATTGCAGCCGAAAGAATAGATGCAACAGGGTTGGCAATATCTTTTCCTTTTGCCTGCGGATAAGAACCATGAATTGGCTCGAAAAGGGCATTCTCATCTCCTATGGACGCCGATGCCAATAAACCTATAGACCCACCAATTACACTTGCCTCATCTGAAATAATATCACCAAATAAATTTTCGGTCAATACGACATCAAATTGATTCGGATTTAAAATAACCTGCATTGCTGCGTTATCTACAAAAAGAAAATCTAATTCTACTTCTGGATAGCTTTCACCAATTTTAGTAACCACCTTGCGCCAAAGCCGAGATGACTCCAATACATTAGCCTTATCGACAAGGGTAAGTTTATTTCGTCTATTCTTTGCCGCCTTAAAAGCTAAATGCGCAATTCTACTTATTTCTTTTTCAGAATATTCACATAAATCTGAAGCTATAGTACCTTCTTCATTCAACTTTTTTTCTCCAAAATATATTCCACCGGTTAATTCACGATAAATGGTGAAATCAGTACCAGAAATAATTTCTTCTTTTAAGGGAGATTTGCCTATTAAGGTCGGAAAAACCTTTACAGGTCTTACATTGGTGTAAAGTCCCAATTCTTTGCGCAATTTTAATAAGCCTTGTTCTGGACGAACTTTTGCCTTAGGGTCATTGTCATATTTTGGATCCCCAATAGAACCGAACAGTACAGCATCGGCATCTTTACATAGTTGTAAGGTTTTATCTGGTAAGGGATTGCCGGTTTTATCGATGGCAATTGCACCTACCGGGGCTTCTTTATACACAAAGGTATGGTTAAAGGTTTCTTCAACAGCCTGTAAACATTTCACAGCTTGGTTTAACACCTCTGGTCCAATACCATCTCCAGGTAATAAAGCTATATTTAGATTCATGTGATTTATTGGTTTTGCGCTTCAAACGCCTCAATAGTCTGTTTTTTACTTATCAAAAAGTCGATGTCATCATAGCCATTTATTAAGCACATCTTTTTATAGGAATCAATTTCAAAGGATTCTTTTAACTCAATTGCTTCTAAACTTAAAATTTGATTTTCCAAATCGACTATGACCTCGGTTTTTGGATTTTTCGTTAGATAATCTAAAAGCTCGGTCAACTTTTCTTTTGAAATTTGAATTGGCAGTAATCCATTATTTAAGGCATTACCTTTGAATATATCGGCAAAATAGCTAGAAACAATAACTTTAAAACCATAATCTTCTAAAGCCCATGCGGCATGTTCTCTACTAGAACCACAACCAAAATTTTCACCGGCTACAAGAATTCTTCCAACATAATTCCCATCATTTAGTATAAAGTCTTCCTTAATACTTCCATCTTTATTGAAACGCCAATCTCTAAAAAGATTTTGACCAAAACCAACTTTGCTCGTAGCTTTTAAAAAACGGGCAGGAATTATCTGATCGGTATCCACATTTTCTATAGGAAGTGGTATCGCGGTTGAAATTAATTTTTTAAACTTTTCCATTATACTGCTTCAAGTTCGGTTACATCCACAATTTTTCCTTCCACGGCAGTTAAGGCCGCCACCAATGGACTGGCCAATAGGGTTCGAGCTCCTTGACCTTGTCTTCCTTCGAAATTTCTGTTTGAAGTAGAAACACAATATTCTCCAGCAGGTATTTTATCATCGTTCATACCCAAACAGGCAGAACAGCCAGATTGCCTAATCTCAAAACCGGCAGTTTCAAATATATCTTGTAGACCTTCTTCTTTTATCTGTTTTGCCACCTGTTGCGAACCAGGCACTATAAGGGCGGTCACGTTGCCTGCTTTTTGTTTTCCTTTTATATGTGCGGCCGCTAATCTAAAGTCTTCGATCCTTGAGTTTGTACAACTTCCGATAAACACATAGTTTATAGGATGATTAATTAAAGATTGCCCCTTTTTTAAGCCCATATAAGTAAGTGCTTTTTCGAAAGAGGTGTCTTCAATTTCAGGAATATTCTCAGTTATTTTAATGCCCATACCAGGATTGGTACCATAAGTAATCATAGGTGCAATATCCGATGCATTAAAATGATATTCCGTATCAAAACTAGCATCTTTATCCGTTGGCAATGTCTTCCAATACGTAACTTTTTTAGCCCAATCGTCTCCTTTTGGTGCAAATTCTTTGCCTTTGACGTATTCAAAAGTGGTTTCATCCGGCGCTATCATGCCACCACGAGCACCCATTTCAATGCTCATATTACATACGGTCATGCGCCCTTCCATACTCATGTTTTCAAAGACGTCTCCTGCATATTCTACAAAATGACCGGTACCGGAATTCGTTCCGAGTTGGGCAATAATGTATAGGATGACATCTTTGGGCAATACGTTTTTATTAAGTTTTCCATTGACGGTAACGCGCATTTTCTTTGGCTTATTAAGCAAAAGGCACTGACTTGCAAAAACTTGTGCCACTTGACTTGTACCTATACCAAATGCAATTGTGCCAAATGCTCCATGTGTAGAGGTATGGCTGTCACCGCATACCATAGTCATACCTGGTTGTGTAATACCGAGCTCTGGCGCCATTACATGAACAATCCCTTGATATTTATGTCCTAATCCATATAGGGTAACACCATGATTTGTACAATTTTTGGTTAGCATCTCTACCTGTTTTCGCGATAAAGCATCCTTAATTGTTAGGTGTTGATTTAATGTGGGTACATTGTGGTCTGCGGTCGCGACTGTTTTATCAGGTCTTGCTAAGGTAATACCTCGTTGTTCCAGTTCCGCAAAAGCTTGCGGACTAGTAACCTCGTGAATCAAGTGTTTATCAATGTATAAAATTTGGGGTCCGTTTGGGACAGTTTCAACTACGTGAGCATCCCAAACCTTATCAAAAAGTGTTTTCTTCATTAAGCAAGACTTTCTAATTCTATATTGCTGGTTTCAATAATCTCATGAATGTCAGAATCTACTATTTCTTTTTTAACATCAGCAAATTTTAGAAAATTGTCATAGACTTCGTCTAACTGTAATTTTGTTAACTCGTAACCAACTTTTTTAGCTCTATAAGCCAGTGCGGCTCTGCCACTTCTCGCGGTCAAAACTATTGAAGATTCACTTACACCAACATCTTCAGGGTCGATAATTTCATAAGTAGCACGATTCTTTATCACACCGTCTTGGTGAATACCAGAACTGTGGGCAAATGCGTTTGTGCCGACGATAGCTTTGTTAGGTTGAACGGGCATTCCCATTTTTTGTGATACCATACCGCTAGTCTCAAAAAGGAGCCTAGTGTTTATGTTAGTATCTAAATTTAGGTCAGGGTGCTGCTTTAAAATCATTACAACTTCCTCTAAAGAGGTGTTTCCGGCTCGCTCTCCAATTCCATTAATTGTACATTCTATTTGTCTTGCCCCGTTTATGGCCCCGGCAATGGAATTGGCAGTTGCCAAACCTAAATCATTATGGCAGTGACAAGATAAAATGGCCTTGTCGATACCAGTGACATTTTCTTTTAGATACTTGATTTTCGCACCATATTCTTCTGGTAGACAATACCCCGTTGTATCGGGTATATTTAGTACGGTTGCCCCCGCCTTAATAACGGCTTCACAGACCCTTGCCAAATAATCATTGTCGGTCCTTCCAGCATCCTCAGCAAAAAACTCAACATCTTCAACAAATGATTTTGCGTATTTCACCGCTGCCACAGCTCTTCTGATAACCTCTTCTTGAGAAGTTTTAAATTTATATTTGATATGCGATTCTGAAGTACCTATACCGGTATGTATTCTAGGTCTTTTGGCATATCGAAGTGCTTCGGCGGCAACTTTAATATCTTTTTCTACCGCACGTGTAAGGCCGCAAACCGTTGCGCTTTTGATAATCTTGCTAATTTCGTTAACTGAGTTAAAATCACCAGGGCTTGAAATTGGAAAACCGGCTTCTAGGATATCAACACCTAACTCTTCTAGTCTTTCGGCTAGAACCAACTTTTGTTTGGTATCTAACTTACAGCCAGGAACCTGTTCACCATCCCTAAGGGTCGTATCAAAAATTTGTACCTTATCTTTACCCATCATTTTGCGTAGTTTTAACGAATCTATACGAAGATAAAATACAGTAGTTCATGAACTGAATAGACCTGTATTCCATTACAATGTTAAATAGTTTTTCGAATAGGTTAAAATACTGTAAAACAATTATTTAAACGTTTTATTTTACGATGACAAATACCCAAAAGGACACCTTATTTGTTCTGGTTAAATCACTTTCTAAATCTGAAAAGCGCCAGTTTAAGCTTTATGTTGGTCGTTTGGGGGTAAATACGGATGCTAAGTTTTTGGCCTTGTTCAATTTAATGGACAAAATGCGTGTCTACAGCGAATCTCAAATTCTGGAAAGTGGAATTGTAAAAAAAACGCAGCTCTCTAACCTAAAAGCCCATTTATACAAGCAAATTTTGGTGAGTTTACGACTGAATCCAGTAAATCAGAATATCAGGGTGCAAATACGGGAACAATTGGATTTTGCCACAATCTTATATCAAAAAGGACTTTATAAGCAAGCATTGAAGATTTTAGATAAGGCAAAACATATTGCGATTGACAATGAAGAAAAAAATGTTGCTTATGAAATCGTTGAGCTTGAAAAGATAATAGAAACTCAATATATCACTAGAAGTATACCTGATAGGGCAGACGAGTTAGCTTTGCAGGCAAAAGAACTTTCTGCTCATAATGTGATGACCAGTAAATTGTCTAATCTGTCTTTACAGTTATACGGCATGATGCTTAAAGTTGGTTATGTCAGAACCGATGAAGACCTACAGGAAGTAACGGATTACTTCGAATCACATTTGCCCGACTACTCCATAGAATCATTGGGTTTTCGTGAGAAGCTTTGGCTTTATAAGGCCCATTTATGGTATAGTTTTTTGACCCAAGACTTTTTATCATCATATAAATACGCCAGCAAATGGGTGGACTTGTTTTATGAGAATGAAGAAATGATTCATTTGAACCCTGTTTTCTTTTTAAAAGGAAACCATTATCTCTTAGAATCGTTGTTCTATGTAAAGTATCGTTCTCAATTTAAACAGACTTTGGACCGATTGGAAAAAATGACGCAGAATTCTGATTTTCCAAAGAATGATAATATTTCTTCATTGGCATTTTTATATATCAATTCAAATAAATTAAATCTTCATTTTTTAGAAGGCACCTTCGAAAAAGGCTTATATCTAGTAAATATCGTTGAGTATGGTATCAACAAGCACAAAGACCGAATAGACCAGCATCATATCATGCTTTTATATTACAAGATTGCATGTTTGTATTTTGGAAATGGTGATAATAAGAACTGTATTGTTTACCTAAAGAAAATTATCTCTAACAAAAACCTTAAGATGCGTGAAGATCTTATGTGTTTTGCACGTGTTTTGAGCTTAGTGGCCCATTATGAGGCGGGTATGGACTACCATTTGGAAGTTCAGCTAAAAAGCACGTACAAGTTTTTATTGAAGATGAACGATTTACAGGCGGTGCAAAAAGAAATGATAAAGTTCTTAAGAAGCTTAGGGGACATTTATCCGAATGAACTCCGCAATGAATTTTTAAAACTCCATAAAGAACTGAAAAAGTATGAGGACCATCCTTATGAGAAACGCGCATTTTTATATTTAGATATCATTTCTTGGTTAGAAAGTCATCTATATAATAAACCTGTCGGGCAAATAATTCGTGAAAAGGCCTTGACGATTACCCGATAGAGCAGCACTACTTCTTGTTTTTGTAGTGTTTACCTTGTTTTAGAACTTTGTTTTTATATCCTTTAAAATAAATTGGTACGGCTTCATTTTTCCCATTCTGCACTACAAAATGTAAATGTGGTTTTGTTGTGTATCCTGTATAACCAGATAAACCAATATACTGACCAGTTTTTACGTAATCCCCAGGCTTTACAAAAACACCTTGCGTTTGTAGGTGGTCATAGTGCCCTATGGTTCCATCTTCATGAAAAATCGCTATAGTATTAGCTTTGTATTTTAGTTCTTCACCGCCACGCTCGGTATACTTGTCTTGGGTTTTTATCACAATACCTGCCCTTGCCGCATGGACTGGAGTGCCTTCGGGCATTGTAAAATCTATTGCGTAAAAAGATGTTTTTTTATCATGAGATACGCGACCAAAATTCGCTTGCATAATTTCATAGGCTTTTCCTTTTTCAAAAGGTAGGGCGTACAAATGTTTCGTATCCTCAGTTAAATTTGCATCGCCCAAATTTCCTTTAAATTCAATAAATTGTGAATAATCAATAGCAGTAGTATCAATCACAAGGTTTAGAGGTACTGCAATGGTTTTAAACAGTGTATCTCGTTTACTGACTAGAGCAGCTTTGTTTACCCTTATTCTACCTTCCATTTCTAAATTTGGGGTAGTTTGAATTGTGATAGGAGCATAGTAGTTGTTTTCTAAATGAAAGAAAACAGAATCTGCGGTAATTTCATTAATGAATCGTATACCCTGATCTTTTCGTTGCCCTTTAACCGTTAACGAAATTAAAAGACAAAAAAGTGCGGTTTTTGTGAACTTGATGTTAAGCATTGAAATCTCTATTTAAAATCTTCTATTGAGAGATACCGGGAGTACCTAGATTCATTTGAGGAAGAAGTCCTTTTGAAAATTCTTCAAATTGATTGTTCTTAGCTAGTTCACGAACTTTTACAGGGTCAAAATTGCCATTAAAATATAGAAAAGATCCGGTCGCATTGTCGTTGTTATAGATTAAAATCTCTTTTACAACATCGCGTTTTTCGCGTATAGAAACCACATTACGCTTTAATTCATCATTTTTACGGAACACTTCTATGAATGAACTACTGGCAAAATTGTTCATTTGCGTATTTAAAAATCTGGTTTGAGATTCAGTTTTACTGGGAAACTGCATGTATCTTAAATCACGGGTATTCCCTACCAGCGATTTCATTTCAGGCGATATCTCGCTTACCAACGTAAACATAAACTGTGGTACGCGTATGGCCGTTACCTGATTATCATTTTTGTGGGCTTCGTAAAAACTGTCTATAGAATTATAACTTCCACATGAGTTTAATAAAATTAGTGGTAGTAATAAGATGAGCTTTTTCATGATATGTGTTTGCTTAAAAATAGGTAAAATTTAAAGACAGGCGTTCCAAATAGGGTCGTTTGGAGCGGGAGCCGTAAATTCTATTAATTGTTTTTTTATAGGATGCTCAAATGTTAGACTTCTAGAGTGTAAATGAATACTTCCGTCTTTATTACTGCGCGCAGCGCCATATTTTAAATCACCTTTAATAGTACTGCCAATTGCTGCCAGTTGGGCCCGAATTTGATGGTGCCTACCCGTCTTTAGATTAATCTCTAACAAAAAATAATTGTCCAGTTTCGTATGCAATTTGTACTCAAGTAGTGCTCTTTTACTACCCGAAACCTCTCTTTTATGAGCATAAGATTTATTCTGTTTAGAATTTCTAACTAGCCAATGAATTAACGTATCTTCTTTGTTATCAGGTACTTTATCAACCATCGCCCAATAGATTTTTTGTGTTTTTCCCTCTGAAAATAGTTTATTCAGCCTAGGCAAGACTTTTGAAGTTTTTGCGAATACTACGATACCTGAAGTTGGTCTGTCTAGACGATGCACAACACCTAAGTATACATTACCGGGCTTGTCATACTTAATTTTCAAGTATTTTTTTACTACTTCACTTAATGGGGTATCACCCGTTTTGTCCCCTTGTACAATATCGCCCGGTCTCTTATTGATAACAATAATATGGTTATCCTCAAAAAGTACTTGCAGGTTTTTTGCTGAGGACCTAATCTTTATTGCCATAAATCGCTGATTGCTTGCAAATTGTTTTACTGATAACCTTAGCTGCTATCTTACTACCTATCAAAGAAGGGTGGAAACCATCAGCACCATAGTATGAATAATCATTTGTTTTGTCGAAATGCATTTTCCAAATGGCACCGACAGGAGCTAAAAGAGCTTCATTGGATGTTGCCGCGTGTATATGATTTTTGATAACATCATCATAAGTGTAGTAGTATTGCTTTGAAGGCCATACCATGAAATAAACCATTTCGGCCCCATTATCTTGACAAAGTTTCTTGATTTTTGCACCATCTTCAAGTAACATTTTTTTTCCTTCGGCCTGCGAGGAAGGCCCCTGCTGAACTACTACGAAATCATAATTATTTTCAGCTATCAATTTTTGAATATCACCATCATTCAAATGATCAATTAAAGCATAATTTGGATAAGCAATCATGGTCATTTCTAGCCTTATATCTTGAAGAAGTGCTTCTTTTTTCACTAGCTCTGGTAAATTATTAGTATAAGTAAGGCTATTACCAATAAAAAGAACCTTTAAGTTTTGATAAGGATTGTCTACAAATAATGCTTTTGAAGCAATACTAAGTTGAAAATTGCTAATTAAGAGAAATAGTAAAAAGAATCTTCTTTTAAGCAGCATAAAGACTTAGATTAATACTGTTCTTCTTCGTTCGGAAAATCTTTGCTTTTTACGTCATCTACGTATTGTGAAATGGCGTTGCCCATTTCTTCGTAAAGGTTCATGTAGCGCCTTAAAAAACGCGGATTAAATTCATGGGTCATTCCCAAAACATCATGCACAACCAAAACCTGACCGTCTACGCCATTTCCTGCACCTATACCTATGACAGGAATAGAAACACTTTCTGCAACTTCTTTAGCTAACTTTGCGGGTATTTTTTCTAATACAATACCAAAGCAACCTAGTTTTTCTAAAAGCTTTGCGTCAGCTTTTAATTTTTTTGCTTCTGCATCTTCTTTTGCGCGAACGGTGTATGTTCCAAACTTATATATTGATTGGGGGGTTAAACCTAAATGTCCCATAACAGGAATTCCAGCTCCTATGATTCGTTTAACAGAGTCTTTTATTTCTTCGCCACCCTCAACTTTTACGGCGTGCCCGCCACTTTCTTTCATGATGCGTATTGCAGAACGCAGAGCCTCTTTAGAGTCACTTTGGTAGCTTCCAAATGGAATGTCAACAACAATCAAGGCTCTATTTGCGGCCCGCACAACAGAACTGGCATGATAAATCATTTGGTCTAATGTTATGGGTAGGGTAGTCTCATGACCTGCCATAACGTTACTAGCAGAATCGCCAACTAGAATAACATCGACATTGGCCGAATCAACAATTTTGGCCATAGAATAATCATAAGCTGTAAGCATAGAGATTTTCTCTCCGTTTTGTTTCATTTCAACCAGTGATTTAACGGTTACTCTCTTATACTCTTTCTTGGCTACTGACATTTCATACTAATTTGAAGGCTAAATGTAAGCAGTTTTTGTCATTCCTGCGAAAGCAAGAATCTATTTCTTACCTTGTAGCTTGCATACAACATAAAATCAGAAATAGCATCAAATGAAACTTACAGGCCTTTTTAGTTTACTTTTTTTAGTGTGTACCTTTTGTAATGCGCAGCGTTCAGAGACCGAAGCCGTTAAACAAGTAGTTGAAAGATTTTTCGAGGGCTTTCATAAGCAAGATTCGGTTATAATGAAAAGTGTTTTAGCAAATGAAGTTGTTTTACAAACTACGGGACGCAATAAAGAAGGAAAAACACTATTTCGGAATGAAAAAATCAGTAAGCTCATTAGCTCAATAACCAGCATACCCGATAGTGTAGCCTTTGAGGAAAAATTAACTTCTTGGTCCATACAAGTGGATCGAACTATGGCCAATGCTTGGGTGGGTTATGAATTTTGGTTGAATGGCAACTTTAGCCATTGCGGCATTAACTCTTTTCAAATGGTGAATTTTGATGGTGATTGGAAAATTATTTACTTAATCGACACTCGGGGCAGGGCAGGGTGTATAGAAGATAAAGGCTAAGGGTGTTTGTTGAGCCGTTGCCACAATTTAGCATTAGGTTTTAAATATTTAGGCTTGGCCATTTCTTTTTTCCATTTTCTAGAAATAAAATCGCTAGCCTGTATTCTAGAATCTACTTTTTTAAAGACAGGGTTTGTTTTCCAAATAGATTGGGCCGACCAATTTGCATTGATATAGCCAAATGCCTTTATCACATCCGAGTTGTGATATAAGGTTTCTAAAAAAGGCACAAACCATTTTGTCCAAGCAGTTTCAGCTATTTTAGGATTGGTAAGACGCGTATCAAAATATAAATTACCTTCTTCAAAGACAGGCGCAGCTTCTGCAATGAATACTGGTTTTTTATGTTTTCGAGCGAAGGTTAACATTTCCTCATCTGGATTTCCAAAATAGGAATAACCACACCAATCTACAAGGTCATCTCCAGGATACCATTTTTCCAAAATACCTTGATTTGAACCTGAGCCTTTAGACTGCCAGACAAGGGCTACGTTGGTAACATTCATTTCATTAAAAATGGTGTAAATTCTTTTCCAGGCTTTTAAATAATGTCGTTTGTTATAATGATTCCATTCCCAACCATCGAATTCATAACCAATTCTTAAAAAAACTGGGCGTTTACCCAAACTTTTAATCCACATTCCTAATTCTTTAATATAGCTATCTCGTTTGCCATTTGCTACTTCTTTTTCATCGTTTACTAACGATAAACCGATAGAGACTAAACTGTTTTTAAAATCAGAATCCTCTAAGATACATTGAGCACAATTATCCCCAGCTCCCCAATTGAAAATAGTTTCAATACCCTCATTACGTGTATTTGTATAAAGGGTAAAGCCCGTTGGAACATCAAAATTATCGCAATACCCATTGGTGTAATTATCCAAGCCGCCAATTGCACCCATATCCTGACCAATAAAAAAGAGGTACTTGCCTTCGGTCGGTTCAAATTTTGAGGTTTTTCTCTCTAAATTACTATCACTAGGTTGCGCATAAATTAATTGCGGCAAAGCACTTAACCAAATAGTTATGATTAATTTCAAAAACTTCATGGGTTTCTATATTCCGTATAATTTTTTGGCACTTTTAATCTGCTCTTCCTCAGTAGTCTCTGGATATAAAATATATTTAGGAGCAATAATTTTTTTAGCCTGTAGAACTTTGATTTTTGTAATTGTTGCAAAAGGAAATTTACCCTTGGCCATCTTGGCCAATACCTTTTCCATTTCCAAAAATTCTAGATGTGTTTTGTCAATGATTTCTGCTTCCCCCTTAATTTGAAACCCTTTTTGTAATAGAATATCAATAAAGCTAATACATACATTTGCGTTTTGCTTAATATTTTTTACAGTTTGTGGCGAAGCAATATTGGCCACAATAATTTTATCCTTACCATAATGGTTAAATATTTCTTTTGGAGAAACGTTAGGGATGTTATCTTTTGATACGGTTGCGAGCCAACAGAGAACGCTTTTGTCTATAGCCGCTTTTATTTCTTTGGTCAGATTCATCTAACAATCACTTAAAAATACACCAACCGCTAAGCCACCCTCAGAAGTCTCTTTGTATTTACTGTTCATATCTTTTGCTGTTTCCCACATGGTATTTACGACCTTGTCCAATGGTACTTTTGCCGATGCCGGGTCCGTGTCCATTGCAAGTTCTGCCGCATTGATGGCTTTAATGGCCCCCATGGAATTACGTTCTATGCAAGGCACTTGAACCAAACCTCCAATAGGATCGCAAGTAAGCCCTAAGTGATGTTCCATGGCAATTTCAGCAGCACACAAAACTTGTTCCGGGGTACCGCCCATCAATTCAGTTAAAGCTCCTGCCGCCATAGCTGAAGAAACCCCTATTTCAGCTTGGCATCCACCCATAGCTGCGGATATTGTGGCACCTTTTTTAAAGATGCTGCCTATTTCACCTGCTACCAATAAAAATCGCTTGATATCATCAAAGTCACCATCATGGTTTTCTATGACCAAATAGTACATCAATACAGCGGGTATAACCCCCGCACTGCCATTTGTAGGCGCAGTGACCACGCGTCCTAAAGCGGCATTTACTTCGTTTACGGCCAAAGCAAAACAACTGACCCATTTTAAAATCTGTCTGAATTTCACTTCGGTTTCCCGAATGGTTTTTAACCAATCTAAAGGAGTAGAATAGGGGAGTTCCCCTTTGAGTTTTTGGTGAATGTCAAATGCCCGCCTGCGAACATTTAATCCTCCAGGCAAAACACCTTCAGTATGGCAGCCTGTGTACATGCACTCTAACATGGTAGTCCAAACATGTTTGATACCCCTATCAATTTCAGCATCGCTTTGTAGTGAGCGTTCATTCTCTAAAACTATAGCTGAAATCGGTTTGTTTTCTTGTGTGCAAAAAGCCAGAAGTTCTGCGCCTGTTTTAATAGGAAAGGGAAAACTTTTGAAAACGGCTTTATTCTCTTTAGAGTTTGTGCGCTCTTCCTTAACCACAAAGCCTCCGCCAATAGAATAATAGGTTTCAGAACTTGTCTCACCATCTTTTAAATAAGCTTTAAACTCCAGACCATTTGCATGAAAAGGCAAAAACGTTCGTCTAAAAATGATATCCGTATCAAAATCAAACGCTAGCTCAAGTTCCCCTCCAAACAGTATCTTTTTATGTTGCTTTACAACTGTTATAAGTTCTGGAATTTGTTTTGTAGGTATTGTAACAGGGTCCTTTCCTAGTAAACCAAGAACTATAGCAGTATCGGTAGCATGACCTTTACCGGTCAATGATAATGAGCCGTATAGAATTACTTCTATTTTTTGAACATTTCTAAAAGTATTTGCTTCTTGTAGTTCGGCAATCCATCTTTCAGCAGCTCTCCATGGTCCAAGCGTATGCGAACTTGACGGACCTACGCCAATTTTGAGCATGTCAAAAACACTGATACATTCCATTGGTTGGGTTTGTTTTACCAAATATAGGTTGCAAAAACAGAAGTACCATCAACTTTTTTCATACAGTTTCTGACAGCTTGTCATATTTATTGTCATGGCATAATCATTGACATTTGTAGGGGGAGTGTAAAAAGTAAATATAAAAGCATAACTATATAAACATGAGTAAAATAATCGGAATAGACTTAGGGACAACCAACTCTTGTGTTTCCGTAATGGAAGGTAACGAGCCCGTTGTAATCCCAAACGCAGAAGGTAAAAGAACAACACCATCTGTTATTGCATTTGTGGAAGGTGGAGAAATTAAAGTAGGGGACCCTGCAAAACGTCAGGCGGTTACCAATCCACATAAAACCATTTATTCTATCAAAAGATTTATGGGGAACAAATTCTCTGAGTCTTCTAAAGAAGCTAAAAGAGTACCTTATAAAGTGGTTAAAGGAGACAATGATACACCACGTGTAGATATCGATGGTCGTATGTACTCTCCGCAAGAATTATCTGCCATGATTCTTCAAAAAATGAAGAAAACAGCAGAAGATTACTTAGGGCAAGATGTTACAAGAGCTGTAATAACAGTTCCAGCTTATTTTAACGATTCGCAAAGACAAGCGACTAAAGAAGCTGGTGAGATAGCAGGTCTAACAGTTGAACGTATTATAAATGAACCAACTGCTGCATCATTAGCGTACGGTTTAGATAAAAAAGATACGGATCAAAAAATTGTAGTATTCGATTTTGGTGGTGGTACACATGACGTGTCTATCTTAGAATTAGGCGATGGTGTTTTTGAGGTATTATCTACAGATGGTGATACGCATTTAGGTGGAGATGATGTTGATCAAAAAATTATTGATTGGTTGGCTGAAGAGTTTAAGAAAGATGAGTCCATGGATTTGCGTGAAGATGCTATGGCATTGCAAAGACTGCGTGAAGCTGCCGAAAAAGCAAAAATCGAATTATCTTCTTCTGCGCAGACCGAGATTAACTTGCCATACGTTACGGCAACAGCATCTGGGCCAAAGCACTTAGTGCGCACTTTGACGAAAGCCAAGTTTGAGCAACTAATCGCTGATTTGGTAAAACGCACTATTGAGCCATGCCAGACTGCTTTAAAATCTGCAGGACTTTCAAAAAGTGATATTGATGAAATTATCTTGGTAGGAGGTTCGACTAGAATACCTGCGGTACAGGAAGCTGTTGAAAAATTCTTTGGAAAGAAACCTTCTAAAGGCGTTAACCCAGATGAGGTAGTGGCCGTAGGTGCTGCAATTCAAGGTGGGGTTTTAACAGGAGATGTAAAAGATGTATTGTTATTGGATGTTACGCCACTTTCACTTGGTATTGAAACTATGGGTGGTGTTGCGACAAAATTGATTGAAGCAAATACAACAATCCCAACAAAGAAGTCTCAAGTTTTCTCTACGGCGGCAGATAATCAACCTTCGGTTGAAATTCACGTACTGCAAGGAGAGCGACCAATGGCAGCGGACAATAAAACTATTGGTAGATTCCATTTAGACGGTATTCCGCCAGCGCAACGCGGTGTGCCACAAATTGAGGTGACCTTTGATATTGATGCGAACGGAATTATTAAAGTTTCTGCAACGGACAAAGCGACTAATAAATCTCAAGATATTCGTATTGAAGCGTCTTCTGGACTTACCGATGAGGAAATCCAAAAAATGAAGGCTGAAGCCGAAGCAAATGCAGAGGCCGATAAGGCAGCAAAAGAAACTGCAGATAAATTGAATGAGGCCGATGGAATGATTTTTCAAACAGAAAAGCAATTGACCGAGTTTGGTGATAAACTATCTGACGATAAGAAAAAGCCAATCGAAGAAGCTTTGGAAGAGTTGAAAAAAGCTTACGAAAGTAAAGATTTGGCTGTAATTACGCCTGCCTTGGACAAAATTAACGAGGCATGGAAAGTAGCTTCAGAAGAAATGTACAAAGCACAAGCTGATGCTGCGCAAGCAGGTGGTGACCCAACTGCAAATGCAGGTGATGCCACTGGAGGCGATGCAGCAGAAGGTGATAATGTGGAAGACGTAGACTTCGAAGAGGTCAAGTAAGCAGCGAACAATTTTTGTAAAACAAAATTTGTGAGTCGCTTATGCTGAGCGTACCCTAAGCATGTAGAATAAGATTACAATAATTTAACCCCGATGTGTAAACATCGGGGTTTTTGTTTTATTTTCAGATGAAATTACCATCTAATGAAATCGAATAGCAAACGAGAATTATTTCAGAGTCTAGGTACGGCCACCGCTTTAATAATAAGTGTACTGGCCTTAGTAGTATCCATATATGAAGCAAACTTGCTAAAAGCACAACAAAAGGCCACAGTGTGGCCATACTTTTCAATAAGCCAAGGTTATAATTCAGAAGGTTTTAGTATTTATGGGCTTAATAATGGAACAGGTCCGGCTTTGATAAATTCTGTTGAAGTGTCCTTTAATGGTCAATCGGTGACTAACTATTTAGATCTTTTAAATAAAGTATCACCGGAAACCACTATTGGATATAACCAAATAAAACAAGGCGTATTAAATAATACAGTATTAAAAGCAGGAGAAGAGAGACTGCTGTTTTTTATAGCGTGGAGCGATGAAACACGAAAAATAGTAGAGAAGATGAATGAAGAAGAAGTTTCAATTATAGTTCAGTATTGTTCTGTTTTAGATGAATGTTGGATTTTTAACTATCCATCTGGTAAAAGAGTTAAAGAAAATTTTAAGGCTACGACGGAGTTTGAGAATTAAGAACCGCAAATAATATGTTTAAAAAAACCCGTAAGTAATTACGGGTTTTTGATTTTGATATCTCTGCTAAGATGCCTCGAGCATTCTAAGCTTTTCTAAAGCAGCAGATTTTGAGTTCACATTGAGTTTGAGATAAATGTTTTGAATATGAAAATTAACGGTACTTGGCGTAACGTATAATTTATCGGCGATACTCTTGTAAGTAGCGCCTTGCCCTAAGTATTCAACAATCTGATTTTCTCTTTTAGATAGCGACTCATATTTCTTTTTCTGAAACATTTCTACTACGGTACGGGCAACATCATGGCTTAAGGCAGCACCGTTGTCTTTAACAGAGTTAAGTGCTTCGAGCAATCTGTCGTTGGTGACAGGTTTTGTAAGATACCCATTTGCACCAGCTTTAAAGGCCTTTTTCACGATATCAAAATCATTTTTTACACTCAATAGAATTATCTTGATCGCTTGGTCTTTCTTTCTGAAATATTGAATTCCTTCAATTCCAGAAATACCAAATAACGATACTTCTGAAAGAACGATATCAGGTCGGTATTTTCGATAATTCTGTAATGCGTCATGCACAGATTTAAATGCGCCTACGAGCTTATAATCGTAAAAGGTTTCAAAATACTGCTCATACTTTGGGTGTGAGCTTTGATCACCGTCGATAACGATGACACGTAATGCTTCTGTTTTCATATGAAATAAGATTTGGGGTTGTACTCATTGTTCGTGTTTAAAAAATTTGAAATACCGATAACCTGCCCATGTATTAGATAGGTCTTATCGAATATGTTGTTCGCATGGATAAGATCAAGGTATTTGACCTTGAATTATAGGTGGCAAACAAATTATCTTTGAATTATTACAGGAGCATTAATAAAACATAATAGCGAAATAAAGCGACTATAGTTTTAAAATGACCAAAAAGCAGAAATAGCGTTAGAGCTATACCTTTATAAGAATAATCAAAGGATCCTTCTCTCTGTGAATTTGAAAAATTGAAATAGTAAGATTTTTGAAGAGGTAGTAGTAAGACTTCATATTGTAGGTTTTACGGGGTTTAAAAGTATTTGGGTAACTTTTACATTGACAATATAGAAATTTTTTCTGATACGCAAAAAATATTGTAGGATTTTTCTTTCAAAATAATGTTTATGGACTACTCTGAAATAGAAAAAAGGGTTGATTACCAGTCAACCCTTTTTACAAAAGCATCTGCCACTATCTTACAATTAATGGCTAAAAATCAACCCCGATTAGTAAGCTCTTGTTAATTATTCTTCAAAAGTAATATCTGCAGTTGCAGTATTCAGCGGATTATATACTTCCATAATCCATTTATCTTCTTGGTAAGTTCCGGCAAGGTCATTACCATAAGCATCAGCTGCTTCACTTTTAGATTTGAATCCTGCCAAATACACATAATGCAACCCGTTTTCTTTATTATAGAATTTTTTGGCGTTCAATCCCTTTTTCTTCAAGTTGTTCATGAAGGCGTTTAAGTATTTCTCATTCTTAAACACATTGGCAATCATATAGTAACCAGATTCAACTCCAACGACATTTGAACCATCTTGAGATTTTATAGGTGTTTTTTCAAACAGGTCCGTTCTATAATTTGCCCTGTAGTTTTTCTTAGTTTCGTTGGTGTTTTCGGCTAAACGTGAATTAGCGTACTTGGTTTGTTTTTTAGGCTTTGGTTCTTGGTGATCTTGTTGGATTTCGTGTCTAATTAGTCTCACCATGGTTTCAAAGCGCTTTTCAAACATTTCATCTCGTGCCTTTTCGATAGAGTCTTGTCTTAAGATCAGTTCATCAAGAATTAGTCTATTTTCATAAGCCACGGAGTTTTCATCTACCAAGGCAGGAGCACCTTTAGTTAATTCTTTTTTAAGGTTTAAAATCTGTTCTTCATAATTTTTCACTACTTCGTCTATTCTGGCATCTTCTGATTTATTTTCTGCAATATTTACATCAATCCCGACTCCACGTAAATCATCATCAAAAGAGTAGGCTAATGAAAGCTCATGGTTCCAACCCAGATTATCGCCAACTTCGGTAAGGTTCTTTTCCATAAGATAACCAAGTGATAATTTCTTGTTTAAGTTTACTCCAATACCGGAAGAAAAACCATAAGAATCGTCATAGGTTGTTTGAAACCAGCCAAAAGAGGGAAGGTCTAAAAGCACTGCCCCAGTGTATGACAGTTCTCCGTTAGCATTAGCACCTACCTGTACCATTGGCATTAATCTACCGTTAGCCAATAAACCCGTAGCTCTTTTGAAGGTATGGCTGTATTGAAAGGTACCCGTAATACTTTCTAAACCCATATTGGTTTCTAGTTCATTTGCTGTTTGGTTGTATACCACTAAGTCTCTAAAGTAAAGTCCAAAATCAAACTTGTTCAATGATAAATTAATACCCGGTTCAACCGTTACCTTATTTTCTTTTCGAGCATCTTGAATCAAAGGGTCATTCTCATCTGCTACCACTCTGTTTTTTGCCAGTCCTTGACTTAGGTAATTTACGTTTGTTCCAAAGGCCAATGCACTTTTTTCTCCTAATTGTACTGCTGTTGCATAATTGGCATTAAAACCGAATTCTTCTATGATACCAGACCATCTTCCGTAGACCCCTAAGCCCAGTGCCGTATTCTTATCTAGCTTATTACTAAAGCCTAAGTAATAATTCTGGTTATTGTTTTCGTAAGCTGCGTATTGATTACGTAACAATACATTTAAATATGATTTGTTTTCACGCACTAATGAGAATGTAGGATTTATTAAGAACCTATTAAAGAATAATTGATTATGAAATGGGCTTTCTACATTGTATTGATTAGAGCTTTCCGTTTCTTGCGCCAACATGTTTTCTGAAGCTAGTAGAGCAATCAAAAGCAGTAGGCTAATTTTTGAATATTGTTTTAAAGAGTTCATCTTTTCGGGGTTTAAAGTGAAACTGGTAATTTCTATTGGAGCACGTTGTAAGCATGCTTTGTCTCCATTTTAAATAAATGGTAAAGAGCTCTTGGTTAGGCTTTAATTTGCCTATTCCTCAAAAACGGTAGATGAATAATCAGTATCCTTGTCATTATTTAAGGCTCGCATAAGGCCTTCTTCGCTTTTTTCGACTAATGAGGCATCAACGGGTTTGGCATAGCTAATGGCAATTTGGCTTATCTTGTTTTTCTTACCTCTATTGGACATTACATAACCCATTCCTTTTTCAGGTACCAAAGCCAGTGAAAAATCATCAGACGAACTATTAATGGTACTACCAAGGTTTACCGATTCTGTTAAGGTATTTTGAGCTACCTGTACTGCGAAAAGGTCTAGCCCACCATAGCCTTTTCGGCCTTCAGAGGCAAAAAACAATAGGGTGCCGTTTTTAAGGTTGGGGTAGAGGTCGTTCTTTTTGGTATTTACTTTTGGGCCTAGGTTTTTCGCGATTCCTACACTGCCATCAGCTTTGATATCTGATACATAAATATCATATTTTCCGAAGGTGCCCGGCATGTTAGAGGCAAAGAACAAGCGCTTGCCGTCAGCCGAAACTGTTGGATGTTTAGCAGAATAGTATTTCGGACATACCGCTATTTTTTGAATATTTTTCCACTCACCGTTCACATTACTGGCTTTATACAATACGTGGACCGGTTCTTTTTTTGAAAATACCCCAAACTCTGGTTTTACATAACTAATTTGACTAAAATAGGCGGTTTTTCCGTCTCTAGTGATACTCATTTCCGGAGTAAACCCTTCTTCACTTAAAGAAGATGATTTAGTATTTTGTGCTATTGCAGGAATGTCTATTTGCTGCTCAGACATACTTTTTTCAATGCCATAATCATTCTTTATGGCTGTAGCCCAATCTCTTTTTTCATTTGTAGTGTTACCCTTTAGTTTTTCTTGGGCATATTCATAGCGCTCTTGGTAACTACTGCTCAAACTACCAATCTGCACACTGTTCTGTAGTTTTTCGTACCAAAAAATGGCAGCTTCATAGTTTTCGGTAAGAAAGTTTACATTACCAAGGTCTTGAAAGATTTCAATTTCAGAATAACCTTGTTTCAGAAGTTCTAAATAATCATCGATTCTTTTGTCTGCCTCGCTTACTTTACGTTGGGCGTTTAAATTTAAGGCGAATACTAATCCGATTAAGACTAAATTCAATTTGTTCTTGGGGGAAGATTTCATAGCATTAAGATTTAGGATGTTAATACAGTACAAATATCAACATAGAATTTCACCCAATACTTATGAATTTTTCATAGGTTTTTCTTTTTAACGGTCTTTTTTGTATTTAAGCGGAGTTATTGTCAATATGGGCAGACTGATTGGTCTATATATGAATGTAGTTTACCCTATAAATGTGTCTTTGAAGAATCTGAAACCAACCTATTTATTTCTATTAGTTCAGCATTTGTCAAATCACGCCATTTACCAATAGGTACATCTAAATGCACATTCATGATACGAACACGCTTTAGTTTTCTTACCCTATAATCCAAATGTTCGCACATTCTTCTAATTTGGCGGTTTAGCCCTTGCGTTAGTATTATTTTAAACTGTTTTTCTGATATTTTTTCAACTTTACACTTTCTGGTAACGGTATCAAGAATTGGCACTCCATTCTCCATTTTAGTGATAAAATCGCTTGTTATAGGCTTGTTTACTGTTACTAGGTATTCTTTTTCATGATGATTTCGCGCCCTTAGTATTTTATTGACAATATCACCATCATTGGTCATAAATATCAAACCCTCACTTGGCTTATCTAATCTGCCTATAGGAAATATGCGTTTGGGGTAGTTAATAAAATCTATGATATTATCTTTTTCCACTCGTGTGTCCGTAGTACATACAATGCCAACTGGCTTGTTAAAAGCTAAGTATACTGGTTTTTCTTTGGGGTCAGAAATTGACTCCCCATCTACCTTTACAATATCTCCTTCCTTTACCTTAGTACCCAATTCGGGAATTTTTCCGTTAATGGTAATCCTATTTTGCTCAATAAGCTTATCCGCAGCCCTTCTAGAGCAATAGCCTACTTCACTTAGATATTTGTTGATTCTAGTTTCTTTCACTTTATAAAAAATATGCCATAAACAAAGGTAGAAACAAATAGGTTCAGAATTTTACCAGGGGTCATTATTGTGAAGGGTATAATTTGTAAAGATTTTCAAAAGGTGATAAAAATCATCTTTTTACGAAGGCCATGAAACTAATTTTGAACTATTAATCTTAAACAATTCAGGTATGAGTGCTTTATATTCTAAAATAGACAATGAATGGAACCAAAATTTTATGGGCTACTCTGCTCTAGCTATAATTTTATCAACTTGTGTTGGATCTTTGGCGATTTTGACTACGATTAAATTTGGTAATAGTTTTAGCCAAATGTTTCAGATATTTCTAGTCGTTGTTGCCTGTAGTGCGCATAATGCTTCAATATTAACTGTACAGAAACCAAGTTTGGTATTAAAATTATTGATTACCAGTTTGGTGGTTAGCAGCAGTATTATTTTTATTGGATTATTATAAACAATTTAAAATCAGGGCGTAATACCATGAAAATTATATTAAATTGGAGCTATGGATACTCTGGAGCAAGGGCGCTGCGAAAACTGTATAATACGACAGTTGAATTCTCTTAAAGCACTAAGCAAAAGTGAACTTAAGGCGATTTCTGATAGCAAGACAACAAAGTCAATAAAAAAGGGCGACACTATTTTTACTGAAGGTGAAAATTTGAATGGCGTATTTTGTGTACGAAATGGTGTCACTAAACTTTCTAAATTAAGCGCAAACGGCAAAGATCAAATAGTTAAGCTCGCCAAAAAAGGTGAAGTTTTAGGGCAACGGTCTGTAATAGCAAATCAAAAAACAAACTTAGCTGCAATTGCATTAAAGGATATGGAGGTTTGCTTTATTCCAAAACATAAACTAAATGAAAGCATCAACAATAATATAGAATTTACGAAAGAAATTTTATTGAAGATGACGGACGAGTTAAAGTTTGCTAATGATATGATTATGGACCTTTCTCAAAAAACGGTCAAACAAAGGGTAGCACAAATTTTACTTTATTTAAACAATAGTTTTGATAAAGACGATGAAGGTTTTATTGGACTCTATTTAACTAGAAATGATATTTCAGATATCGTAGGTACTGCAAAAGAAGCCTGCATACGAACTTTGACCGAACTGAAAAATGAAGGTTTCATATTTACCCAAGGTAAACGAATCAAAATTTTGAAGCCTAAATCCTTGTTACATTTTATAAATGGCATTTAGTTTAAAGCCAAAAAAGCAAAATCGCAACAATCATTGAGGGTTCTCTTTTGAGGAGAAAGAGTAACTATTCAAAGTTTCATTTTTATAGTATTTATATAACTTAAAAGCTTATTAAAATTCTACACCTACCAAATTGCCTTTTCAACAAAAAAGTTACAAGTTTAGAACGTTTGCGAAATTGCTTAAAACCATAAAGGTTTGTTAAGTGCGTTGATTAGGATTTCTAAGCTTGGTTTAATACATTATGTTTTACTTGTACTAATCACTTTGTCTAAAATCAAGTAATCCATTTTAATTAGTTTTAAGTTCTTCAGGTGATTGTTTTCTGTTCATTAATAGCCAAAAACCTAAGAATATGAGGACTATTGAAATAAAAAAATACCAAAAATCTAATTGATAATAAATTTGAGAAGGAACACTATTTCCAGCTAAAGAAACCAATACCGCCAGGGCAAGACGAATAATTCCATGCCCTGTTATAAGGATAGACCAAGTTTTAATGATATGTTGCAGGGATACAATTTTTAGTTTCCGCAGAAAAATAAGTAGAATTACAGATGTTAGCACAAATAATAAAGGAAAGTAAGACTTGGCCAAAAAGTGCTGTACAATGTGGATTAATAACGGTAAGAAACTTAGATATAAAACAATCCGTTTCAACTTTGATTTATCTTTAAACATCTTCATCATTTTCCAAAATTTTTGTAATAATACTTTTAATGTATTGAGTGGTGTTTGCCAAAAAACCAAAGTTTATGGTTTCATAAGTATCTTTACTACTGTGATAATAAGGTGTCCTATCGTCCAATTCCTCAAATGGATGAACTGTCGGATAACCTGCTTCCATAAAAGGTTTGTTGTCTGAACCGGCACCATTAATAATTTGAATAGGAATTTTACGCACTTCAGCTTCGCTCCTATATATTTCTTCCAAAAAGGGTGTTGGCGATTGTAATGTTAGGGCAAAATCTCCATCTGAATCATAGCCAATCAAATCGAAAATATGGACGGAATTTACATCAAGAATTTTTTTCTGAATGCTTTCAACATAAGTCGTGCTGCCCACCTCGTCATCTTCCTCTTGGTCAAAAAATACAATTAAAACATTATAATTTCTGTGTTCTAGTTGCTTCAATTCTTTCGCAAGTGCTAAGCATAGTGCAACACCGCTAGCATTGTCAACAGCGCCTGGTGAATTTCTCTCTGAATCGTAATGAGCGCCCAAAATAATATATTCTTTAGTTGTAACTGTAGCCAAGAGTTTTCCAACTACATTATTACCCCTATTCGGTCGAAAGAACAGGTCCAAAAAATAATTGCTCTGAGATTTTCGGTAATTCTGCAACTCAGAAAACCATCCTAAGTTTCTTAGTTCTTTTGCTAGATAGTTAGCGGTTATAAATCGTTCTTTATAAGTAGCTCGTTGGTGAAGGTAAATACCCGCATCAATAACCTCTTTCCCAGTCAGTTTTGAAATAATCTTTTTTTGATAGGAAACTATTGAATTATTTTCTTGGGCATTACACACTAAAAAGACCCAGAAAAAGGAGATAAAAAAGATTTGTCTAAACATATGCTATACTGGTTATTTGTTCATACGCCAATTTGCCCAAGTCTGTAGCAGGTTCATTGCTACTTTTTTCCCATTGGAACTATTGGTAAGGACAATAAAGCCATCTCGGTCATTAAAATCCATCATAAAACCAGCTTCCCAACCTGTATTAGTTCCTGCATGACCAACAACTTTGATTGGGCCAAAATTATGTATGGCATACCCTAAACCATAGGCACCTCTTTCTGTTTGTGTCGTTGGAATGAGTTGTATCATTTCTTTTATTGTTTCTTGAGACAGAACTGGATTCTCGGAGAATTGGGCTTTCGCGAAAATGGCCAAATCTTTGAGAGTGGTATGCAGTCCAGCTGCTGCTTTTGCAGTAAATTGTTCCAGATAGATTTCGTTTCCGTCCTTATCATACGGTTTAGCGGATTTTGATAAAATCATTTCATTGATGGTAAAGCTCGTGTCGTTCAAACCAAGTGGTTGAAGAACATGTTCTTGCATATAATTCTCAAACTTCTGTCTTGTCACTTCTTCAATGATCAGTTGCAAAATAGTATAGCCACCACCAGAGTATTTAAACTGGGTTTGTGGTTCTAAGATTAACTTAACGGCTTCATTTTCTCGTATCGGACCATTTTCACCTGTAAGGGAAGCTTCTAGACTTGGCAGTTTGTGGTTTGGATGAAAGCCTGGATAACCGTGAACTGATACCCCAGCAGTATGGCTTAACAATGCTCTAATGGTAACCTTGTTATGGTCAAATTCAGATTCAGGTAATTTCCAACGAGTCAAATAGGTTTCAACAGGAATATCGAGGTTGAGCTTCCCTTTTTTGACCAAGTTCATTATACCCCATGCCGTAAAGAGTTTTGAGATTGAGCCAATATTGAAACCTGTTGTTGGTCCTACTTCTACTTCTTTGTTTTTATCTGCATGACCGTGCCCTTTTTCATAGATAACCTGACCGTTTTTAATAATGGCGATTGCGGCGCCCGGTACATTTGCTTTGGCCATAATGGCTGGAATATTGGTGTTCATCAATGTATCAATAGATTTGGTTTTTGGTTGAACTGATGATTGGGGTATTAAGTTTTTAGAACAAAGTAGTATGGATATTATTATAACAAACTTTAATGTTTTCATTAGATAAAATTTTAAGATTCCTCAAATCTAGAATCTTAACAAGTGATTTTTTAATAAGAATGATTGACGGAACCAATTCTCATGTAATCAACCTCAATTTTATATTCAATGGTATCTATGTTGGTTTTTGTACATTTTATACCTGAAAATAGGCTGTGTATCAAATAATTTGTTGTCTTTTATTTATAAAAATATCTTTACAAGATGTTTTCAAGAAACCAAAAAAACTTCTCAAAAATCTTGGCAACTCTTTTGCTTATAGTCGCCAGTATTGGGATGGTATACTATAAACAGGAAATCGAAAAATCGTCAGAAGCGGTTTATGAAACTTACTTTTTGATTTTTCAAGTATTGTTTTTCTCGGTTTTGGGCTATTCGGCCATTTCTTGGTTTTATAAACTGATAAGAAATTATAGACTGCTCAAAAACGAAAAAACGGAAGCCGAATTGAGCTTGCTAAAAAGTAAAATAGATCCGCATTTCTTTTTCAATACGCTCAATAACCTCTACGGATTAGCTATGACAAAATCCGATAAGACTCCAGAAGTCATTTTGAAATTATCCGAGATAATGCGCTACACTATCTATGAGGGAGAAAAGAACCTAACCCCCCTCAAAAATGAAATTTCTTATCTTGAAGAATATATAGATATTCAAAAGATACGATATCAAAAAAATGTAGATATTGAATTTTTAAAAGATGTACAAGATGACTCTCAATTGGTCGCGCCGCTTCTTTTTATAATGCTGGTTGAAAATGCCTTTAAACATGGTATTGAAAGCCTTGCCAAGAATGCTTTTGTACGCTTTCATTTATTCCAAGAAGGCCATACTGTTACTTTTGAAGTTGAGAATAATTACGAAAGAAAAATTGAGAATAAACTAAACGGTATGGGTTTAATGAATCTAAAAAAGAGGTTACAGTATCTGTATCCAAATCGACATAGTTTAGATTTAACTGAAAATGCGACAACATATCGTGCGAAAATGTCATTATCAATAAAATGATTAGATATGCTATCATTGATGACGAGCCCATCGCTCATAAAATCATCGAACAGTTTGCCAATGAGATTAGCAGCATAGAGAAGGCAGGTAATTGTTATGACGCTTTTCAAGCCATAGAACTTTTACAACGCGAGAAATTAGATTTGCTATTTTTGGATATTAATATGCCAAAACTCTCAGGCTTTGATATGCTCAAAACCCTTAAAAACCCTCCCAAAATAATTGTTACCACTGCCTATAAGGAATTTGCTTTGGAAGGTTATGAATTACCAATAACGGATTACCTATTAAAACCTTTTTCCTTCCTACGCTTTCTAAAAGCAGTAAACAAGGTTTTGGAGTTTAAACAAGACAAAGAAAAATCAACTTGTGCCCCTAAAGATTATGTCGAGATCAAAGTTGATAAAAAGAAATATCGTGTAAAACTGGGTGACATTCTTTACATTGAAGCACAGGGTAATTATTGTAAGATAGTATCTAAAACAGAAAAATTGCTTACACTTCATAAAATTTCAGATTTCCAGCAAGAATTACCCAAGCAATTCATTCGTGTACATAATTCGTTTATCGTAAACAAAGATGCTATTAGCGCAACGGAGGGAAACAGAATCTACATTAATAAGGTTATTGTTCCCATTGGTAGGACCTATAGGAAAAAACCTGATTTATAGTTTCTAAATCCATTGGCTAGATTCCCCAACGTTGTACACCTGACTTTATTTGACATTAAAGGATATTTTATAAAATAAAAAACCCTGTAATTAAATATTTACAGGGTTTTTGTGCCATTTAATGGTCTTTTCGCGGAGAAAGAGGAACTATCTTAAATCTGATTTTTCTAGTGTTTTTAGGGGCTAAGAGCTGTCTTGTTTTCTACCTCCACCGAAACCGCCCCTTTTTAACAAAAGTTTACCATTTATGTAGTGTTTTGGAGCTAATTGATGTATTTAGAGTTCAATAAACATCATTGTTCAATGCCGTATGTCGATAAAAGCGAAAATTTTAGACTTATACTTCAATTGTGTCTAAATCATGAACATTACTATCGTCCACATGTTAATCGAATGAACCATCCCGAAAAACCCTTTAAGAATTTACCACCCGCACCCCCAACTATAGACGTAAAGATTAAAGAGTATTGATGAGTGTATCATATATGAAGAACTTACAGTATTACACCGCATCGTATAGCTGGCAAAGACAAATGTCCATCACTGGTTAAAATTCAATGGTAAGAAGATCATATTTTGCTATTACATTTAGAAATTCTAATAAATAACCAAAAATTCCAGACTATGCTGAAATTATAAATACATCATTTTTTTGGGAAACTAAAGATTGACATAGAGAACTACACCTTGCTTGGGAGTAGTCCGAACTTCTCTTTAAAGCTCTTCGTAAAGTAAGACATATTACTGTAGCCAACTGAATAGGCAATTTCCGATACTGAACCTACTTTATTTTCCAGCATTTTTCTAGCTTCATTCAAACGTATCTCAGAAACTAATTGCCCAGCCGATTTATTAAGTAATGCCTTAAGTTTGCGATGTAATTGCGCCCGACTAAATCCAACTCGGGAGGCTATGTCTTCTACTGACAGTAACTCGTTGTCAAGGTTTTCCTTAATAGTCTTTACCACTTTTTGTACAAACACATCATCTACCGATTTGAGTTCAAGATCAGATATCAGTGGAAGGTCCAATGATTTAAATTGTTCCCAAATTTTCTTGCGAGCTTGAATCAGGTTTTTGATTCGGACTAGGAGTTCCTCGGCATCAAAGGGTTTGGTGAGATAGGCATCTGCGCCCTGCATAAGCCCAGCCAGCTTATTGGACTTTCCAGCTTTGGCCGTAAGCATGATAATGGGAATGTGACTAGTCTTTACATTGTTCTTTAAACTATTACAAAGTTCGTAACCGTCTTTTTTAGGCATCATCACATCACTTATCACAAGATCTGGGATATGCTCGAAGGCCATTCGCTCGCCTTGTAATCCGTCATCGGCTGTGATCAAGGTGTACTGATCTTTTAAAATTTCGAAAATGAAATCCTGCAAACTTGTATTGTCCTCGACTATCAATACTAAGTTTTCATGGTTATCTACTGGAGTGTGCATAGCACCATTCTCACTAAGTGGCACAATCGTTTGAGCTGACTTGATGGGTGATGCATCCCTCTTATTATTTTGTAGGAGTACGCTTTCCGGGAATCCGTTTGGAGTAATCGGTAACCTGACCTTTATGGAGGTGCCCCGTCCTTTTCTACTGTGAACACTGATGATCCCATTTTGTAGATCGATTAGTTCTTTGGTTAGCGCTAGACCGATACCCGATCCTTTGGCTTCGCTACCCTCAACTCGATAAAAGCGATCAAATATCCGATCGACTTCTTCCTTACACATACCAGCACCGGTATCGCTTATTTCAATAGATACACATTCTTCAGTATGACTTACCGCTACATTGACAGCTCCGCCTTGAGGAGTATATTTAAAGGCATTGGAAAGGAGATTGTTGAGTATTTTTTCTAGCTTGTCTTTGTCGTAATATGCATTCTCCAACTCCTCTGCAAAATTAGAATTCAGACTAATACTCTGTTCTTCTGCCACGCTCTCAAAGGAGAATACGATAGACTTGATAAATTGGATCAATCTGCCCTGAGTCAAATTTAAGTGAATTGCACCACTTTCTATTTTGGCGATGTCTAGCAGTTGATCGATCAAGATTTGCAATCGGTTGGTATTCTTCTTTATAAGCGAATACACTTTATTGGGGAGGAGTATTGAATCTCCAGAGCCAGTCTCCGAACTTTTCTTGGCGCGCTCTAAAGGACCACTAATCAAGGTCAGAGGGGTTCTGAACTCATGACTAATATTGGCAAAAAAGCGCGTTTTAATATCGTCCAGATCTTTCATGCGGTTCATTTCGGCAATATTCCATTGGGCTTCTAATTTTGCCTCATTATTCGCTTTCATAATCACTTGGCGCCGGTAAGCAATCCCGAAAGAGAATATGATTATTTGAGCAAACATAGCCCAAGAGTGTGGTTCAAAGCCAGGAAAGTTGATCCAACCAGCAGACCAAGCACTCCCAATTATCAAAAGCACCAGTCCGATGATGGCCCCCATACCAAAGTACCTCGCAAAATTGTCTTTACGTGAGGCGATAATAATACTCAATACCAACCCTAGAAAGTTGATAAAGACCATAATGTGATTAGAGGCGCCTACTGCTATCATTCGGGGCTGAATAGAGGTAAATACCACTGTAGCTATAACAATGACCATATACAGGATCATTAACGACGCTAGTGCTAGTATCCACTTGTCCAATCTAGGGAACTTTTCTTTGGACTGAATAAAGGACCGCCCAAAAAACCAAAACACGAAATAGACTCCCTGTGAAAAAAAGAACCAAAAAATAAAACTGTACTCATAAATGTGATCCAGTACCCCGCCTACAGACATCAACAAGGTCATAAAACAGAAGAAAACCCAAAGGGAGAAATATAAAAAAATGGTGTCCTTAACATAAAGGTATTGTAGCAAATGATACAATAAAATAATAAAGGTAACGCCTAGCATAAAAATATAGAACCCGTTGTTGAACTCATTGATTTCGTGGTAATAGGCCTGAGACGGTCCTCGAAAATTTAGATTAAAAAATGGGGGGTACCCAAAGTTATTCCCGCTTACGCGAAATACTAATGTTACTGGAGTACCTACCGGCACAGGATCGAGACGAATTCTATTTAACACCCAGTTTTCTTTAATGTCTCTATCACTTCTTGAATATCCAGGACCTGTTTTTTTATGAAATAAAAGCTGTTCGTCGGCAAAAGCATAAACATCTACTTTTCCATTGCCCTTTACCCAAGCTGGACCGCCAATAAAAATATCTTTAAAATGGAGTGTCCATCCTTGAAGACTATCGACAGCGATAAAGTTTAATTCACCCCACAGTCTTTCTTGTCCCATAAAATAGCGGGGAAGTTCGTTACCTGGTATAAAAGTACCAGAGGTATTGGTAAGAATATCGGTTGCTGTTACCTCTTCATTGGTGTCGGGATAGACTTTAAGGTAGTCCCCTAATTCATGCACGGGGTATTTTGGATCCAGTTCATAGAGTTCTTGACCACACACAGAAAGTACGATCAACAAATGGAAAAATAAAAGCGGTAGACTATTTTTCATTGTTCTGAAACCAAAAGATACTGAAATCATCAGTTCCTTTTGATAAAGCTAAGGTCAAAATATTAAGAATCAGCCAGTAACACTCAGGTTTCATTAAGTAACAATTTGGTATCATAGTCACTTTGATGTTACAAAACAATCACTCTTTGCAACTTCTATGTCATTCTAGTATGTGGACTAGAAATAGGTTTGTATCAACATTGTAAAGGGTCTAGAAAACCTATAATTCAAACACAGACATCATGAACAGAAAAAAGTTTTTGACTCAATTAGGGAGCGCTGGCTTACTCACGCTTATTCCGATCAAGCGGTCTTTTCCTGCCTCAAAGGCATCATTAAGTCAGGCAACAGTAGCTACTAAAGAAAAAATCATGCTGAGCGGAGAGGGTGAAGTATTAAAGGTACTCGGAGAAATTCAAACCCATAAACTGAGTGGAGCTGATACGAACAATCAAATCACCGAATGGGTCAACGAAGCGCCGCCTGGAATGGGAATACCTATGCACATACATACGAAAGAAGATGAGATTTTTAGAGTATTAAAAGGACAGGTAAAAATAACAGTGGGTACCAACACGGTCGTGTTGAGTCCTGGAGATATGGCTTATGCGCCAAAAAATATTCCTCATGCTTGGGAAATAGTCGGGATGGAAACCGCAAGTATGGCCACCAGCGCCTTTCCCGCAGGGATGGAGCTTATGTTTGAAGAATTGGACGCGTTACCTGATGGCCCCCCAGATCTTGAACGGGTCGCCCAGATTTGTGCTAACTACGGAATTCGATTTGTATAAATTAAAATTTTTTAAAACTCAAGATTATGGAAACTAAACACTTATTAAAAATGTATGTGCTCATCGCTCTTAGTACTCTTACGGTAGGCTGTAGCACAGATGATGACAATGAAGAATCTTTAGCACTGTGGGAAATTGAAGTAAACGAGCTTAAGACGGCCACCGCTAAATATAGGGATGTCCAAGTGGCTGCCGATGAAGGATTTATAGATGTTTCTGGTTTTGTGCCCAATATGGGACATCATTACTTATCCCCGTCACGAGTGGATGACATCGTGAAACTAGATGAACCAGAAATAGTCTTATATGCTCCTGATACAAATGGTATCATGCAGATGGTCGCCGTAGAATTTGTCGTACCTGTGGAGGACCTGGAAAATCCAGGAGCACCTCCAGAAGGTTTTACTGGTGATCTGGATGTATGGCATTTAAATACCAATTTAAGTCAGTGGCAATTACACGTGTGGGTTGTACGAGAAAATCCTGATGGCATCTTTGCTGAATTTAATCCAGCTATAGGAACAGGGGATTAGACCATTTCATTGTATGTGGAGTCTATACCCTAAGAATCGGGGGAATCTTAGGACTACAGGCAACGCCTTTGAAATATAAAACCGCAAGCATCTATGCTGCGGTTTTTTCTTATTTGCAGGCTTTTGATTTAATTTCAGGGAAAAAGGATCCGTGAACTCATTTCTAAAGTACTTTTTGAATTATTGGCTGAGCCTGTATGCTTTTGAATCTGGTCAAGGTGCTTCTTTTTTATAACATAAGCCTAGCAAGAAACTTATGAGATCATCTACCCGTGCATATCACGTTTTGTTAAAAGGTCTCTAGTTGCAACGTAACTCTTATTTTTACTTTGCATTCTTACGCTTTCGCGAAAGCGTAAGAAACCCTAAAACATAAACAATGATGAACCATCCCACCATAAACCGTAGTGCACTCTTAGTAGTACCTAAACAACCCTTTTACGATTGGAGCAATGCCCTTACACCCGATCTAACTCCCGTTAGCATAGAAAATATTTCAGATTACAACACTTATTTACTAGAAGATGAGCTATTTCTAGACAACCCTAAAAAGGAATTAAATAAGTACTGGAAAACCATCTTCATAAGTGAACTATTTGGGCAGTGGACAAATGAAGAGGACTATCCAGACCTAAGTTGGGAGTTATTTACCCATTGGTTTGATTTTTATAAATCTTCGATAATAAGTGATCTTACCGATGCGCCTTTGTATACTGAAGAGTACGGATAAAAAAGATACTTTTCTCTAAGTTGGAAAAAAGAGAGCTAATCAAAGTTTGATTTTTTTAGTTCAGCGGTCTTTAGGATTCTTAAATGTTATGATACCGAATTAGCAATTTGTTGATGAATTTTTGGAAGTTCTTAAAGGTTTTGCCTCTATTTGAATTAGAAGTAAGGTATTCCGTATACTTCTGATGACTCTTGAATCCAGTCTTAATCTTAGATTAAAAAAATGTTTACTATAATACACATTTTATTAATTTTACTTATATTTGTGTACTATAATAAACAATTATGATTGATTCTATTACAATCAAAGCTGTAAAATCCAGGCTGGGCGAGCTTTGTAAGTCTAAAAGACAAAGTTACGATATGTCTCAACAAGATCTTGGCGATGCTTTAGGGTTGTCTAGATATACGATTCAGAAATTTGAAAGTGGTAAAAATGCCACTTTGGATACAGTTTTAAAGATTGCCAATCATTTCGGTTTACTACAATCCATTTTTAAAGGCGTTAATCAAGTCGTTGATGAACAAAACGACATTTCACTGTATTAATAGATGGCTAGAGATAAAACATTAGCTATAATTGCTTTCGGTCAAGAGATAGGGAAACTAGGCTATGATATAGATCAGGGTAAATCAATTTTTCAATATAATCCTGATTTTTTGGAGTCTGGCCAATACTCAAAACTATTTCCGTTTATTTTTAAACGTACAAAACCTGCACAGGTATTTACCGAATTCCAACAAGACACCTTCCAGGGATTACCACCAATGATAGCCGATTCGTTGCCAGATACCTTTGGTAACCTCATTTTTCAAGAATGGCTAACAGCAAGAGGTATTCAGAAAGTAACACCATTAGAACAGTTGGCTTATGTAGCAGATCGTGGTATGGGTGCTTTGGAATACAAACCTGTGAAAGAACTACCAAATACTACTTCTATCAACATAGATGATATTATTAGCATTTTGTCAACCGTTTTAAAGCTAAAGGACAACACGTCTGGTGCTTCTCTTGATGAATCATCATTATTAAACGTTTTTAAAATAGGGAGTTCTGCAGGTGGCGCAAGACCAAAAATTTTAATCTCAGAACATAAGGAAACAGGAGCAATTATAGCAGGTGATAGAGAAACTAGCGACGAATACAACCACTATCTAGTCAAGCTACACCTTGACGATAGCGATGGCTACAACAAAGAAAAAGTGGAATACGCTTATTATTTGCTAGCACAAGAAGCAGGTATTGATATGATGCAGTCTAAGCTAATAGAAAATAAGCACTTCGCCACCTTACGTTATGACAGACAAAA
This sequence comes from Croceitalea marina, assembly GCF_042684265.1. Classification (NCBI taxonomy): domain Bacteria; kingdom Pseudomonadati; phylum Bacteroidota; class Flavobacteriia; order Flavobacteriales; family Flavobacteriaceae; genus Croceitalea; species Croceitalea marina. The sequence goes on along the minus strand of NZ_JBHULB010000008.1, from coordinate 100,210 downwards.
CGGAGAAAAGCAACACGTATTGACTGTTACAGGGCTAACAGGTTGGGATTTTAAAAGTCAACCAGAAAACTTGTCTTATGAAAATGTGTTTAAGGTAGCCTTAGGATTGGAAGTGCCACATAAAGATTTACAACAACTGTTTAAACGTATGGTATTTAATGTTGTATTTAGAAACGTAGACGACCATTTAAAGAACCACAGTTTTATTTATAACAAAGAAAAAGATAGCTGGAATATAGGACCAGCATACGATTTGACGTATGCACTAAATCCACTGTTTACATTTAAAACTACGGCTAGAGCTTTGTCTATTAATGGAAAGCGCACTGAGATTACTTTAAAAGACGTGCTAACGATTGCCGAAGAATTTGTCATTAAAAATCCCAAAGGGATTATTGAGGATGTGCAGGCGTTGATTCCAAGATGGATGGAGATTTCAACAGAACAGGAAATACCAGAGAAAATAACTAACCGAATATATAAAGACCTAATCAGGCTATAAATACTTAATGCAAAAACAACCATAAAATTAGCACAACTTGAAAGCTTTCTAATGAAATTGGACATTGACCAAATCATTAAATGTTTTAAAAAGTACACAACATTTTCAACTGGAAATAGACCGCCAAGTCGAAAAGAGTTTTTAATAAATACGGAAGAAAAAGAACAAGATCCCAATTTTACAGGAGATATGGAGGCTTTATTGAGAACGGGAATAGCATATAATCAGGAAAAAGCTTTTGAATGGCTTAAAAGCGAATTGATAAACAAGATATAAAGGCAGTAAAAAAAATCAAAATTATACAGCTCACTTTGGAAAAGCTGTGTTTCATCCAAGCAAATTATGTTTTCTTTTAAAGAAACGTTGTAATACTATATAAAGTCGAATGGCATTATTTCAAACATCAGTACTTAAACAACATAGCAGCCTGCAAGACAATGTAGCAGTTGAAAAAGCATACAAGAAGTATCAGAAGTATTTTTTAAATCCTACAATACAAGAGAATATTAAGAGTAGTAAAGAAGAGCAGTTTCAAGCTACCTTTCTAACACAACTTTTTGTCAACATCTTGGGCTACACCATTAACCCCAGTCCCAAGTACAACATTACCACAGAGTTTAAAAACCAAAAAAATGCACGCAAGGCAGATGGTGCTATACTTAAAGACGGCCAAGCTATTGGTGTTATAGAATTAAAAGGAACAAAAACCAAGGATTTAGAAAGCATACGAAGGCAAGCATTTGATTATAAGGCAAATCAAAAAGGCTGTGTCTATGTCATTACCTCAAACTTTGAAAAGCTTCGTTTTTACGTTAATGATGCCACCGAGTTTGAAGAGTTTAACCTCTTTGAGCTATCACAAGAACGTTTTCAATTACTGTACTTATGCTTACACAAGGATAACATACTTAGAAATCTACCGCTTACAATTAAAGAGGCATCCATAGTAGAAGAAGAAAAAATCACAAAGTCGTTTTACAGTGATTATTCGGTTTTTAAGAGAGAGTTGTTTCGTGATTTGGTAAAGCGTAATGCAAAACGATTGCGAAACGAAGCTAATCTAATTGGTAATGAACAAGATTTCGATGAGCATACCCAAGCAGAGTTGCAACGACTGGAGAAAAATGTAAAACTCACTTTATTTAAAAAGTCACAGAGACTCATAGACCGTTTCCTGTTCATCTTCTTTGCAGAAGATAGAATGCTGCTGCCATCCAACTCTACATTACAAATACTAAACAAGTGGAAAGACGATTGGGATTTTGGAGATGAAAGACCCTTATATGGCCTTTTCAAACAGTATTTTAATTTTTTGGATGTAGGTCGAAAAGGCACGGAAAAGCGTGCAGAAATTTATGCTTACAATGGGGGTTTGTTTAAACCTGATGCCATTTTAGACAGCCTGGATATAGATAATGACCTGTTGTATAAATACACCTTAAAACTGGCTAATTACGATTTTGAAAGTCAGGTAGATGTAAACATATTAGGACACATCTTTGAAAACTCATTAAACGAGATAGAAAGTGTAAACGCAGAGATTGAAGGTGGCGAATTCGACAAGCAAAAAAGCAAACGTAAAAAAGATGGTGTCTTTTACACACCCAAATACATTACTAAGTACATCGTAGAAAATACTGTAGGCAAACTCTGTGAAGAAAAGAAAGCCGAGTTAGGTTTCCACGAAGAAGAATATTTTAAAGGACGTAAGAACCGTAACAAAGCAACAATTGAAAAATTGGTTGCTATTCTGGATACCTATCGCAACTGGTTATTGCAAATTACCATCTGTGACCCAGCTTGTGGTTCTGGTGCTTTTTTAAACCAAGCATTAGATTTTTTAATAAAAGAGCATACCTATATAGACGAGTTAAAAGCGAAAGTATTAGGTGGTGGCTTACAGTTTCCGGATATAGAAAATACCATTTTAGAAAACAACATCTTTGGTGTAGACCTTAACGAAGAAAGTGTAGAAATCGCTAAACTATCACTTTGGTTACGTACTGCTCAACCACGACGTAAACTAAACGATTTAAGTAGTAATATTAAGTGCGGTAACAGCTTAATAGACAGTAAAAGTGTTGCAGGAGATAAAGCCTTTAATTGGGAAATCGCTTTCGCGAAAGTGTTTGAAAAAGGTGGTTTTGATGTGATTATTGGGAATCCGCCTTATGTGAGAGTCCAAAGTTTAAAAGAGTATTATTTTGACCATACTATATACTATGAGAAAAATTATAAGTCGACAACTGGAAACTATGATATCTATGCTTTATTCATAGAAAAGTCATACAATTTAATTAATCAACAAGGTTGTGTTTCTTTCATACTGCCTCACAAGTTTCTAATAGCGGATTTCGGTAAAGGTATTAGGGAATATTTATTAGAGAAGAGAGCTATTACAGAACTGGTAAGTTTTGGCTCTGATTTGGTATTTCAAGATGCAACAACGTATACCTGCATTATTGATTTAGCAAAAAATAGGAGTGATACATTTCTATACAAAGAGATTAATCCAAACGATTTATTTGAAAAAATTGATTTTGGAAAAATAAGATATGATAATTTAACAAGTGAGCAATGGATTCTGACCGATGAGAATATTGGGATAATACTTGATAAGCTTCTTTCCCAACCTTTAAGTTTAAAGACTGAATTCACTCGATTTGTTCAGGGAATTATAACTGGTAAAGATGCTGTATTTTGCGTTGAAGGTACTGTGTCAGGAGGTTATTTAGAAATAAAACCTGAAGATATTACAGGACAAACACATTATATTGAAGTTGGTATATTAAAACCACATTTACGTGGTCAAGATATAAAACCATACACCAACCTGAAGAACAATGAATGGTTAATATTTCCATATTCAATAGAGAATGATAAGGCTACATTAATTGAACCAGATTTCTTGAGTTCAAAATACCCAAAGGCATTTGAGTATTTAAGACAATTCGAAAGTATTTTAAGAGATAGAGAGAAAGGTAAATTTGATAACGACTACTGGTATCAATATAGTAGGAATCAGGCAATCTCAATTTTGGAACAACCAAAGCTAATAACACCTGAGGTATGTTTTGGTGGTAGTTTTACATTAGATTTGAACAACTTTTATCATAATAGTAAATGCCATACATTATTACTATCCGAGAAATCCGCATATTCTTATAAAAGTGTTTTACCAATACTTAATAGTAAACTATTCTGGTTTTATTTATCAAGTTCAGGAAATGTTTTGAGAGGCGGTTACATTGGTGTGAAGCGTAAAGTGTTAGAACCTTTTGGGCTTCCTAATTCTGAAAACATTGATAGTTCAAAGTTTGAGAATTTTTCCACGACAATATTGTCCCTAACAAGCAAACTTGAATTAACAATATCAAAGTTTGAAGATTTCTACCTAAGTCAATATCCATTACACAAATTGACCAAAAAACTAAAAAACTGGAACGAGCTTGATTTTGGCGATTTCATTAAAGAATTCAACAAAGCCATAAAAGTAACCAATAAAGAACGTCTAAAACAGGAACAAAAACCTATTGCAAAACTTACTAAGTTAGATGAGATAGATTGGATGGATGCTTTTAATAACAAAAAGAAAGAAGTCCAAGATTTACAATCCCAAATCACACAAACCGAAGCTGAAATTGACCAAATGGTTTATCAGCTCTATGGGTTGACGGAGGAAGAAATAATGATTGTGGAGGATAATTAAACCTTAAAATATGATTACAGTATTAACACCAGATGTTGAATATTATCATTACGAAAAAAATGGAAATGTAGCCAAACAATTTTTTTCAAGTGAGAAGAGTTTTTCAAACTGTATGTTGGAAAGCGAAGCCCCATTTATTTTTAACTCAAATGGAAATAGAATACTAGTTTCGACGGATAAAAACCTTAAAGTTCCAGCTGGGATTGAATACGTATTATTAGCTTCAAAAAAGCCAATTAAAAAAGACTTTATTCGCTCAGAGCTTAAACTCACACGTTGGATAAAACATCCTTCCATAGCTATAAAACATCCTTTGGAAGTAAATGAATCGTGGCTCGGAAACTTCAATTTTATAAAAGAAAATTTAAAGAAAAATGTAAACGGCTTGAGACCGCCACAGCTTGGTGCTTTGTATGCAATATTGTCTCACATACAGAACCAAAGCGATAAGGGTATTGTTGTAATGCCAACAGGAACTGGTAAAACAGAAACAATGATTTCGGCTTTAATTGCTAATCAATGCGATAAGTTACTTATATCAGTACCATCTGACGCTTTAAGAGAACAAATATTTAAAAAGTTTTTTACACTTGGCTTGCTCAAAAAATTTAATATAGTTGCTGCGAGTGCATTAAATCCAATTGTCGGACTAATTACAAAAAAGTTTAAAGACGAAGATGAGCTTAAGGTATTTCTTTCGAAAGTTAATGTTGTAGTTACAACAATGAGTATTTTATCTGGTTCCGAACAAACGCAGAAAGCAATTATAAGCGATACTTTTTCTCATTATTTCATTGATGAAGCGCATCATTCGGAAGCTAAAACTTGGAGAGATTTTATTGATTTATTTGATAAACATAAAGTATTTCTATTTACTGCAACACCATTCAGAAACGACCAGAAAAAGCTTGATGGAAAATTCATATATGAATTCTCATTGAAAGCAGCACAAGAACAGGACTACTACAAAAATATACTGTTTAAACCTATAAGAGAATATAATATAGAAAGTGCAGATAAGGCTATTGCAGAAAAGGCAATCTCTGTTTTAAGAGAGGATATATTGAACAATTTAAACCACGCCCTTCTCGCAAGATGCAAAACAAAAGGAAGAGCTAAGGAGGTTTTTAAATTTTATTCCTCTCATTCTGACTTAAATCCTGTATTGGTTTATACAGGAATTGCTGGATTGAAACAGAAAATAGATGATATAAAACTTTTAAAGCATAAAATAATTGTTTGTGTCGATATGCTTGGCGAAGGGTTTGATTTACCAGAACTGAAAATTGCAGCTATACATGATGACCGACAAAGCATTCCTATTATGCTTCAATTTATTGGAAGGTTTACTAGAACATCTGGAGATAATATTGGGGATGCAACATTTATAACCAATTTAGCATATCCACCTATTCAGCAAGAACTTGATGAGCTTTACGCCAAAGGGAGTGATTGGAATGCCTTACTTCCAAAAATAAGTGAAGGAGCAACCAAGAGCGAACTTGATTTTCAAACATTTTTAGGAGGTTTTAAAAACTTAACAGAATCTGAAATACCATTTGAATCAATAAATCCAGCGCTGAGCGCTGAAGTTTATAAAGTTTCTTGCGAACAATGGTATCCAAGTCATTGGCGTGAAGGTATATCAAATATCAACTCTTATGAACATCAATTTAGTGATGTAAATGACGACAACAAAACTTTAGTGGTCATTTTAGGTAAAACAGGAAGAACCGATTGGGGAACATTTGATTCAGTTAAAAACCTACAGTGGGATTTGTTGGTTGTTCACTGGGACAAAAGGAAAGAAAGTAATTTAGCCTATGTTCATACATCATTTAAATCTTTAAAAAGTGAAAAATTGATTAATGCCATATTCGATGAACCGAATTCCATTATAAACGGAATGAATGTTTTTAGGGTTTTTCACGATGTCAAGCGATTACGACTTTATAATTTCGGAGGTCGAAAAGGAATTGGACAAGACATTAGTTATCAATCATTTTTTGGTAAAAATGTAGAAGATGGTATCAAACAACTCGAACAAGGAACCCTAAAGAAAAACAATACTTTTGGTACTGGATATAAGTCAGGGGAGCAGGTTTCCATAGGATGTTCTGTCAAAGGTAAAGTTTGGGCATATCTTCGCGGAAATTTAAAAGAACTAAATGATTGGTGTGAGAATTTAGGAAGTGTTCTTATCAATCCAAACATCAATCCAAATATATTTTTAAAGAATACTATTATTCCAACGGTGATTGTAAATCGTCCTACTCATACCCTTCCAATAACTTTAGATTGGAACGCTGAAATATACAGGCATCCAGAACATAGATTTTTATTCAAAGTAAAAAATAGTCAGAAAACATACGACCTTTCTTATTCTGAACTGAACATAGTAGATTCAAATATCGAAAAGCCAATTAAATTTTCTTGGGATTGTGATGATTTAAGTATTGAATTCGAAATTATTTTAGGAACTAAATTAGTTGATGGAATATCTACGCCAGATTGTAAAATAGTGAGAATTGGTAATACCGATGCAACTGTGAGTTATGGAAGTAAAGTTGAGAAAATAGAGGATTTTTTAAATGAATTTTATCCTGTAATATTTTTTGCAGACGGCTCGCAACTTGAATTAAATTACTACTTTAAGCCAAATGACCCGGTAGAAAAATTCAATAAGGACTTATTACAAAGTTGGGATTGGACAGGTGTATCTTTAAATAAGGAATCTATGGGCATTAAACCCTATATACAAGATTCTATTCAATATCAGTTTATCCAAAGAATTATGGATGATTATGATATAATTTATGATGACGATGGTTCAGGAGAAATTGCAGACGTTTTGGCCATAAATAAATCAAAAGGAAAAATAGATATTCATCTATTTCATCTGAAATATGCGAAGGGTGGCAATGTAAGTAATAACATTGAAAACTTTTATCAAGTCTGCGGGCAAGCCCAAAAATCCTTGAACTGGAAATATAGAGAAGGGAAAGAACTGTTTGTTCATCTTTTGAAGCGAATTGTTAAAAGGGAAAAAGGTCAAGAGTGTTCACGTCTGATAAAAGGCTCAGTGGAAGACCTTGAATCACTTTATACTTCAGTAAAATGGAATCTTGATACAAAATTTCACATTTACATTGTACAACCATCATTATCAAAAGCAAATGCATCTGATAGTATATTGTCATTGCTATCAACAACAAGTCATTATCTTGCAACCGTGGGAGACGTTAATCTGCAAGTTATAACAAGTTGAACCAATTTTGAGAACATGAAGTCTATTAAAATGAATGAGTTAAGCTGAATGTCTTGCATAGTTACAAATAGGTTTAAACAGCGATTTAAGTAACCACCTCAAAATATCCTAAAATATGAGCCGAATAGCATTCCTAATCGGCTCATAACATCAAATTCGTATGGAAATCACAGCCCGTTCCACCCCATTCCTCTACCCCCGATAGCTATCGGGCCGAGAAAAGCGGTTCACTACACTATCTTGAACCCAGTCGCTTCAACAGCGACAGCGTTCGCCTGGCAAAATTTTCACTCCAACCTTTCCTCCCACAAAGGTTTAAAATGTTGCCCAAGGCGAAGTACATAAAATTTGTCCTATTAGGTAAAGAAATTTTAGACTGCTTAAAAGGGTAACTCATTAGAAGGTTCAGGTCTCATACTATAGGGCTACAATTGGTATATATATTGTTCATAAAGTATTAAATATCAGCCTCACATAAGATGCTCTATCACTAAGTTCTAAAGAGTTTTGAAAGCAAAAAGAGACATAATAAAGTTTTGTTCCAAAGCATTTATTTTGGGATATTGATTATTCTAGATGATCTGTTCAAAGAGATAAGGATATTGTAATTCCAAGAGCCTTGTTTACTTCTACTAAAGATATTTTCAGAGAAGATATAGCTACATTAGAAAATTTATACTCTAAAAATGAGATACTTTCTTGTTTGCAGCATATCAAAGAGCACATTAGTGATAAAACGTGTAGTTATTGTAGCAAACAAATATAGGGTGGCTCCTTTCTATCGTTACGCTGTATGAGTGCAGTTTAACTTAGCTCCAACCCAAAGGCAACTTCCTGAAGAATCTAAGCAGTTTTCTCAAGCGGATTTAACGACTAATTTTAAGCGAGTTCTATGATAGGGCGAGGTCTATTTTTGCATAGAAAATTTGTGTTCTAACTATTTGAAGCGCCCCAAAAATGCTTCCTTACGCCGAACGGCAATAGGTACGCTATTATCATTTGACATAGTCACATAAGCCTGCTTCCCTTTATGGAATGTCTTAATCATTTCCATATTAATAAGATGGGATTTGTGACACTTAAAGAACTGTTTTCCATCCAAAAGGTTTTCATAAAATTTTATCGGCTTACTTACAATTTGCTTTTTATTCTTGGTAAAGATATAGGTGTAATTACCATTGGCTTCCAAATGCACGATTTCTGCTACCAAAACGGTTTCAAAACCCGAAACGGAAGGTACAGTCAAAAGTTTGGGCTGTTTTTGCTCAATGTTTTCAAGTAGCTGCTGTACTTGACTGTTTTTTTTCTTAGATACAAATTTTTCGTTTAGGCGCAAGATGGTCTCATTGAACTCATCAAAATCTATGGGCTTCATCAAATAGTCAAAAGCACTGAACTTAAAAGCCTTTATAGCATAGTTGTCAAAAGCTGTTGTGAAGATAGTCTTAAAGGAAATAGCATCGAGCTGTCTCAAAAAGTCAAACCCTGTTTTATCATCAATTTCAATATCCAAAAACACCAAATCAAGCTGGTTGTTTTCTGCGACTTTTACTGCCTCATCCACGGTTTTACAGGCAGCAACAACATTGAATATCCCAGGTTTTCTTTCGATTAAATGTAATAAGCGTTTTATGCAATGGGATTCATCGTCGACAATAAGTGTATTGAGCATAGCAACTTTTGTTGAAGTAGATCAGTTTATGGACTTCAAGATAACAAAATCCGATCACCAATTAGCATAAATACAATTAGGCCAATACTAAGGGTAGTGATACGATGACCTTCGTGCCCAATTCTTTATCAACTATTTTAACCGACCCATTTGTGCCTTTAGTCTTATTGAGCACTTCAATTCTGTTTTGTGTGATAGACATACCCATTGAGTTCTTTTTTTGATGACCATTTCTGCTTTTGCTTGTAGCCCGACCTACACCATTGTCTTCGACAGTACATATCAATTTCTGCTGTTCAGATATGAAGTTGATGAGGATCTCACCACCCTTTTCCGATTTTGATAGACCGTGAACAATACTGTTTTCTACAAAAGGCTGCAACAACATTGGTGGTAACAAAATTTCATCGGTATCAAGGCCATCAGTGACTCTAATTTCAAAATCGAAGGCCTTTTCAAATCGTTTCTGTTCTATTGCCAAATACGTGTTAAGCAAGCTGATGTCCTCTTCTAACGTAATAAGCTGTTTGTCTGAATTTTCAAGGGTCATACGCATCAGTCGGGCAAACTTAGCTAGATAGTCACTGGCCGCTTGGGTATTATTGTTTAAAATGTAATCACCGATGGAATTAAGACTGTTGAAAATAAAATGTGGATTCATTTGCGCACGGAGCGCTTTAAGCTCCACTTCGGCCACCGTGGCATTGAATTCGGCTTCCTTTTTGGCCGTATCTGATCTCTGCTTGCGCCTGTATGATATGAATGCAAATAGCGAAGCCAATATAACGCCGCCACCGCCTACAAGCGATGCGTTTTTGATTGCACGCTGGCGTTCTGCCTCTGCAACGGCAAGAGCTTCTTTTTTATCAGCTTCGTATTGGATTTCCTTTCTAGATATCTCCACTTTGCGGTCAGTGCTCACCAAACTATCATTAAGAACGTTGGCAGCTTTATAATTCTTTAGAGCATTTTGATAGTCGCCTTTTTTTTCCTGAATGGTCGCCAACGTCTGTAGCGATTTGGTTTCGGTATATAGATTGTTCAAGGATTTGACTGCGTTAAGACTTTCAGAGGCATAATATTCAGCCTTGTCCAAATCATTGCCATGCATATAGACTTCCGCAGCATTTACGTAGGCCGGCACTCTTAACACCTCCAAATTCAATGAATCTATCATTTTCAAACTGAGAGCCGTGTTGGCCAACCCTTCATTCAATTGGTCCGCTTGTGCCTGTACTAATCCCAAATTACTGCTCACATTCGCTACCTGTAGCACATCACCGGTTCGTTTGGCTTCCTTAATAGAAGCTCTAAAATAGTAAACGGCCGAGTCCGTTTGCTGTTGGAGCCCATAAATATTACCAATGTTTGATAGTGTGTTGCTTTTTCGCTGTGGGTATCTCAATAATTTTCTAAAAATGGGCAACGCTTTGTCATAGTCCTCTTGTTCGTAATGTATCAATCCCATATTGGTCAACATCGAATACTGATAGCGCTTCAGGGATGGGTTTTGTTCAGAAATACTATAAGCTGTTTGATAATAATCCAGAGCGGTTAATGGGTCTGAAAGAAAATAGTGGTACACCACACCAATGTTATTATTGGCCAATAGAAGCCCTTTGGTATAATTCATATCCTTAGCCAACTCCAGCGTTTCTTTATTATAAGAAAGCCAGGTAGTATCAGAAGGAGTCATCAGCATTTTCTTAGCGGCATAGCTCTGCCTGAGGTTGACCAAGTTGGTATCGACTACTTTATAGTTCTCAATAAGTTTCTTGATGGAATCAGCTTCTTTGTCCTGTGAATAGCCTAAAAACGATAGGCATAGTAAGATGAGGGTAAATGGTATTCTCATAAATTCATTTGGTTTGGCACAACAAAATAATCATTAAAAACGGTAATACAATTAAAACCAGACGTTAAGCTGATTAAGACCTACGATGATACATTTTCTATAGCTTTTTTACAATGCTATTTGCATCTTCCAGCTTCAAAAAACCAAATTCTTATGAAGCGTATTATTCCTATTCTTTTCGCGATTCTTCTAATCGCCTGCAGTAGTGACGATGATTCAAGTTCTATGGACGATGATGGTACCGTGTTGGGCGACTCATTTATCACCGCCAAAATCAATGGAAACGATTTTGAAGCCATACCTGTTGATAGGGGTGTGCCCACAATTTCTGCTGAACTTGATGAAAACGCGGCTTTCTTCTCATTGGTAATAGCAGGGATTGATTTATTTGAAAATATTACCGAAGGTGAATCAATCATTATTGCAATGACTGGGGTTAGTTTTGATTTGGTATTCGTAGGTGCTGAGGTAAACAACCCTGTCGATAATCCATTGGAGCTGGCATTTGGTGGAGGCTATGCGCCCTATGAAACTGGTGGTGAATCCAATGTGGATTTTGATACGGATGGAAGTTCGGGATTTTTGAGAATTACCGCCATAGATAAAGAGGCGCAAATCATTTCTGGAGAGTTTGAGTATAACGTGGAAAATCCGGATACTGGCGAATTGCTACAAATCACCGATGGTATATTTAACAATATCAGTTATACCGACGATTAGGATGTATACTTCATAAATGATCAAATAGTTAGGGTAATCAATTAAAACCACTTTTAACCAATGCCGACCAAAAGAGTTCTATGTTTTTTCATTTTTACCTTCAGTGCAATTACAGTTATCGCTCAAAATTGCAACGATTTGGTAGGATGGATGAATTTGATTAAACAAGAATATCCTGAGGCCACATCTTTGCGATATATGAATCGTGCGAAGGTTCAAAAACTGGCCACCAATTATTTCTCGAAAGCTTATTTTGAACCCTATCGCGGAAAGACCTATGCACAACTTTCTCAGAAAACGTTGGTAAAGGATTTCAGGAAAATCCAAGTCTGTTTTGCTAAGGGAAATCATAGAAACGATCCACACTATAATTGGGTATTCCAGAACGTCATTTATAACAATTATCTAGCGTACGGCAATCCAAATTTTGTCAATCAGATAGCAACGGTCGATGCCAAACGCGATCAACTGGAAAAGGAACTGGCTACCATTTCAAAAAACAGTGTTTCAAAAAGTGAACTATTACAATTAAAACAGCGTTTAACCAGCGAGTATGCGTTGCTGCTCGATAGTGAGCTGAAACAGGCCAGTTCAGAAATTGACATCGCTATTGCCGTAAAAGCCGATACACAGCTTGATGAAATTCTAACTTCAGTTGAGCGATTAGATACCGATAAATCTTCTCTTGTAGAATTGTCGCAACTGAAAGAGAAAGGGAAGCAATTACTACCTCAAGCTTCCCGAGGTAAGCAAACTGATTTTCAATCCCGATTGGATGCCAAGGCCACTGCAGTATTGAAAAATGCCGTTGATTCAGATTTAAGTTCGGTCAGTCAGAATTTGAGTATAGAGATAATCAACCAAAAAGTTGTGAACTTTAAAAAAGATTACAGTTCATTTTCTAGAAATAGTGAGGTCAAGAAAGGTGAGAAAACGCTGATTGCAATCAAAGAAAACTTAGTTGAGGCTCAAATGAAATCCATTGAAAGCAGCATTGCCCAAGTGGACAATGACACGTTCCTAAGTTTGAAAAATAAGTATGCGAGCCACTTACCTGCGCAGTCCCCTCAGTACCAAAAACTAACCAGACTTTTGAATTCAAGAAAAAGGGAACTAGCGGAAGAGCAACGACTGGCACAACAACAGAAAAAACTCGACGCCAACAAAGGTCGCATTGCCTTTTTAGAAGACAATGGTATCGATGAAGGAACGATGGAGTTCAAAACCTTGGGATTAAACAATGCTGCTTTTTTTGATTACATCTATAGAGGTCATTTTGAAAATATTGAACTGGATGTCAACAGCAGTCATTTCTTGATGATTCTTAGCGGATATTTGAACACCTTCGGTAGTCTCTGTCCAGAACAGCTTCCTGAAGATAAGGTAGAGATAATGACGCAAGAATGCTCTAGAGAAAATGTGACTACAAATGGCTATGGTGTAGAAGTTGACAGGTATTGTATCGCCTGGCGAACGGTAGGTACAGGCATTTTTGCCGACCCAAAATTGTATGCTGCTAAAATGCGCTTGGTCGCAAAGCAGGATCAAAATGCTTTACGAACGGTTATCGATATGTACACTAATCCCAATGCGATGGGCAATTCAGTAGACCAGATCCATAAGGCCAAAGCCCTGCTGAACGATTGGTCCAATTTCTTTAGTTTCAACCCGTGCGACTCAAAAAGTATAGAACAGTTTGGCAAAAACCTACTGGCCTTTGCAAACCAGCAGGAACCTATTCGCTTAAAAGGAATGAGTAATTACGAAAAAATAAAGATTTTAGGCGGTCCTGGCGGTGACCAAAACTATACGAAGTTGTTAAATGACATACTGCAGAATCAATCTAAAACTTGGGCTATGAACAAGTATGTTAGTAATAGTATTAGCAATGTGCGCGAAATTAAATCACAAGATCAAACGCAGACCCTTTCATTGAATGCCAATTACAATTTCAACGGGCTGTTAGGAAAAAAGACAGGTGCCGTGACGGTCAAATTCAAGGATGGACTGCCCGATTGTATATACTTTTCAGACTTTCCAGAAAATTGTAAAAAGCCTAATGGCGCATTGGTTGCAAAGTACGTAATGGGACAGTACGGAATATAAAGTAATATATTTTGTAAGCTTCCCTTAAAACCGAACTGTTTAAAAGTAGAATTTTAATCTTAATTTTAGACAGTATGAGAAAGAGTAAATTTTCACCCACACAGATCGCAAAGATTTTAAAAGAGTTCGACAACGGTAAGAGTGTCGATCAGATCAGCCGTGAGCACGGTGTAAGTGCTGCCGCTTTTTACAAGTGGCGTTCCAAGTACGCAGGGATGAACTCTAAAGAGCTAAAGCGGCTCAAAGAACTTGAGGAAGAGAACCGTAAGCTCAAGCAGATGTATGCCACCCTGGCCCTTGACCATCAAATGGCAAAGGAGATCATTGAAAAAAAGCTTTAAAGCCCTGCCGTAAAAGGAGTATCGCCAAGGAACTTATTCATTACGGCATCAGCAGGGCGTCCCGTGTTTTAAATATGAGCAAAGCGGTTCACTACACCATCTTGAACCCAGTCGCAGAAAGTTCGACTGCATTCGCCAATTTAATGACCATAATATTAGCAAGAAATAGCAGTTTATTTGTCTAAAAGACGTTCTATACTTCCTCGGTGGTGGCTTTAGGAGCATTCGTTTTTACAGATTCTATACCGTTTTCCATACCTGTTGCGCTTTCGTACATTTCACTAGTCCCTATGATTTGACCATTACTAGCTTTCAGATTAAAATAATGTTTTCCGTTGCTGGATTTTTTTCGCTCAAAGCGGTTATCATCTTGTGAGTTTGTTCGAACAGATTCAATACCATTCATACATCCAGATCTAGCAGTATAGCCTTCACTAGCTAGTATGGTCTGACCATTTCCAGCCTTTAGTCTAAATCGATATTCGCTTTTCGCATCTTGTAATACTTCAAATTTTCCCATTGTAAAAAGTTTATAAGTAAAGGTAAGTAGTAGGTTTAAACGATTCATAGAATAACCTCCCGACTTATTAACCTAGTAATCAACAAGTTTTGTCTTCTGAATAACCCTAATCAGCAACCTTTATTATGTGGACTGGGAGTCTATATCCCGCTCCACCCCATTCCTCTCCCCTTGATAGCTATCGGGGTCGAGCAAAGCGGTTCACTACACCATCTTGAACCCAGTCGCTTCAACAGCGACAGCGTTCGCCGAGCAAAAATCTCACTCCAACCTTTCCTCCCACAAAGGTTTACAATTTTGCCTGAGACAGACTGCATAACCAGGCTCACTACCCTCGCACTTTTTATAAGTCCTTACTCAGTCAAAATTTAGATCACGTTGCCGAAAAGGATACGCGACGGCGCTATGGGAAGTACGTGGAAAATGAAACGGAGATTTCCGTGCTCAATTTTCAAAAGGCAAATAAAGCCAATAGCCTTCAAAAGAGATCATTCTAACCTAAATGAAAAGGGAAACGCTCAAGATATAATAAGTAGGTGGGAGGGTTGCCAATCTGGCAACTTATTGACACCATCCCATATCAAAATATATTGGCTTGCCGATTGCACTAATTGCTTAGAAATCAGATTAAAAAGACACCATCATTTTTAAGGATCTATTGCAGAATGCTCAAAAGTGTAGCTTAGAAGGTGTTAAAATTCAGAAATCTACGGGCAGGAAGAAAGCGCCCTTTAGCTTCGGAAAAAGGGTATGGAAATCCCGAAATAAAATGGAGGGATGGAATAGCAAGAGGGTAACCTGCTGGCGCAGGTTACGATATTGTAAAGCACTGTATTTCAGCTAGTTGTAAATATTGTAAATCATTGATTTTCAATTTTTTGCAACAAATCGGCTTGTATCCCCTATAAACAGGCTCATTTTTTCACCAAAAACCAAAAATATGGACTCATTTACCGCCATTCGTTTTAAGAAGGACACGGCTCAAAAGTTTAAGCAATATTCAAAACATATCGCGCCAACGCATACCCAAGCGATGGCCATGATGCTCGACTTTTTTGAGCGTAATCATTGCACTCCCGATGAAGATTATGGGCCTCATTTGATCCGGCTAGAGAGAAGGGTTTTAAAACGAATTGATTCTCTGATTGCAATTATCAAGAATATTGAAAAGACACAGACAAAACCCACCCATGCGATGTTGGCCGCCCTTTTTCAGGCCTATGAGCCTCCCAAACAAAAGCTTATGATAGAGAAAAATGACCCCTATCTGAATACGGAGGTTCGCTTTCGCGAAAAGAAATACAGCAATGATAAAGACGAGAACTAATGGAAAAAGTAAACTACATCATTCATCTCAATGCTATCTTAGAAAAATTCAACCGAGATACCAGAATCAAACAAGGGCATATAACATTGTACCTGGCTTTCTTTCATAAATGGAATAGAGACTATTTCAAGAAAAGGATTACAGTCAATAGAGGTCTAATCATGGAGCGAGCAAAGATCCGATCAAAAACTACATATCATAACTATCTTAAGGACTTGAATTGTTGGGGCTACTTGAAATACCTTCCCTCTAAAAATCCGTCTCTCGGCTCCAAAATCCACATGTTCAATTTTGGTACAAGTGCGAGTACACTAGATGGCCAAAAAATGGACAACACTGTCCCAGAACTAGGCCAAAATTTGGTACCTTATATAAAACACAAAACAATAAGAAAACTAAATAAAGAGCCTAACCTTAATTTTAATAAAGTAAATATTCTTTCTTTTTTTAAGGAAAACAATTGGCCGGCTATTGAAGGAGAAAAATTCTACATCTATTTAAGGACTAAAAAATGGAAGACTGAGAAGTGGAAAGCGATGGCTCATATTTTTGCCAAGAACAACTTTAGGCTAAACGAACCAGAAAGGGGTAGTCCATTTTTTGGCTATGTTACCAATTTACAGAGGAGGGGCAGGGGAGACAACGGCTAATCTTTGGGTTTAAACTTGTCTCTTAAAATTGCCATATCCTTACTCACTTTCATATCTAAAATCTTGGCGTAATGCTGAGTCGTTTTGAGATTGGTATGTCCGAGCATCTTACTCACAGATTCAATAGGGACGCCGTTAGTAAGCGTCACCGTTGTCGCAAAGGTATGTCTGGCCAAATGAAACGTGAGGTTCTTAGAAATGCCAGCAAGGGTAGCTATCTCCTTGATGTAGGCGTTCATTTTTTGATTGCTAAGCACAGGCAACACCAGATCTTTTTCTTTCAGTAGCTCATTATCTTGATACTTTGCAATAATCGTTTTGGCTATCGGCAGGATTGGGATATTGCTACGGGTATCTGTTTTAGAACGTTTGGTTTTGATCCATTCTTCACCATCGTTGCCCGTACTGATATCGCCTCGGTTGAGTTTCTTGACATCGGCGTATGCAAGGCCCGTGAAACAACAGAAAATAAAAATATCGCGAACTTGCTCTAAACGTTCCATTCTAAACTCGAGGGCAATGATTTTTTGAATTTCTTCCTCAGTGAGGAATTCGCGTTCCACGACTTTGAGCTTTCCTTTCCAATGCAAGAAAGGATCTTTATCAATCCAGTCGTTGGCGTGAGCAATACGGATGATCTTTTTAAAATTGGTGATATACTTGATCGCGGAGTTGTGCGCACACTTGCGAGTCGTTTTAAGATAGTATTCCAGCCCTGTAATAAACTTATGGTCTACTTCCTGCACAGGAATATCATTTCGCTTATATTTCTGCTTTACAAATGCTGCAACGTGTTTCTTACAAGTGCGATAGCGCTCTGCCGTTCCCGCGGCGAAATCTTTCCCAACGAGGCTGTCCACTTCATCATTATGCTCTTGAAAGATTTCTAGGAGCATTTTCTTTGTTTTGTCTTTGCCCAAATAGGTATCCCTTAAGTCAAAAGCCGTATAGGATATATTTTCTCTTTGGTAATTCTGTTGGATAGAATAGATCCTATTTCTAATGATACTAATCTCACGATTCATTTCCTGCGACGCTAAAGAATTCCCTAAAGCCTTTTGAGTTTTGGAGTTCCATTCACTGAGCTTGACTTTCCTATGAATACTGCACTCAGCCCTCTTTCCGTCTAAGGTCAGACGCAGATAAATGTTGGCCTTGCCGTGTTCATCGGCTTTGCTTTTTTTGACGTAGAACAGAAGAGATAGAGAATGTGACACCGAATAAGTTTTAAATTCTCTTCAATGTACTTAAAATAAATTAAAAAGAAATAAGTTTAAAATACTGATTATCAATATTTTAACTTCAATTCGGTGTCAGTTGCTGGACGTAAATAAGTGACACCGAATTGACCCCTTTTTAATTGATATTAAACGATATTACTTGATATCAATAAAAATAAAAAACCCTGAAAATCAGTGATTTACAGGGTTTTTGGTGCCTTTTGTAGGACTTTCCGCGGAGAAAGAGGAACTATCCATTATATTCAAATGTTTTGATAATCAGATAGTTAAATTTTTAAAAATTATAATTACGC
This sequence comes from Croceitalea marina, assembly GCF_042684265.1. NCBI lineage: Bacteria > Pseudomonadati > Bacteroidota > Flavobacteriia > Flavobacteriales > Flavobacteriaceae > Croceitalea > Croceitalea marina. The sequence goes on along the minus strand of NZ_JBHULB010000008.1, from coordinate 82,006 downwards.
ACCGAATTACGCACCTATTTTTCAACCACTTGAAATACAGTGATTTACAGCGTGGTTTTAATGTAATATTAATTTTAACTTCAAAATCTGCATAAGTTATTTTGAAACAAATTGGGTGCAAAATTATTTTTGCATTTTCTTAAACTTTAACATTTGAAAATGGCTTACTCCGAGGGTTCGAATGTTTTTGTCTAGGTTCGGGAGTAAATTATATTGTATCCGTAAATTCCGAAATAATAGGAGAATATATTTCTGAGTTTTTGACCAAATTTATTGAAACATTAAGCTGACTCTCATAACCCGAAGGTCACTTGTTCGAGTCCAGTTCTCGCTACTAGTAAAATCAAGCCTCTCAGGAAACTGAGAGGCTTTTTTTGTGTCTTGGGTACAGAATTGACATTGCTTTTGATGAATTAATTTTATTTACTTCTATTTGATGAAGAATGATTCAAATAAAATTGAACTAATCAAGATTTATATTCTATAATTTTTTCAAAAAAAAATTTGGAGAAAAAAAATTTTAGTTCAAATTCACATTATACTAGTAAAATCAATACCTAGTTTAAAACTTTTTAACTATTATTAATTTCCAAATTAATAGGTTCTTAAATTATTACATTGACAAAATTTTAACAGTTTATTTTTTTTATTTATATTTAAAGCTTAATCCTAATTTTTATTTAAAAATATGGCAAATGTTTTATGGTTACAAGGAGGGGCTTGCAGTGGCAACACAATGTCTTTTCTTAACGCAGAAGAACCAACTGTTGTAGAACTTATAACAGACTTCGGTTTAAATATTCTCTGGCACCCAACTACGGGTTTGCAAATTGGAGACCAAGTTCAAGACTTACTTAAAGATATTCTAGCAGGAAAGGTCCAAATGGATATTCTTGTGTATGAAGGTTCTTTAATTCAAGGTCCTAATAACACAGGTACTATGAATTACTTTGCCGATAGACCAATGATGGACTGGATTAAAGAATTATCAGAGGTAGCTGGTTATGTTGTAGCTATTGGAGATTGTGCAACTTGGGGTGGAATTCCTGCTGTAGCTCCTAATCCAAGTGAATCTACAGGACTGCAATTTCATAAAAAGAAAAAAGGTGGTTTCTTAGGACAGGACTATGTCTCTAAAGGAGGATTACCTGTTATAAATATTCCTGGTTGTCCAGCACACCCAGATTGGATTACTCAAATACTAGTAGCAATTTCTGTAGGAAGAATAGGCGATGTTTTAATCGATGATTACCACAGGCCAAAAACATTCTTTACAGACTTCGTTCAAGACGGTTGTACAAACGTGACCAACTTTGCCCAAAAAGTAGACGGAAACTTCGGAAAACGTGGTGGATGTCTATTCTATGAAGTAGGATGTCGTGGGCCAATGACTAGAGCAAGTTGTAATAACATTCTTTGGAATCGTCAATCAAGTAAAACACGTTCTAACCACCCTTGTTTAGGATGTACAGAACCTGGTTTCCCACATAACGATTTAATGAAAGGTAGTGTGTTTAAGACTATGAAGCATTTAGGGGTTTTTCCTAAAGAAGTTCCAGAAGGAAGAAGCAAGCTAGCATATTATATGGAAGCAGGATTCCAAAAAGTATTACCAACTAATAGGAAAATAACAGAAGCTTCTAAATAAGCATCATAAACTACACAAGAAAATGTCAGTAAAAGAATTAAATATATCGCCTGTAGGACGTGTTGAAGGAGATTTAGATGTGAAAGTTTACATCGACGACGGAAAAGTGACACGTGCTCATACTCAAGCAGCAATGTTTAGAGGGTTTGAGAAAATAATGGAAGGTAAAGACCCACAATCAGGGCTTATCGTAACACCTCGTATTTGCGGAATTTGTGGAGGGTCGCACTTGTATTGTGCATCTTCTGCTCTTGATACTGCTTGGGGAACAAAATTAACTCCTAATGCACTTCTTCTAAGAGCTATAGGTCAAGCTACTGAAACCATACAAAGTATACCAAGATGGTTTTATGCAATTTTTGCTACAGATTTAGCAAATAAAAAATATGCAAACCAACCTCTTTATAAAGAGGTCGTAAAAAGATGGTCCGCTTATGTTGGTGAAACCTTTCAGATAGGTTTAACTGCTAGTGGATTACCAGTACAAGTATATGCCTTGTTTGGCGGTCAATGGCCACATTCAAGTTATATGGTACCTGGTGGAGTAATGTGTGCGCCTACTTTAAAAGATATTACAAGAGCACACGCTATTATGACACAGTTTAAAAATGACTGGTTAGAACCAGTATGGTTAGGCTGTTCCATTGAGCGCTATCTAGAGATTAAGTCTTGGGATGATATGCTTGCGTGGGTTGAAGAAAATGAATCACAAAAAAATAGTGATTTAGGATTACTAATTAGAGCAGGTATAGAGTTTGGCTTAGATAAATTTGGTCAAGGTGTTGGTAAATTTATAGCCACAGGAACGTACCTACACAAAGACAGGTATAATAATCCAACAATAGAAGGCAGAAACGATGCCTTAATTAGTTCTAGTGGATTTTTTGATGGAGAAAACTATCACGAGTTTGACCATATGAAAGTAAGCGAACACGTTAAGCACGCTTGGTATGATAATCAAGCAGATGGTTTACACCCTTGGGATGAGCCACTTCCTACGCCAGCTAAATCACAACCATTGCACCATACAGATTTTGATGGGCAATACAGTTGGTCTAAAGCACCGCGCTATGATGGCCACGCTGCAGAAGCTGGCCCATTAGCACGTTGTATTATGAATGCAAATCCTAATAACAAAGACCATCAAATTAAAGACCCATTATTTGGGGATATAATGAAAAAGATGGGACCAAGTGTATTTACTAGAGTTTTAGCTAGAGTACACGAAGCACCACGTTTATATAAATTTATTGACCAGTGGCTTTCAGAAATTGACCTTGATGCCCCTTTCTATACGAAACCTGTAGAAAAGGATGGAAAAGGTTTTGGAGCTACGGAAGCAGCTCGTGGCGCATTAGCACACTGGATAGAAATTAAAGACGGTGTTATAAAAAACTACCAAGTAATGGCACCTACAACGTGGAATGTAGGACCTAACGATGCAAATGGTAATCCTGGACCTATTGAAGCTGCCCTTGAAGGTATTGATATAGAAGACCCTAGTGACCCAGTAGAAGTAGGTATTGTAGCAAGGTCGTTTGACTCTTGTCTCGTATGTACGGTACACGCACACGACCAAAATTCGGGTGTTGAGCTATCTAGGTTCAAGCTGTAGAAGTCTTAAATTCAAACAATTATTGAAAACTTTCTCAGGACTTTGTTTTGAGAAAGTTTTTATTTAACAGCAATTTTTAAAACAAATTACGCTTTCGCGAAAGCGGTAAAGTGTAAAAAAGAATATAAAATGAAAACAGCAATAATGGGTTTTGGAAACCCAGTACGAAGCGATGATGGTATAGGAATGTACGTAATTGAGAAGTTACAGAAAATTATAGGTCAGAATGATGATATCAGCATTTTTGATATGGGAACGGCTGCTTTTGAAGTGTTATTTGGCTTAAAAGGCCACTCTAAAATTTTAATGGTAGATGCTGTAATAAATACTAACGAACCTGTAGGAACATTATTTAAAGTTCCTGCCGAAGAGGTTTTAAGAACACCTCAAGACGACCCTATGGTTTTCTTACACGGTATGAAGTGGGACCAAGCATTGTCCTATGCCAAAAAAATACTTGGTGATGAATATCCAGAGGACATACAGGTGTATCTTATTGCGGTAGAAAATACAAAACTAGAAACTGAAATCAGTGACGCAGTAAAAAAAGCGGGTGACAAAGTGGTACAACATATTTTAGAAGATGTTAAGTTTGTTAATGTATAATGGAAGAAGATAAGGTTATACTCAAATCATCGCACGTGTATTTAAACGCTGCTATTGTTGAGCGTATTTTTGAAACCATTCATTATGCTTATGTGACCTATGTGCCAGAACAAAAAAAAATGTTGATTACACCTGTGAGTAGCCAGTGGTTTGTGAAAATGCACGAACCTACTCAGTTTTTACTCAAGTCAAGGAATCTCAAAGGAGATAGAACCCTAGCGATTAGAGAAATTTTAATCGACAATGATTTAGATACAACTGATAGAGATTTAGAATATGAGATTGTAGAAAAAACAAACCTCATTAAAATATCAATATGATGGCAGGAAGAAACGACCCTAAAGATGCTTGGTTATTAGATGCAGAAGTGCGTACTAAAATTGAAGAAATCAAAGGGCGTTGGGAAGTATCATTGGTATTTATAAATACCACAGACCCAAATCAATTATTAGTTAGAAAAATAGGTGATTACAGGTCAAAACAATTAGCTGAAATTTATGCACGTAATATGCAAAAGACCGCAGCAAAAGATATAAGAGGAACGCAAAAAGTAGATAAAAGTGCTTACAATTTTAACAACAACTAATAAAAAGGATGCAATACTAGCAGCAATCGCGACTATTGAGAGATTGAGCGAACTTGTGACCGTTGAGCAAGACGAAACCCAATTATCGAATACCCATAAAATAATCGTTGTTACAGATACTTCAATTACTTCACATTTAGATTGGGATGATACGGAGCCACCCTATCTCTTTCCTGAACTAGAGTTTACAAGAGAGAACCTATTAGCAATGATTTTCTATAAATTAGGAAACCATCAAAAAGCATTTGAGTTTGTTTCTCAAGAAAACTCATTTTATAATCACTTACTCATTGCTACGCATTTGCAATTTGGTTATGACATTACTGAAGATATGTACGCTTTCGCGAAAGCGGAATCTCAACACAATGGATGTATTGTACAACAATACGGCGCAGGACAAATAGAAAAAGATAGTAACAGATTGAAGGCGAGTTATGCAGAAGCCATAGCCAATGCGCCTAATGACGAGTATCGCGTATTTACCATAAAACATTTTGTAAATTTTCTGTTAGACATAAAGGCTTATGATGAAGCTGAGAAAGTGATACGCATAGCAATGCCTAAAGCAATCTCTACAGATGCTCAAAATGCAATGCGAACCCTACTTTCTACAGCGCTAATGGCGCAAATTAAAATGCCCTATGACAAAAATGCGCTTCTAGAAATACAAGAGTTACAGCAAGCAAGTATTGCTTTTTATGAAAAAAAAGAACTCAAAGTAAATGCAGGTTTGTTATTAATAGACGCTTCTGAAATTGCAAATTTTCAAGAGGATTTTATAGCCTCAAAAAATTATATCAACAAAGCAATTTTATATTTTAAAGAAGCAGATATTCAAGAATTTCTTGGAGAAGCAGGATTACGTAAAGCAACATTATTATATACCTGGTCTAAAAATGGAAGCCCACAATATTACAAGCCAGCTATTAATGCATTTCAGGATACCTTAAAAGTGTTTAAACGTGATACACATCCACAGAAGTTTGCAGATGTACATCATAATCTAGCACTTATATATTCAGAGATTCCTGTGTCGCCAGAAGAAAAACCTATTTGGACTGCCTTTTGTGCCTCTTCATTTAAAGAGGTATTAGCTTTTTACACCAAGGAAGCCTATCCCTATGAAAACGCAATGGCTAGTCACAATTATGCCACAGCTTTGATGAATTTTCCTGAAGCCAAGTTGCATAACAATCTAGATAAAGCCTTTGGTTTATTTGAAGACGCACTTACTGTTAGAACCGAAACAAAATATCCCTTTGAAAGAGCATTAACTTTATTAAATCAGCTAGAATTATATTGGTTAATGCATAATGAAGATGAAGCCGCAGAACTTAAGAAATACAATCAAATGGTTGAAAAAGCAACATCTATTGCTCAGATTATTAATGATGAAAATTTAATAGGGCAAGCAAATCAGCATTTAAACCAACTTAAAAACCTAAAAACAATTTTAAACTAACGATGCACGAAACCTCAATAGTCAACGGAATATTTAGAACCCTTGAACAAGAGTTTGAAGAAGAAAAGCTGAATAAATTGACGGGTATTTATGTGAAAGTGGGTATCCTCTCTAACATAGAACCGCGTCTTTTGCTAAATGCCTATGAAGCCTCTCATATGACTAATCCCAAATATCATCACTCAAAATTACATATTGAGATGGTAGAACTAAAAATACAATGTGAAAGTTGTAATCATATAACAGATGTAAAGAACTATCGCTTTATCTGTGAAAAGTGTGAGAAGCCCAGTAAAAATGTAATTCAAGGCGAAGAGATGCTAATTCACAAAGTAGAATTTGATGATTAAAAAATGCTTAAAAAAACACTGACATATGCAGAACCAATTTTCAATTGGAGTAGAGACTTTTACGAAAGTAAAAACAGTCTTTATGCTACCAGTTATGTTCTTGTTACTGTATTTATTGTTTGTTCGTTATTAAGCGTTTTAGTGATTTCAGACTATATTAACTTAGGATACTATCAAGAGAAATTTGAAAATCCTTTTTTTTCTATTGAGATTGTGTTTACCCTACTTTTAATCATTGAATTATTTGGGCTCATATTTATATTGCCTCAGTCTGTTGCTAAATCAGTAAGTAAACAATTTGAGTTGCTTTCACTTATTTTTCTAAGGGATGGTTTTAAAGAGTTCAGCCATATCGGAATTAATTTTGAATGGAGTGCAATGAAAGATTCTTTGATACCTATGGTAGTATATGGTTTTGGAGCAATCATCATTTTTGCTCTCATTAGTTTTACAGGGTCACTCCAAAAACGCTATAAATTAACATCCACAGAACAAGACCAAACACAGTTTATTCGTCTAAAAAAACTATTAGCACTGTTGCTTTTAGTCGCTTTTGCTGCTGTAGGAGTTAATGATTTAAAAATATTATTTTCTACAGGAAGTTACCTCCATTCGTTTCAAACCTTTTATACTGTTCTTATTTTTAGTGATATCATTATCGTTTTAATCGCCTTGCGATACACACTTAATTACTATCGCATATTTAGATATTCTGCATTTGTTTTAGCAACCATTCTAATCCGTATTTCACTCTCTGCAGAGACTTATTATAATGTAGGAATAGGTGTAGTAGCTTGCTTATTCGTACTTGCACTAACAATTGCATATAATCACTTTTTAAAAGAAACACCTCAAAAAAAATTAATATAACTATGAGTATAGAAAAATCAACAAAAGCCGCTCGCGGTACCGTACAGTGTGAAAACACAAATATTAATCTATTAAAGGCTAATGATTTTGTAGCAGATATCATTAAGCAAGAAATGGTAAAATCTAAAACACTTTTGGTAAACATTACATCTTCTGCTGGAAGCGGAAAGACCACTTTAATGCAAGAAACAGCAAGACGCCTTAAAGACAAACTCAAAATGGCTGTAATGGTGGGTGACTTAGAAACCGAACGTGATGCAGAACGTATTAGAGAAACAGGAATACAAGCTTTACAGATAGTTACTGGAGGAATTTGCCATCTTGAAGCTCAAATGATTCATCAGGTATTACCAGAATACAAACTAGATGATATTGATTTATTATTTATTGAAAACGTAGGCAATCTTGTATGTCCAGCTTCGTTCGACCTTGGAGAAGACTATCGTGTAACCCTAATGGCAACTACAGAAGGAGATGATAAACCAAGGAAATATCCTAGAATGTTTTTGACCAGTGATATGATGCTAGTTTCAAAAGCAGACTTATTGCCATATGTTCCATTTTCTGTAGAAGCAGTAACTAAGGATGCTCGCGAAGTAAATCACGAGTTAGAGGTACTACAAATATCATCTACGAGTGGAGAAGGTATTGATGCCTGGTGTGACTGGTTAGTAGAGAAAGTAAAAGCTAAAAAAGAAGCCTAAAAGATTGCAAGAGCACACATTTAAAATACAAATAAAAGGACGGGTTCAAGGAGTTGGATTTCGTCCTTTTGTATTTAATTTAGCTCGACAACAAGGTCTTGTTGGTAGTGTTTCTAACAATGGAAGTGGTGTTATTATCAGATTCCATACAACAGAAGAAAGAGCAAATACTTTTTTAAGAACACTCCTGGAAAGCCCACCTCCTGTTTCAGTTATAAGCTCCTACCAACTAGAGAAAACCACAACAGAGAATTTCAAAGAATTTAGCATTGTTCCTTCAGAAAAAGAGCAATCTATAAATATACCTTTAACACCTGATTTTGCGGTTTGCGAGACGTGTAAAAAGGAAGTCAAAGACAAAGAGAATAGGCGCTATGAATATCCTTTTACTACCTGTGTAAATTGTGGACCAAGATATGCTATTACTACAAAATTTCCTTTTGAAAGAGCGCATACATCACTTGCTGGTTTTGAAATGTGTCCCGCGTGCAAGAACGAATATACAGACCCATCTAATCGTAGGTTTCATTCACAAACTAATAGTTGTTCTGACTGTGGAATACAATTACAGCTCACTGATAGTAAAGGGAATACACTTAATATTAGCAAAAATCAAATAATTGAGAAAACGGCAGCACTAATTCTAGAAGGACACATTGTCGCTATAAAAAACACAAATGGTTATCTCTTATGTTGCGACGCAACAAATCCATTGGCAATTGCAGAACTACGTAAAAAAAAGAAACGACCTAGCAAGCCATTTGCGGTATTGTACGATAGCATTGATACTGTACAGAAAGAATTTGAAGTATCAGAACAAGAAAAAGAGTTGCTCACAAGTAGCATTGCACCTATATTAATACTAGAGAATACAAGGAACACGCAAATTGCAGCACATACTATTGCACCAGGTTTAAACCAGACAGGTGTACTTTTACCTTCCTCTTCGCTCTTGGAATTATTAATGCATATCATTAAAAAACCGATAGTATGCACTAGTGGAAATATTCACGGCACTCCAATAATTTCAGAAAACGACATTGCTCAAGAGCATTTAAAAACAATAGCTCATTATTTTCTACATCACAATTTGCCTATTCAGTTTCCTCAAGATGATTCTGTGGTAAAAATAATAGATGGGAAACAACATTTTATAAGACGTTCACGTGGTTTAGCGCCCAACTACTTAATGCAAAACAATAAAATAAAATCAGGTGTTTTGGCAATGGGTGCACACTTAAAAAGCGCTTTTTCTTTAGTGCCTAACACGCATATTTATGTAAGTCAGTATTTTGGAAATTTAGATAATTATGATGTGCTAGAGCGCTATAAAAAGACTATAGACAAACAGTTAGGAGTCTTTAGCTGTAGTCCTAAAACTGTTCTTGTAGATGCGCATCCCACCTATCAAAGCAGTATTGCTGGCGAGACAATAGCAAAAGAGTATGATGCTCAAATTTTTAAAATTCAGCATCATAAAGCGCATTTCGCCAGTGTATTAGGAGAGCATCAACTTTTTGAAAGTGAAGAGAGAATATTAGGAATAGTTTGGGATGGCACTGGTTATGGAGATGATAATGCTATTTGGGGTGGTGAGTTTTTTATTTATGAAAATCACACAATGGAGCGCATTAGTCATTTTGAATACTATGATTGGTTAGCAAATGATAAGATGGCAAAAGAGCCACGCCTTGCTTTATTGAGTCTGCTAAATAATGAAAACAGGAGAGATATAACAGATAAGTTCTCTGACACTGAATGGAAGATTTATACAAAAATGTTAGATAATAATGTTTTAAAAACATCATCGGTGGGAAGATTGTTCGATGCGGTAGCTTCAGCTTTAGATATAAAAGATGTAAACACTTTTGAAGCAGAGGCGGCTATGTTGCTTGAAAATTGTGCCAAGACCTACTCAAAGAGTTATTACATAGATTTTTTACACAATGTATCCTATGATATTATCCCGTCACAACGAATAATAAACGAGCTTTTTAAAGCATATAATGAAGGCTTTTGCAAGGAGCGATTGGCATACAGTTTCATTTACACACTTGCAAAAAGTATTATTACGCTTTCGCGAAAGCATAACACAAATACTATAGCTTGTAGTGGAGGTGTTTTTCAAAATAGTGTTCTCATTCAGGTGCTTGCTCGATTGTGTCGAAATAGTAAAATAAAGTTAAAATTTAATTGTAAATTGTCTGCAAATGATGAAAATATTTCGTTTGGACAGCTTATGTATTTTCAGAATATTAAGAATTAATACCAGTTAGAATATGTGTTTAGCAATCCCAGGAAAAATAAAGAGTATAGAGCTACAATATGGTGGTGCGGTAAGGATGGCAACAGTTTCTTTTGGCGGGATTACTAAAGAAGCCAGCTTAGAAATGTTACCAGATGCAGATGTAGATGACTACGTTTTAGTACACGTAGGTGTAGCCATTAGTAAAGTAAATGAAGAAGAAGCGCATAAAACTTTTAAATATCTCGAAGAATTAGGAGAAATAGGCGAACTCACAGATGTAGATGAATATTTACCGAAATAAGAGTTTGCTATGAAGTATATGTCAGAATATCGAGACCCAGAACTCGCAAAAAAATATCTTGAAGAAATAAAAAAAACAGTTACACAACCTTGGTCTATAATGGAGGTTTGTGGAGGACAAACCCATAGTCTAGTAAAAAACGGAATTATTGAGATGTTGCCTAAGACAGTAACAATGATTCACGGTCCAGGTTGTCCTGTTTGTGTAACACCATTAAATATTATAGACAAAGCGATTCATTTAGCACTAGAGGAAAATGTCATTTTATGCTCTTTTGGCGATATGCTTCGTGTTCCAGGTTCAAAGAAGAACTTACTCGAAGCCAAGGCAGAAGGTGCAGATATCCGCATTTTATATTCGCCATTAGAAGCAGTGAGAATCGCCGAAGACCATCCAGATAAAGAAGTCGTATTTTTTGCAGTAGGCTTTGAAACCACAGCGCCAGCAAATGCACTATCAGTAATTCACGCACACCGTAAAGAATTAAAGAACTATTCTATACTCACGTCTCACGTTTTAGTGCCTCCGGCGATTAAAGCAGTAATTGATGATGAAGAAAGTAAGATAGATGGTTTCCTTGCTGCTGGTCACGTCTGTACTATTATGGGTAATTCTGAATACCATCCGCTATCAAAAACCTACGAAGTGCCTATTGTTGTCACTGGATTTGAGCCATTAGATGTATTACAAGGCATCCTAATGGTAGTGCGACAGTTAGAAGCAAACAAAGCGGAAGTTGAAAATCAATATGCTAGAATCGTAAAAGAAGAAGGGAATCCTGAAGCTCAGAAAATGATTCATCAGATATTTGAAATTAAAAACCAAATATGGCGAGGTATCGGAGAAATTCCAGATAGCGGTTATCAAGTACGTCCTGAATATGGGGATTTTGATGCTAAGCGGAAATTTCAAATTGAAATACCAGAAGCACCAGAAAACCCTGATTGTATTTCTGGTCAAATTATGAAAGGCCTAAAGAAACCTTTTGAATGTTCACAGTTTGGCAAAAAATGTAAGCCTACAAACCCATTAGGAGCACCTATGGTAAGTAGCGAAGGTGCTTGTGCTGCTTACTACCATTTCTCTGGACTGGTAGAAGCATAGTCCTTAAAATCCAATTTATTTAATGACAGATAAAAAAATAAGAATGCAGTTGCAATGTCCAATGCCTAAATTGGATTTTGATGTAATTACCTTAGGTCACGGAAGCGGTGGCGTACTTACCAATAAGTTATTAGATAGTGGTGTTTTTGATGTACTCAGTAATCCTATCTTAGATGAACGTCACGATGGTGCAATCTTTCAATTAGAAGGCAAGATGGCTTTCTCTACAGATAGTTTCCTAGTATCACCTATCTTCTTTCCAGGAGGAAATATTGGAGAGTTAGCAGTAAACGGTACGGTTAATGACCTTGCTATGTGTGGTGCAATTCCAAAATATCTATCTCTTAGTTTTATTATTGAAGAAGGGCTTAAAGTTTCTGAGTTTTGGGAGATTTTAATTGCTATAAAAGGTGCTTGTGAAGAAGCGGGCGTTCACGTGGTAACGGGAGATACTAAAGTTGTTGAAAAAGGAAAAGGCGATAAGATATTTATCAATACTTCAGGAGTTGGGAGCATACATTCTAAAGCTAATATTTCAGCAAAAAACATAAAAGCAGGTGATAAAATTATTGTGAGTGGTAATATCGCATCTCACGGTATGGCTATTATGTCTGTTAGAGAAGGGCTTGAATTTGATTCTGAAATTTTAAGTGATACTATAAACCTCAATCATACCATAAGTAGTCTGCTAGATAGCTTTGGAGAACACATACACTTACTCACAGACCCAACACGAGGTGGTATTGCAACCGTACTCAAAGAAACCGCACAGTCTATTAATTTAGGAATAGATATGGCGCAAAGAGATTTGCCTATTGATAATCAAGTAGCTAGTGCCTGTGAATTATTAGGTTTAGACCCAATATATGTGGCAAATGAAGGATTGTTTATTGCTTTTGTAGATGCATCTATTGCAGATGATTTTCTGGAAGCACTACATAAAGATGAAAATGGCGCAAATGCAAAAATTATTGGAACTGTTACCGAAGAGCATCCAAAACAAGTGATTATGGAAAGTGCCATAGGTGGAAAGCGTGTGGTAAGTATGTTGCCAGGAGAACAGTTACCTAGAATCTGCTAGCCTATGGATTTTAAAACACTAGGCGACCAAGTCACAAATGGACGTATTTTTAGAGGTTCAGAACAAAAACCATTTCTAGCACCTAGAGGTGTTTTTGTAGCAAAAAACAAGCTTTTTGTTTCAGACACAGGACAGAATCGTGTCTTTATTTGGCATACAATCCCATCAACAGAATTTCAAGAACCTAATGTTATTTTAGGTCAACTAGAAGTTGAAGATAGTGGAAGAAATTCAGGAGGCGATGTGAACGCTAGTACGCTGCAATATCCTTCTGGTTTATGGAGTGATGGCGAAACCCTAATTGTTGCAGATGCGTGGAATCACAGAGTACTTATATGGCATTCTATACCTACATCAAATGCCCAACCAGCAGATGTTGTTTTAGGGCAGCCTAGTTTTGATACCAATTTGCCTAATGTAAAAGGGATAGGAAGTGACCCAACTGCTCAAACACTTAATTGGCCGTACGGCTTATTTTCTGATGGTAAAAGTCTATGGATTGCAGATACAGGAAATAGACGCATACTTGTTTATAAAAATATTCCAAAAGAAAATTATGCTTCTGCAGATGAAGTAATAGGGAAACCTGCATTCACGACGCGAGATTATAATAACGACGACCCTATTTGGCCCTATTCCATTAAAATAAATAGTAAAGGTCAAATGGCAGTCGCCGATACGCAGTTTTATCGCGTACTTATTTGGAATTCTAAAGAAGACGCACTTTCAAAACCAGCTGATATTATTATTGGGCAAGATAATTTTGATGCTTGTGGGCAAAATCAGTTTAGACTAGCTCCAGAAGCAAATACGCTGAATTGGACGTATGATGCTTGCTTTTATAAAGATGGCATTTTAGTGAATGATACAGGGAACAGTCGCATTTTAAAGTTTGACACCATACCTACTGAAAATAACGCTTTCGCGAAAGCGGTTATAGGCAGAAAAGATTTTACGACTAGTAGCGAATTTAAAGGCAATATGCACGGAACTAAAAGTGCTATCTATTGGCCATTTTCAATAACTACGGAAGGCGACACTTTATTTGTTGCAGATACAGGAAACCACAGATTGGTTATTTGTGATTTAAAAAGTGAGGTATAACCAATAAATTCCAATAACTATAGCAAATAAACCGCCTGCAAATCGAATACCTTTAAAGAATATTGGGTCATTTGCTTTTTTAGAATATCTAGCAATATTGCCGAGTATAAATGCATAGGCTGTCATTGCTAAAACTGTACCTATAGCGAATCCTATTATGTACTGAACACCTTCAAGTTTTGTTTCAAAAGCAAGTACAGGAAGTAGTAATATAAAATGTGCTACCCCAGCAAGTCCGTGTAAAAACCCTATGCTAAGTGAAGAAAGAATATTCTGTTTCATTTCCTTTTTATGGGAATGATGTTCACTATCACTTTCATAGCTGTGAATATGTGTGTTTCCGTCAGAATGTGTGTGTGGTTGTGTATGTTTTTTCTTTTCATTAAATATTCGGTAGAACGCCCAGAGACCTACAATAATTAAAACAATAGCAACAAGCTGCTCACTGTAACCAGATATAGTTTCAATAGGAATAACCTCTTTAAATAGTAAAAAAAGTACACCAATAAGAAGCATTCCTATTAAATGCCCAAAACCCCAAACGAGACCTACTTTCCATCCTCTTTTCTGTGAAGAAATAGCAAGTGGTGTAACAGCAGCAAGATGGTCAGGACCTGAAATAACGTGGAGAATAGATGCAAGAATTGCAGAAAATAAAGTTGTAATCATTTAAAAATTAGAATCTAGTTTACAGAAATATTGGGTAAGATAAATATTTTATTTAACAGGTCATTTGATGTTTACAATTACTCAGCACATTCCCCTACATTCCGTTGCTCTCCATTACAGGGAAAGAGCTTCATTTAGAAAAGTCTTGGACACAATTTCAAAGTAGCTATCATTACTTTCATTCGCTATTAAGCCTAACAAGCGAACTACATCTGAATAGAACTCTATCAAATTTGAAATAGAGTCCACTAATTAATTTCACTTACAACTTTCACTTCACAAAGTTGTAAAATTCTACCCGAAACGAACTGCATAACCGTTCGCGCACTCACTTTTATAAGTTCTTATTCGCTCAAATTTTTAGTGTCGGTTACCGAAAAGGTAACAGCGATGGCGCTATGGGAAGTAAGTAGATGTTAAATCATCATCGGCTACTTTCACCTCAATCTTATCTAATAAATAGATAGTAAAACGTATCAAATCCCTGCTTTTTGAGCTAAAAGAAAAGGAAAACGCTCAAGATATAATAAGTATGCAGATAAATGCCATTGTGGCAACTAATTGACACCAATCTAAACCATATATAATTGGCTTAACTATTGACCTAATATGCTCATAATCATTATTAAGTAATATCAATGGTCTCCAGTATTTATTAAGAATACTTTAAAAAGTTGAATCGATTTTTCTTAAAAAATGCAAGGTGTAGTTTAACACCTCTTAGGCTTTTTAGCTTTAGATAAAAAGTACTGCAAACCCGAAATTAAATGGAGGGATTGTATAGCAAGAGGGTAACACGCTGGCGCGATGTTACAATATTCAGTTTTTTTTCAAAACACCAGTAAAATTAGTGCTTGACAACGATTTATTGTTTTGTGTTTTAAAAATTGAAGTGTTGTTTTTCACGGAAAAACGCTCACAACTAAATAAGGACAACAAATTTTTCACGGAAAAATGGATAAAGGATATGAAAAAGAGCAATTTAAGAGCTTAAGCATTAAAGCTTCAGTAGCAGCTAAGTTCAATAAATTTTGTAAAGAAATCTCACTTTCAAAATCAATGACCTTATTGGTTATGATTGAGTTTTTTGAAGAAAACTGTATTTCGCCAACAGAGTCTATGGGACCAAATATGGAAACATTAGAGAAGCGGATTTCACTTCTTATTAAAAAACGAATGAATGGAATGATTGCCATAATGAAAGACATTGAAAAGAACCAGACCAAACCGACAGTAGCAATGCTACAATCACTTTTTGAACAAGCTGAACCAAAGAAGAAAGTACGAATGGTGGAGAAAAATGACCCTTATCTGGAGAAAGACGTTCGCTTTCGCGAAAAGAAATATTTGAATAACAATGATGATGCGTAATGAAAAGTGTAAACTACATTATTCACCTCAATACTATATTGGAAATATTCAATAACGATGAACGTATTAAACAAGGACATATCACATTATACCTTGCCTTCTTCTATTTATGGAATAAAAAATTTTTCAAAGAGACCTTAACCATAAATCGGGAGTTAATAATGGAGCGCGCAAAGATTAAATCAAAAACAACGTATCATAATCATTTGCGAGATTTAGATACCTGGGGATATCTTACCTACTATCCATCATACCATCCATCAAGAGGTTCTAAGATTAAGATGACCAGAGCTTGTCCCAAAAGTGGTACAACCTGTAGTACACTAAAGGTCCAAAATTTGGACAACTGCGTTCCAAAACCTAACCAAAATTTGGTATCTTCTTATAAACATAAAACAAAAGAAAACTTAAATAAACAGCCTGTCTTATTTTTTAATGAAAGTGAAGTCATTTCATTTTTCAGACAAAATAGTTGGCCAGAAATAGAGGCGAGAAAATTCTATGTATTCATTAAATCCAAAAAGTGGAAAACAGATAACTGGCAAATAATTGCGAAGATTTTTGTCAAAAATAATTTTAAACTGGAAGAACCTAAAAAGACCAGTCCAATTTCTGGCTATGTAGAAAAACTAATAAACGATGGGGATAAGGACGATTGAATGCCCCTTTGAAAAGGCTATTTTACCTTTCTTTCTGCTACTTGGGTTGATGCCTGCATTTTCGCCTTCAATATTTTCATATCCTCACTTACTTTTCTATCCAAAATTTTAGCGTAATGTTGTGTAGTTCGTAAAGATTTGTGACCAAGCATTTTGCTTACAGATTCAATAGGTACACCGTTTGACAATGTTACTGTAGTGGCAAAAGTATGTCTCGCCAAATGAAAAGTGAGGTTCTTTCTAATTTTACAAAGTATCGCTATTTCCTTAATATAGGAATTCATTTTTTGATTACTTAATACAGGAAGTAATCTTCCTTTATTAGAAACATCAGGATGGTCGTCATACTTCTTTAGGATATCAATAGCAGTCGGTAATAGTGGAATGCTACTTCGCGTATCGGTTTTAGAACGTTTTATCTTAATCCACTTATCACCATCGATACCAATTACTATATCGTTGCGTGAAAGCTTTTTAACATCTGCATATGCTAGTCCTGTAAAGCAAGAAAAAAGAAATATGTCTTTTACTTGGTCTAAACGTTCTGTATGTAATTCCTTTTCCACCATTTTTTGAATATCTTCTTCGGTAAGAAATTCTCTCTCAACTATTTTAAGTTTAGCTTTCCAATTTGCAAATGGGTCTTTCTGAATCCAATCATTAGCAAAAGCAATACGTATGATTTTTTTAAAATTTGTGACATACTTAATAGCTGTATTATGCGCGCACTTTCGTTCTGTTTTTAAGTAGTACTCTAAGCCCGATATAAATTTATGGTCTACATCTTTTACTGGAATATCCTCAAGGTTATATTCTAAACTTATATAGTCCGAAACGTGTTTCTTCGCTGTTTTGTAGCGTTCTATAGTTCCAGGAGCAAATTCTTTCCCTACTAAGCGCTCTATTTTATCATTATGGTTTTGGAAAATTTCGAGTAGCATCTTATGATGTATTCCTTTACCTAAATAAACATTCTTAATAATATCTGCTGTGACGAGCTCTTGATTCTCATATAGTGTTTCTTGAATCTTGTAGATTTTAACTTTAATAGTGTCCATATACTTATTAAGCTCACGAACATCAGTTGTTGTTCCGCGAACCTTTCCAGCCTCAGAGTTCCATCTACTCAATAGCACCTTTCGTTTTATACTCAACTCGCTACGCTTTCCATTAACTGTTATTCTTAAGTAAATGGGAGCATTACCGTTTTTGTCGATGTCATTACCTCGTGGGTAAAATAGGATTGAAAATGTAGTTTTCATCGGTGCGTGGTTTTTATAGCACTATAAGGTACAAAAAATACAAATGCAAATTACACGTAAACCCTTATATGACAATAGTTAACGGCTAATTAGGTGCGTTTTTTACTATAAAAATTTACGCACCGAATCACGCACCTTTTATTTGATATTATATGGTTTTGGATGATATTGTAAAAAATCAAAAAAGCCCGAAAACATAGTGTTTACGGGCTTTTAGCGGAATTTGGTAATTCCTAAGCGGAGAAAGAGGGATTCGAACCCCCGGAGGTGTGACCCTCAACAGTTTTCAAGACTGCCGCATTCGACCACTCTGCCATTTCTCCTATTGCGGGTGCAAATATAATAACCTTTTTTGTTCTATGGAATAAAAATTTCCACCAATCGGTACTTTTAAAGATTTAGCCACTGCTTAAATTCTGCAGCTTTGTTCTTGCTAATAATAATATCTACCTCAGAATTAGGGTTCACCAAGATTTTTAACTGGTTGTTACCATATTTTACTATTTTTTCAATAGCCGTGATTGCAACAATAAACTGTCGGTTCGCCCTAAAAAATGAAGTTCTGTCAAGATTAGAAAAAAGTTCATCTAAACTAGAGTTTGATGTACTTCTGTTGCCATCTATACAAACTACGTAGGTGATTGTATTTTCCATATAGATATAAGCGATTTCTTCCGTTGGTACAGGTTTTAGCTCATTTCTTCGGTAGGTTAATATCCGTTTCTTGGAAGTGTTTTCGTCATCACGGTTACCATCTTGCTGGTCTGATTGAACGCTTACCTTTTTCTGGTATGCATCTACGGCACTGTTTAATTTTACGAGATTTATTACTTTATCGGATAGTTTTTGATTATTGGCTTCTAATCTTTTTTCATAGGTACTACCGATCAACCTGACGGTGACAACAGAGGCCACCACCGTCACCAGACCCATAATTACTAAAATTGTATAGAACTTGTTTCTCAAGTCTTCTATTTGACCCATTACAATTTGCGTGTTGGTATGGGCCGCAATAATCCAGTCTGAATTCTTAACCGGACAGATACTGATTACTTCAGATTCTTGAAGACCATCTTCAAAGTCTTCAATACTCACTTCTTCTTGTTTGTTCTTTAATAAGTCGTAGAATTTTTTAGAAGTCAAATCATCGGATACGGAAGAAACAAAAGATTTTTCAGTGCTAATATTTTGGCCAACGACTTTAACATCAGGGTGGCAAATGAACCTTCCGGACCAATCGAACATACTAACAAACCCTGTTGTTTGATTCGTATTCTCTATACTTTCTTGAAAAGTAACAATTACCGTATCCTTGGCAATACCATTTCTTAACTGGGTGCTTAATAATGAGGCTACTTCTTGGGCCTCTCTTTTGCTAAACTCAAGATGGGTCTCCAATATTCTGTCAACGCTGAAATTCACAAAATAGCGGACCGCCACACTTGATATCACCAAAAAGATAAAGGTAATGGCCAAAAATGTAGAAAGATACAAGCGGTCTTTGCGCATGGTTGTTTTTTGGTTGTAAAACTCAGTCAGCTAAAATAGCAATATTTAAAAACAAACAGTTGCTCAGTATTTACCTTCAAAAATGGAATTACTGTTGTTTTTTCAAGCTTAAATATTCCCTGTTAAGTCTAAAAATTCCCTCTCACATAGTTTAATAGTGCACATACACGGGGATATTTCTTCATTTGAACCATCAAATTAATATTCAAAACAAAAACAATGAAAACAACTAAACTAATGCTACTCTTTTTGGCTCTACTCTGTTTTTTCAGTTGCACAAATGATAGCGAAGCAGATTTAATTCTTGCCGACCAGCAAGAAGAAAACAATGATGACCCTGAAAGTAATGAGATCACCTATGAAAATACCGTAAGGGCAATAATACAAAATAGCTGTGTGGGCTGTCATGACAACCCGCCAAGAAACGGTGCGCCTTTCTCACTAATAAATTACCAGCAGGTGAGTAATCGGTCTGGTGCTATTTTAAATGCGATGTCTCGTCAAAATGGAGCCCCAGGCGCTATGCCTCCATCAGGGAGATTGCCACAAAATACCATTGATATGATTCAACAATGGATAGATAACGGATTGCCAGAAAATTAATAAATGATTATAACCGCTAAAGAACAAAAAAATGAAGAACAAAAAAACACAAGGTCTTGCAGTAGTATTATTAATAAGCCTTTTTCTATTTAATGTAAATGCGCAACAAAAATACATAGACAAATCGGGTGAGATACGCTTTGAAGCCTCAGAAAAGCTTTTTGAGCCTGTAGAAGCTACTAACAAAGCAGTAACGGCCGTTTTAAATGTTGATACGGCGGAGTTTGCTTCTTTGGCTTTGGTAACGGGTTTTCGATTCAAAAACTCGTTAATGGAAGAGCACTTTAATGAAAACTATATCGAATCTGAGACATACCCCAAAGCAATATTCAGAGGTAAGCTGATCGGTTTTGACTTTTCAAATTTATCAAACGACTCAATGGAAATTGAGGTGGATGGGAAATTAGAATTGCATGGAAAAGAAAAGCAGATTAAAACTACGGTCAGCCTACAAAAAATGGATAATGCCATAGTCATGAAGGGTGACTTTAAGGTCACCCCTTCAGACTTTGATATTTCAATTCCGGCAATTGTTAAAAATAAAATTGCCAAAGAGGTAATAGTTTCTATTCAATTCAAACTTAAATCATGAAAAAAAAGAATCTAAAATACTTCGTAATCGGGGCAATAGTTGTTGGTCTTATAACAGGTTTCGTAATCTTCGACAAAGTGATGAACGCACCTCATAGACAAATATCCAAAGAGGTGACAGATTTTGTCATGCCCGCTGAAGACCTGCAATTTCAATTTGCAAATAGCCAAGAAACAGCTACTACAAAATATATGGATAAGGTGATAGAAACCTATGGTTCCGTAACAGAGATTGGCCTAAATCATATTGTTTTAGAAGATAAGGTATTAGTAATGTTTCTAGAGGGTTTAAATCAAGAAATCATAGAAGGAGACCAACTAAAAATTAAAGGAAGATGTGTTGGCTTTGATGAACTCATATTACTCGTAAAAATAGACCAAGCCACAACCATAAACTAAAACAAATGAAAACTAAATTATCAATTATTATAAGCTGGGTATTTAGCCTAATCACTATAAATGCTCAAGAAGATCTTCTTGAAGAATTTGATACCATTCAACCAAGCGCTTATAAAAGTGCCGCGTTTAAAGGCTTAAAAATCGTGAATTTTGAATCTACTAAAATGGTTTCTCAAAGCGAACTATACTTTATAGTATCTCACCGTTTTGGTTCTGTTAAGGGAGGTTTTCAAGATTTTTACGGATTAGATCAAGCAGTTACTCGGTTAAATTTTCTGTATGGAATTACAGATGGAATCAATGTGGGTATTTCAAGAAGTTCATTTCAGAAAATATACGAGTCTTCATTGAAATTAAGGTTAGTGCGAGAGAAGGTCGGTGGTTTTCCATTTACAATTGTAAGCTCTAGCAATATACTGCTCAATACTGCTTTAGATGATGAAATTTTACCAGGACTAAAGTTTGAAAACCGATTAGGGTACACATCCCAACTACTCATTTCAAAAAAGTTCAATAAGAATTTTTCTTTACAATTAATGCCCACTTTTTTTCATGACAATTTGGTAGCCATAGATGAGCAGTCAAATTCTCAATATGTGCTTGGCTTTGGTGGCAGGCATAAGTTGACCAAAAGATTCTCACTAAATTTTGACTACGGCCTTCATTTGAACAGGGCATCGAATTCACCTTTCAATAATCCGCTTTCTATTGGTATCGACATTGAGACCGGGGGACATGTATTTCAATTGCATTTTACCAATGCTCAGCCAATGAATACGAACGGTTTCTTGGGGCAAGGAACCGGTGATTGGGGTAACGGAGATTTTTTCTTTGGGTTTAATCTTTCAAGAGTATTCAATTAATACAGTTACAAAATGAAAACACAGTTAGCAAGAGTTCATGTTCAGAATAGTTTTTGCTTAAGATGCAAAGCACTTATAGAAGCCAAGCTTTCTGAAATACAAAACATTTCCAACATAAGATTATATAATAATGAACCAATGGTCGTATTTAATTTTTTTAAGGCCAATGAGCTGTCAGATGTGCTCAATACATTAAGCGAAATTGGCTATCCGGAAATAGGCGAACGTATTGACAGTTCCTGTTTTAAGAAACCAAAAAATTGTTTGTGTTAGTTTTTAGTTTAGGTTTTGTAAAAGGCCTTCGTAAAGAAGGTCTTTTTACTAACTCAAACAGAGGTATAGTTTATAAATCAAGTAAGTAGAATTAATAAGAACATAGAAGATTCGATTTTGTTCCCTTTTAAACTTAAATATTCCCTTTCGCAAAGGTTTAGTCTATAAATGGTGCATATCGTTGATTTCTTTGTTCACATAAAACTAGTAGTAAATTAAAATAATATTTAAAATGAAAAATTTCTTTGTATTTGTATTCGTCACTTTATTTGTGATTAGTTGTTCAGATGATAATGGTTATGGTAATGACCAAGATCAAGGTTCAGATGATGACCAACCTGTAGCGGTTGAAAATTCGGTTAGATTATCCGTTGACCCGGACTTTGGAAATGTACTTACAAACTCCGAAGGGTTTACGTTGTATTTTTTCGCTCCTGATAGTAAAGGAGGTTCTAATTGTCTTAATGGCTGTGCCACAACATGGCCAGCTTTTGATGCAAGTGAACTTACTTTAGATGAAGGTTTGAGTGCGAATGATTTTGGCACCATTGCAAGAACCGATGGTGGAACACAAGTAACCTATAAGGGTTGGCCTTTATATCTTTTTGCCAACGATACCACAGCCGGTCAAATTAATGGAGATGGCTCCGGAGGCGTTTGGTTTGTTGCCAAACCAGATTATTCGGTAATGCTCACCCAGTCTCAATTAGTAGGTAGGGATTCTGATGGTAATGAAACCAACCTAAACAGTTCTTTTGAAGAGGGTGAAGGTAGCACGTTTTATATTACAGATGATAACGGGGTAACGCTGTATCATTTCAGTAACGATGAGAGTGGTACAAATAATTTCACAAATGCTGATTTGTCAAACAATGGGGTTTGGCCGATATTCCATACAGAATTACGTAATGTGCCAAGCGTATTGAATATTGACGATTTTGGTGCCATAGATGTTTTTGGAGAAGCGCAATTAACCTATAAGGGTTGGCCTTTATATAAATTTAGTGGAGATGAGAATAGGGGAGATAATTTTGGAGTTGGATTTCCTAGTGCAGGCGTATGGCCTATTCTCAACGAGAATACACAAAATGCACCTGAGCCTGAAAATGTAAATTCAGTTGAAACAACCTTTAGTGTATCTAATGTGGGTGCATCTGCTTATGTTTTTGACTTCACTGATATAGAGAACCCCGAACTTGAATTAACAAGGGGAAGCACTTACGAGTTTAACGTAAATAGTCCGGGTCATCCATTTATTATAAAATCAGTTTCCAGTACAGGTACCGAAAATAGTTTTAACGACGGCGTTACGAATAACGGCATAGCTGAAGGCACCATAACCTTTACGGTACCAGAAGATGCTCCTGATGTTCTGTTCTATAATTGTGAGTTCCATGCCTCTATGACCGGGAGAATTAGGATTGTTGACGCTGAAGAGACAACAGCTATGGACGTTACGAACAATGGAGCAGTTTCTTATATTTTTGCAGGAAGTGGTTTTGCAAATGACGAAAACCCAAATTTTACATTGCGTAGAGGAAGAACATATCAGTTCAATGTTAATACCCCAGGCCATCCTTTTCTTATAAAATTCGTTCAAAGCACTGGATCAGGTAATGCATTTGATGATGGCGTAACGAACAATGGTGCCTCAACAGGAACAATTACGTTTACCGTTCCGGCCGATGCTCCTGATACCCTATTTTATAACTGTGAATTTCATGGTACTATGACTGGCATTTTTGTCATCACAGATTAGTGTTCATAGATTTAGGTCCCCAGGTTTTCTTGGGGACTTATTAATTTTGAAAAGCACAAAATCTCATATTCTCTTGTAAATAGTAGTTTTAATGTCTTATTTTTAAGATGGGCACTATGAAAAGTAAAACTTCATTTTTCTTTCCTGTTATTTTTGCACTGTCATTTTTTTGTTTGGTAGCATGTAATGATTATTTGAATGATGATCTTACAGAGGTCTCATCAAAAAAAACATATACTATTGATAACTTAGCAGTTCAATTAAAATCGATTACCAAGAGTGATAGAGATGAGGTGATTTCTGTTGCAGGAATTGTGCATGAAGTCAATTCCATAAATAATAGGCCAACAATATTACTTAAAGGGAACGTTGAAGCGCAAATGCTCGTTATTTGTGATATGAATGCTAACCAATCAAAAAGAATAGAAAAAGTGAAAAAAGGAGACTCAATTTTAATTAAAGGAGTTTTTAAAGGGGTTTTAAAAGATGCCATTATGTTGAATTGCGTAATCGTTAATGGCAATTAATATGATGAGAGTAGTACTGATACTTTTATTTACTATGGCCAGCACTTTAAGTATTGACAATGGTGAAAAAATCATTGCAAGGCAGGGCAAGGTGTCTTTTTTTTCGCATACCTCTGTTGAGGATATTAAAGCCGAAAATAATCAGGTTTTTAGTATTGTAGATTTAGAAAAGGGTAAAGTCGCCGTGAGCATGCTCATGAATGCCTTTATTTTTGAGAAAGCCTTGATGAGAGAACATTTTAACGAAAGTTATATTGAATCGGATATTTATCCCAAGGCTACTTTTGAGGGTGAGATAATTGGTTTCGATAGTGCTATTAAAGGCGAACAGACTAGAATTATCAAAGGAATTTTCACTATGCATGGGGTGCCCAAAGAATTAGAAATAAAGACCAGAATAGAAAATAATGTCAGTGGCTATGTGATATCTGGTGAGTTCAATACCGATGTCAAAGATTATGATATCAATATTCCACCTTTATTGGCAGGTAATATTGCCAAAAGCATTACGATAAATTTTAGATTTGAATACAGGCCTTATGACGATTAGAATTATTCTTGTATTTGCAATAGCATTTACAACTGCTCAAAGTTTATGTGCACAAGATTTGTTGGGTATTCTAGAAGAAGAGCAGCAAAACGGTTCTAGTTTCGTTCCACCGACTTTTAAGATTACAAGAATAGCGATTGGTCATTCGACCGAAGTTAGGGGAAAGGGAATTCTTGAAGTTTCGGCGTTCAATCGTTTTTGGAACTTGCCATCTGATAGATCGCAAAGTTTTATTGCTGACAGAATGAGTTCGAGATTGGCATTGGAATATGGAATTTCCGATAGGCTGACCTTTGGTATGGGCGGAACTACTTTTGACGGCCTGTTTGATGGTCATTTCAAATATCGTGTCATGCAACGCGATAAAAATGGCAAAGGGTATCCTTTTTCACTTACGGTATTCCAAAATTTCAGATATGATAGCAGTGCATTTGCTAATCCGGATTTAGGAAGAAACTTTTCAGATAGAACTGCCTTCACTTCCCAGATTTTACTTTCAAAAAAAGTATCAAAAGATTTTTCTTTCCAAATTTCCCCCACATATATACATAGAGGGGAATCGGAATTTGAAAATGATCCAAATAATTTCTTTTCAATTGGTTTTGGCGCTCGTTATAGGCTTGGAAGTCACTTTAGTCTTGCCTCTGAGTATTACCATACCTTAAATCCTGTAGAATCAATCGAAACCTTTAATCCTTTTGCCATTGGTGTTAATTGGGAACTGGGTGATATTATGTTACAGTTTATGCTTACAAACGCACAATCTATAGTTGAAGATGCTTTCATTTTAAATACTAGGAATAATTTTAATTTTCGTAATCCCAACTTAAATTTTGGTTTTAACGCCACTTACGTCATTCATTTTAAGAATAGACTCAAAGATAAATAGCTAACTAGCGATGTAGTTTACTATTTGTTTATACTTTTCACATTCCTAATTGCTGCATCAATAGAATTTACTGTAGTATTTTTACAGAATGGAAGAATGGTACCATTACCTGCTTTTAATTGTTGTAGGTTTTGCAGTTGGCTTTATTAATACTGTTGCGGGCGGTGGTTCTTTACTTTCGCTACCGGTGCTTATCTTTCTTGGCTTGCCACCGGCTGTGGCTAATGGTACCAATCGCGTAGCGATAGTAGTCCAAACCGCTATGGCTACAGCGGGTTTTAAGAGTAAAGGGGTCAGTACATTTCCGTTCAATATGTATCTGGGCATATCGGCGCTTTTTGGTGCAATTATTGGTGCTAGAATAGCCGTAGATGTAGATGGTGAAGCTTTTAACAGAATACTGGCTATCGTAATGCTTTCCGTTGTGTTAATTATTATTTTTAAACCGAAAATTAAAGCTACCGATTTAGAAGAAAGACTGACCGGCAAGCATTTATGGTTAGGGATTGTAGTTTTTTTCTTTTTTGGTATTTACGGTGGTTTCATTAACGCTGGTTTAGGTTTTCTAATGCTCTTATTTTTAAATTTCGTCAATAGAATGACACTTGTTCGCGCCAATGCCACAAAAGTAGTGGTTGTATTTACCTATATGCTGTCCGCGTTGGTTGTTTTCGTTTTAAATGATAAAGTTATTTGGTTTGTTGGCTTTATATTGGCAATTGGAAACGGAAGTGGTGCATGGGTCGCGAGCCGCTTTTCCGTAAAAAAAGGAGATGGTTTTATTAAAACCTTTTTAGTGATTATGGTTACAATCATGGCAATCAAACTATGGTTCTTTACCTAAATTAGTAGTTAGCAGTCAGTTGAAAGAAGTTTTATGCCACAAACAAATAAATTTTTCTAGTTTCCATAAACCATAAACCATAAACCATAAACCATAAACCATAAACCATAAACCATAAACCATAAACCATAAACCATAAACCATAAACCATAAACCATTAATTATGCCCGGATTTGAATTATTTGGAGATAAAGAGAAAGCAGAAGTAGAAAAAGTACTTGATACCGGAGTATTGATGCGGTATGGCTTTGATGGTATGCGAAACGGACAATGGAAGGCCAAAGAATTGGAGGCTACTCTTGCTAATCGCATGGGTGTAGGCCATGTTCATTTATTGAGTAGTGGTACCGCGGCCCTAACGGTCGCCTTGGCAAGTGCTGGCATTGGAGCAGGAGATGAGGTTATTATGCCTACGTTTACTTTTGTAGCTAGTTTTGAGTCTATTTTGGCGATTGGAGCTATTCCGGTATTGGTTGATGTGGATGATACGCTCACTTTAGACCCTTGGGCCGTAGAACAAGCAATCACTGACAAAACTAAAGTGGTAATGCCCGTACATATGTGCGGTTCTATGGCAGATTTAGGTGCATTACAAGCTATTTGTCAAAAACATAAGTTACTGCTCTTAGAAGATGCCTGCCAAGCAATAGGCGGTAGTTATAATGGTAAGTCTTTAGGCAGTATTGGGGATTTGGGTTGTTTTTCTTTTGATTATGTAAAGACCATTACTTGCGGTGAAGGTGGTGCTATGATTACCAATAACAAAACATATTATGAGAACGCCCATAAATATTCAGATCACGGTCATGACCATATTGGTAATGATAGGGGAGCGGAGCAGCATCCATTTTTAGGGTACAATTTTCGGATTTCAGAATTGAATGCGGCAGTTGGGTGCGCCCAAATAACTAGACTGGACGAGTTTATTGAAATTCAAAAGAAACATTATACCATTCTTCGAAAAGCCCTGACAAAAGTTCCGCAGGTAACATTTAGGAGGGTTCCAGAAGGGGGAGTGGAGAATTATTCTTTTTTGAACTTTTTTCTTCCCACGCAAGAAATCACTCGAAAAGCGCATAAAATTTTAGATGAAAATGGAATCGATGCCTGTTTTTATTGGTTTGATAATAATTGGCATTATTATCGCAAATGGCAACATCTAACCAATTTAGAATCTTTAGGTAAGCTTCCTCTTGAAGTTGGACAAGGACTTCCTGATTACTCGAAAACTGACTTTTCACGCTCTGACCATTGGGTCGGTAGAACTATTTCTTGCTTGATAAAATTAAGTTGGACGGAAGAAGAAGCGGAAAAAAGAGCACAGAAAATGGCTTCTATTTTGCAAGAACTACTTTAATATTTTACGTATTCCACTATCTCCAAGCCATAGCCAACAATACCAACACGCTTGGTTTGCTCAGAATTCGTTAGTAGCCTTATTTTAGAAATATTTAAATCATGAAGAATTTGTGCTCCAATACCAAAATCCTTAGTGTCCATTTCAATTTTTGGAGCTTTAGTTATCCCACCTTCTTGTAGAGCTTTAAATTCTGTTAATCTGTTTAATAAATTGTTTGATTGATTTCCTTGGTTTATGAATACCATAGCGCTTTTTTCTTCAATATTTAACCTATCAAACATCATTTTTAATGTTTTATCTGGGTTTTTGGTCAAAGTCCCCAGAATATCATTGTTTACCAGAGTAGAGTTAATTCTTGTTAATATAGGTTCACCACTTTTCCATGTACCTCTTACAAGTGCCACGTGTATTTGATCATTTGTTGTTTGTTTGTACGCTCTCAAGCGAAACTGCCCAAACCTAGTAGTAATATCAAAAGCCTCTTTTCGTTCAATTAGGCTATCATGCTCCATTCTATATGCCACTAAATCTTCGATAGAAACTATCTTAAGATCAAATTTTTTGGCAACTTCCATAAGCTGGGGTAGTCTTGCCATACTACCATCCTCATTCATTATCTCAACAATTACCCCAGCGGGTTTTAACCCAGCCAATCTTGCAAAATCTATTGCCGCCTCTGTGTGTCCTGTACGACGTAATACACCGCCTTCTTTTGCTATTAAGGGAAAAATATGACCTGGTCTTGCTAAATCGTGAGGTTTCGTATCGACTTCGGTTAAAGCAATAACGGTTTTTGCGCGATCTGAAGCAGAAATACCGGTGCTTACTCCATTTCCTCTTAAATCTACAGAAACAGTAAATGCAGTTTCCAAAGGGTCGGTGTTATGTGTAACCATTTTACGAAGCCCGAGGTTTTTGCAGCGCCCTTCGGTTAATGGAGCACATATTAAACCTCTACCATGAGTTGCCATAAAATTTATAGTCTCTGGCGTAATTAATTCTGCAGCAGCTAAAAAATCCCCTTCATTTTCTCGGTTTTCATCATCTACTACGATGATTACCTTACCCTGTTGAATATCAGTAATAGCTTCTTCAATGGTGTTCAATTGAATTGTATGAGTTATGGTTTCGGTCATGTCTCTTTTTCTTGTTTCCTTTTGAATATCCCTTTAAATATATCTAAAATACCACCAATGCTCATTAATCCCCTATCGGCGGTAGCTCTTTTGGTTAAAAAGATACTTAAAGGTAGCATAATAAGAGTTGAAAGCCACGCGCCCAGAGCAGGATGCATTTCTCCCTTTTTCGCATAGTTATCGGCAAAAACACCGATAAAGTAGTAGGTTAAAAATAAAATTATAGCGATAACCATAGGTAGACCTAATCCACCTTTTCGAATGATAGCCCCAAGCGGAGCACCAACAAAAAAGAGAATAATACATGAAAAAGCCAAGGCAAACTTTTTGTGTAATGATAAAATATGGCGGTTATAGACCTCATAACGCTTATTTAGCTCAAGCTTTTTACCTTTTATGGTATTAATGATGTTCGTAACTGTATTTTTGGCATTACTGAACAGTTGTGAACGTTGCCATTCAGGTATTGCAGCGATTAGGTCATCAGTACTTTCTATGGAATCTAACTTTTTAGTTTTGTTACCTGGAGTCTTGGTATAATCTACAAGTGCTTTTTCTGCTGTAGAGTCTTTTTGTTTTATTGGGAAGGCCCCAATTCTCGAAGAAATACTTTTTGAAAAGGCATTCACCTGTTTTAGGTTATTAATTTTCAAAGAATCAATGTCTTTACTTAAGCGCGCAATATTCTTCATCTTGTCCGTAGTGATATCAGACTCTTCCTCAAGATTTTTATTGCTTAAGGCTGAAATATCAATATTTTTAATGTAGACTTCAAACTCTGATCTATTAAAAGGATGCTTTCTCTTGTCCTTAGCGTTTTTACTTTCAACCTCTTGGTAGTAATGTCCATCGTTTAAAACCAATTGAATTACATCTGATTCTTCACTACTGATCAACTCTCCTGTTTTGGCCTTAATTACTGTAGTGTTGATTTTGGTTTTAGACTTTTGGTGTATGACTACATTTTCTAAAAATTGATCGTTATCACCCGACTTCTTTTCTACTTTGATATTCATATCCGTGCCTTCAATATCACTAAAAACACCTTCTACAATAACGGCTGCAGGCTTGACCTTAGCGATATTACGGCGCATATTGAATATCTTTTGTTCTGAAGCTGGAATTACGGTATTTGCAAAGAAAAATGTGAAGCCACCAAGTAAAACCATAAATACTATGAGGCTTCGCATCGCTTTTTGCAACGATATGCCCGAAGCTTTCATGGCAGCGAACTCATAGTTTTCGGCGAAACTTCCGAAGGTTAGTATCGAAGAGAGCAGTACGGTTAATGGTAGCACTTTTTCGGTGAGGTTGGGCATTAAATAGAAAAGAAACTTACCTATTATCCAAATATCCAAATCTTTTCCGGCGAGGTCATCAATAAATAACCATACGGTTTGAAATATGAAGATGATCATCAGTATCACAAACGAACTGAAAAAATTATAAAGAAATCTCGATAAAATATATCGATCGATTATTGGCAACACACTCGTCTCATCTGTTGGTTAAACCTAAATTATAGGCCTGTTGAAGTTTTATAAAACACCTGAAGCTGAAAGACAACCTAGTTTCTTATAATATAATAACCTTCACTCTCATACTTGGCCTCATCAAAAGTAAACAAGCTTTTTGACAAGGGCTGATTGGTTTTGAAAGAATTAACGGTAATCGTTGTTTTGGTGCCGTTCTTTCCGGTTTCTATAAGTTTATAAATGTGTTTTGTTCCTGCATCAATACCTAATAAAATAGATTTGATTTCAGTATTGGTGTCAATAGGAATCAGTTTAATAAATTGAATTTTTCTTCCTTTTACATTTTGCAAGATATCCCACTGGTAATTGTGTCCCGTTTTATAAAAAGTAAGCATTTTAGAAGGGGTGACCGTATTTTCTTCTTCACTGGGGCTTTCTATAGTAACTTCTTCATTTTCTGGAACTACCGTATATACTTTGCTGCCATCGAACAGCTGTTTAGCGCCAAAAAGGTCTGCCAAGTATTTATCACCCATTAAAGTTACATTACCCTTTGTTTCTTGTTTAATGTTCGCTTCCGTATTTTCTAGTGAATAGTTAAAATCAATATAAATGTTGTCATATGAAGTAACATTAGTATATACCTCATCTAATAAAGTTTTTGCCTTTTCTGAGTTTTGCCCAAAAGAGGAAAAAGTTAAAGTGACTATTGAAAGTAGTGTTAGTGTTCTTTTAATCATGATATTAGTTTGTCTCATTTTGTAATAATTGATCTAATGCTAGCATGTCGGTCACCAATACTTGGCGTGCTTTGCTCCCTTCAAATGGGCCGACAATACCTGCTGCTTCTAACTGATCTATAATTCTTCCGGCTCTATTATAACCTAATTTAAGTTTTCTTTGGATTAAAGATGCTGAGCCTTGTTGCGCAATTACCACAACTTCCGCCGCTTCTCTAAACAATTTATCTCTATCCGAAATATCATAATCAATACTCGTGCCAGAGTCTTCACCAACATATTCAGGCAGTTCATGAGCACTTGGATATGCTCTTTGCGAACCAATATATTCTGTTATTTTTTCAACTTCCGGAGTGTCCACAAAAGCACATTGTATACGGGTCACATCATTACCTTGGGTGTACAGCATATCACCTCGCCCAATCAATTGGTCTGCACCTTGGGCGTCTAAAATGGTTCGAGAATCTATCTTAGAAGTAACCCTAAAGGCAATCCTAGCCGGGAAATTGGCTTTAATAATACCTGTGATAACATTTACTGAAGGACGTTGTGTCGCGATGATGAGATGGATACCGATGGCTCGAGCAAGTTGCGCTAATCGGGCAATAGGGGCTTCAACTTCTTTCCCCGCAGTCATGATCAGATCGGCAAATTCGTCAACCACCAATACAATATAGGGCAAGAATTTATGCCCGTCATTAGGATTTAACTTTCTTGCCTTAAACTTGGTATTATATTCTTTTATATTGCGCACCATGGCCAGTTTAAGCAACTCGTACCTATTATCCATTTCAATACAAAGCGAGTTTAATGTATTGATGACCTTTGTGTTGTCTGTGATTATAGCTTCTTCAGAATCAGGTAGTTTGGCTAAAAAGTGCCTCTCGATTTTATTAAAAAGCGTAAGCTCTACCTTTTTAGGGTCGACGAGTACAAACTTAATTTCTGCAGGATGTTTTTTGTATAGCAAAGAGGTGATGACCGCATTCAAACCAACCGATTTTCCTTGTCCAGTGGCACCTGCCATGAGAAGGTGGGGCATTTTAGCCAAATCAACCACAAAAGTCTCATTGCTTATGGTTTTACCGAAAGCGATAGGAAGTTGCATTTCGGCATTCTGAAATTTCTTTGAAGCAATCACGGAACGCATCGAAACTATAGTAGAATTTTTATTAGGCACCTCAATACCAATAGTACCTTTTCCTGGGATTGGAGCTATAATACGAATGCCCAATGCAGCTAATGAAAGCGCAATATCATCTTCAAGGTTTTTTATTTTTGAAATACGTATTCCAGCTTCTGGAACAATTTCGTAGAGTGTTACGGTAGGACCTATGGTAGCTTTAATCTGAGCAATACCGATCTTGTAGTTCTTTAGTGTATTTACAATCTTGTTCTTATTCTCTTCAAGCTCTTCTTGATTAATAGTGATTCCGCCAGTAACACCATGTTGGTCTAATAAATCTAGGGTAGGAAATTTGTATTTGCCCAATTCAAGTTTAGGATCGAATTCCCCAAAATCTTTAACCAGTTGATCCGCCTTTATGTCTTTTTCTTCTTTTTCTTCCGCAATCTTGCTAACTTCTAAGTCTATTTTTGGCTCTTCCTCAGATAAATTAACATCAAGGCCTGCCTCATTTCGTAAAGGTGGAATGTCTTTTTTATGGGTATATGTATCGATTTTAATTTCAGGTTCTTCCTCTAGCTTCAACTCAATAGGTTTTTCTTCAAATACTTCAGAAGATACATCCTTTTTAATTTCAGCTCTTTTGGCTCTGAAGTAATTGCCGATTGCTTCCGGTGAAAAATTAAAGAGACGGACCAAAATGGTGATCAAGGTGAAAATGAGAACTAAAAGAACACCGATCTTCCCAATATAATCTTGTAGAAAATCATTCATTTCATACCCGATCAATCCCCCTAAAAGAGGTTGACTGATTGCAAAAAAACCTAAGGCTATAGAAACCCAAATAACACCTAAAAGTCCCCAAATCCACTTGCTTAACAAGTTTTTAGATTCTAAGCCCAAAAATAAATACAAGCCTGTGATGGCAAGTAAAATAGGGAAAACAAAAGAGGCAAGGCCAAAACCTTGATACATGAAAAAATGGCTAATGGCCGCTCCAAATTTATTTAGCAAGTTAGCTGCTTCTGCATTTCTGTCCTTAAACTCCGTCAGTAAACTTTGATCAGCTTGCCAGGTAAAATAGTATGATATAAAAGAAAAGAAAAGGGCTATACTAAGCACGATCAAAAAACAACCAAGAATAACTTTGTTTTTTTTTGAAAGCTTAAAAGAGGATTTCTTTTGAGTTACGGCAGCTTTAGATTTTCTTCGTTTTTTGGCCATTAAATGGAGTTAATGAGGGCTAATTTACAAATTTACGATGCCAAGCATTGAAATAGTTGTTTCCCTAGAAGATTTTAGGAATATATATTAAAAGACCAATTACTGAAGCTAGTATGGACACAATCATCACGGCGCCTGCGGAAACATCTTTTATAAAACCAATTTTTTCATCATGCTCAGGTTGTACAAAATCAGAAAGTTTTTCTACAGCGGTATTCATACCTTCGATACCCATAACTAACCCAATAGCAAGGCATTGCAAAATCCATTCTGTTATGGAAATTTCAAAATAGAAGCCCGCCGCTGCTGTAATTAGAGCAATAACAAATTGTACTTTAATGCTTGCCTCGGTGCGTAAAAGAAGAAACATGCCTTTTAAAGCGAATCCTATACTTTTGATTCTATTGACAAAGAATGATTCCTTAGGCATCCATCAATGCTTCAAGTGCAGCTTTGTAATTTGGCTCATCGGCCGTCTCTTGAACCTGTTCTGTATGCACTATTGTGCCGTTGGCATCTAAAACTACGATGCATCTGGAATGCAGCCCGCTAAAAGCACCGTCACCGAACTCAAGACCATAATCCTTTCCGAAAGCCCCAGTTCTAAAATCGGAAAGCATCTCAACATTCTCAATACCTTCAGCACCACAAAAACGTTGCTGTGCAAACGGAAGGTCTCTAGAAATACATAAAACACTGGTATTTTCTAGCTCTGCGGCTTCTTCGTTGAATTGACGTACGGATTTGGCACAAGTACCGGTATCAACACTCGGAAAAATATTCATGACTACTTTTTTGCCTTTGTAATCGTTCAAGGTTGCCTCTGAAAGGTCAACTTTTGTAAGTGAGAAGTCTGGAGCAGATGTATTTTTTGATGGGAGTTCACCAATGGTTTTAACCGGTGTACCTCCTAATGAAATTGATGCCATTAAATTGTTTTTAAATTAAGGTTCGAAGTTAAGAAACTACTTTACCATAAGCAACAAAGGCAATAGGCTAAATTATTAGTTTGTACTTTGTAACTGCTTTATTTTGATTTTGAACGCGGCAAAAAGTAAGGTCATAAATGGACTCAGCCAATTGAAGATAGCATAAAGAAAATATTCGCCCACACCAACACCCAATACACCACTATGATAAGCCCCGCAGGTATTCCATGGCACAAGTACTGAAGTTACCGTTCCGGA
The DNA here is from genome assembly GCF_042684265.1 of Croceitalea marina. Taxonomy (NCBI): domain Bacteria; kingdom Pseudomonadati; phylum Bacteroidota; class Flavobacteriia; order Flavobacteriales; family Flavobacteriaceae; genus Croceitalea; species Croceitalea marina. The sequence continues at coordinate 47,311 of NZ_JBHULB010000008.1, read as the reverse complement.
ATCTTCAAGGGTCCTGCTCAAGTTTTCAGGGGCCAAACCTCTTTCGGCAAATGCTTTCGAAAACATTTTTCCAGGAACAACGATTGCTAAATATTGGTCAGATGCAGTTACATTTAGTGCCAGACAGCTACCAACAGTACTTGCGAAAAGGCCAAATGTTGTTTTGGCCATGGCCAATAAAGATTTTGTTATGCGTTCTAAAGCGCCAATTCCATCCATGATACCACCAAAAACCATGGCACATACGATTAACCATATGGTACCTAACATTCCGGCCATTCCTCCGGAAGAGAATAAGTCATTAAGTGCTGGGTCGGTGGTCGCTATAGCCGTGTCAACCGTTATTGCGTTTAGAATTCCTTTATAACTGGACTCAAAATTTAAAGAATCTCCACCGCCAATTGTTGTTATAATTTCAGGTTGAAAAATAAGGGCAAAAACACCGCCCAGTAAGGTTCCTATAAGCAGTGCCAAAAGGGGAGGGGCTTTCTTCACAATCATAAAGATTACGGCCAAAGGCACGATAAATAACCATCCATTTATATTGAATGTTGCATCTATGGTGCCTAAAATGGCATCTGTATCTGCAACACCTGAAGTATCAATAGTAAACCCAAGAATAATAAAAACTATTAGGGTTACCGTAATTGTCGGCACAGTTGTCCAAGCCATGTATTTAATATGTGAGAATAACTCTCCACCTGCCATAGCAGGAGCTAGGTTGGTCGTGTCGCTGAGTGGAGATAATTTATCGCCAAAATAGGCTCCCGAGAGCACAGCTCCGGCTGTCATACCAAGAGAGATGCCCAATGCTTCACCTATACCGATCAAGGCGATACCGACTGTAGCAGCCGTGGTCCATGAGCTACCGGTCGCGACCGATATAATTGCACAAATAATAACACATGCTGCCAGAAAAATAGTAGGATTCAAAATTTGTAACCCATAATAAATCATCGCTGGTATAATACCGCTTACAAGCCATGTGCCGGAAAGTGCCCCGACCATTAAAAGAATAAGTAATGCCCCTGTGGTGGATTTTACATTTTCTGCGACTTCAGCCAGCATTTGTTTGTGGGAGACTTTATTGAAAAATCCAATAATAGCTGCAACGGCACCACCTAATAGAAGAATGAATTGATTGGAACCGCTCAGCGCATCATCTCCAAAAACATAGACATTATAGGCCAACATTGCTACAAGAATAAATACCGGTAGCAAGGCTTCCCAAATATTCAGTTCCTTATTTTCTATGATTTTTTCATCTTCACGATACTTAGCTTTCTTCTGCTTTTCAGTCATTCTTTTTGGTTTGGTAATCAGGTAATATTACAATTTTAGTGTCTTACCTGCAAACCATTTTTATGCCAATAGTGCTTCTTCTTTTAAGATACCCAATTTTACCATACAATTTTTCATAGTCTTATAAGTAGCTTGAATATCGTTATCCAATCCTATGGAAAAACGTATTAATCCGTCCGTCAGACCCATTTCTTCTTGTTCTTCTTGAGGTATTTCTGATGAAGTAGAACTGCCCGGGGCACTAAATAGCGTTTTATAAAAACCAAGACTCACGGCGAGGTAGCCTAAGTTTTCCCTTTGCATTAGTTCCATCAGTGCGTTTGCCATATCCAAGCTTCCAACATCTATGGTCATTAGCCCCCCATAGCCATATTCACTATTCATCTGGTTTGTGAAAGTAGTATGCCCCGAGTGGGAAGGCAAACCGGGATATACAACACGTAAACCTTCGCTTTCAAATTGTTTTGCCAAAAACATAGTATTCTGGCTATGTTTTTTCATACGAATATGTAAGGTGCGCATATTTTTTAATATTGATGCCGCTCTTAAACTATCAAGAGTGCTACCAAATAACATACCTGCACCATCGTTGACGTCTTTTAGTTGAAGGCAGAATTCTGTAGATGCACATACCGCCCCGGCTACACAATCACTTGTTCCATTAATAAATTTGGTCAAACTATGAATGACTACATTAGCTCCGAGTTGTGCCGCAGAAATACTAAGCGGAGAAAAGGTGTTATCGACCACCAAGGGGATATTGTTCTTTTTGGCCAGCCTAGAAAGTGCTGCGATATTGGCTACTTCTAAAAGCGGATTACTGACCGCTTCGCAATAAATCATTTTGGTTTTTGGCGTAATACTGTTTTCTACAATTTCTAAGTCGGTAATGTCAACAAAAGAAGTACTAAGGTCGAACTTCTTTAAAAAGTTCTTCATGAAAGCATATGTTCCACCATAGATGGTTCTGCTGCTTACAATATGGTCACCAGCATCACAAAGTTGCATAATCACGGCGCTTATCGCTCCCATACCACTGGCATAAACATTGGCGGATTCAGTTCCTTCAAGTGCAGCCAATGCCTCGCCTAAGTAAAGATTGGAAGGGGAGGAGTGACGACTATATAGGTAACAGCCTTCGGTATTGCCTTCAAAAGTATCGAACATTGTTTTTGCCGATAAAAAAGTATAAGTAGACGAGTCCGATATTGATGGATTAACTCCACCAAATTCGCCAAAATACTGTAAGTCCTGAATTTTTTCTGCTCCCTTGCGATTCATAATTCTAAATTTAAACCACTAAAGTATTTGTAATTAGAAAATAAATCAATAATAATGTCATTATATAGAAAATAAATCATTTAAACTTAATTTTTATAGAATTTAAATCTAAAAATAGTATTTTTAGGAGTTGAAAAAAGAAAAGAATTCGGAATGGATTTAGATAGTATAGATAAAAAGCTATTGACCTTATTGCAAGAGGATAGCAAAAAGACCACCAAGCAATATGCTCTAGCTTTAAACTTGTCTACGACAGCGGTTTACGAGCGCATAAGAAAACTAGAACGTGAAGCTGTTATTACCAAATATGTGGCGCTTGTCGACACTAAAAAAATAAATAGAAGTTTTACGGTATTATGTCATGTAAAGTTATCACAACACACGAAAGACAATATTCTTAGGTTTGAGCGTCAAGTACAAGAGTTAGAGGAAGTTTCAGAATGTAACCATGTAAGTGGTGATTATGATTATATACTTACAATACATGTTTCAGATATGGTTGCATATCGCGAGTTTATGATAAACAAATTAACGGTGATTGACCAAATTGGTAGTACGCAGAGTTCTTTTGTAATCAATCCGGTTAAGAAGTCTACTGCAATATTTATCTAATATTTAACCTAAATTGCTGTTAAAGCTAGTGAAATCATGAGTTGAAGTTTTTAATTTGAGAATCAATCAAAAAACAAATCATCTCATGTCTTCAAAAAACAAGCGCTTGTTGTGCGCATTGGCTACCGTTTTTGGTGGTTTTTCGTTGTTGTTGTTTACAACAATTACCAAAGATATTCTATTCAAGAACCTTAGTCTTTGTTCTTCAACAGGTCTAGAGCTGGTATTTGGCAGCTTTACTATGTTTACAGCTGCTGTTACGGCAGGGTTTATTACCTCACTTATCGTAGTTCGAAAAACACATTTGCCCCATATTCTTTTATCTTTAGGGGTTCTGGCAAAAATGTCGATAATGGCAAATTGCTCTTACCTAACGGGTGCTTTCCTTTTTGAGCTAGGCGTAAATTCGTCATTGATTCTGGGATTATGGTTAGGAAATTATAGTGCTTTAAAGTTTCCTTTGGCCCCTGTTTCGTAATCACTTCTTAACGAAAAAAACATTCGTATTTTTGTGGTCCGTTTATGTTAATCAAATTTGAAATTCATTTTTACACCATAAAAATATGAGTCAGTATGATGTGGCCGTTATCGGTTCTGGACCTGGAGGTTATGTAGCAGCAATTAGATGTGCCCAATTGGGTATGAAAACTGCAATTATAGAAAAATATGCTACCCTTGGCGGTACCTGCCTTAACGTAGGTTGTATTCCTTCAAAGGCCTTGCTGGATTCATCGCACCATTATGAAGATGCGGTAAAACATTTTGAAGAGCATGGTATTGAAATTCCCGGAGAGGTAAAAATCAACCTTGAGAAAATGATTGGTCGTAAGCAGGCGGTTGTTGACCAAACTACTAAGGGAATTGAGTTTTTAATGAGCAAAAACAAGATTGATGTTTTTCAAGGATTAGGTAGTTTTAAAGACGCTACTCATATTGAAATAGCAAAGTCAGATGGCAAGAAGGAAACTATAGAAGCTAAAAACACCATTATTGCAACTGGTTCTAAACCTTCGACATTGCCTTTTATTAAAATTGACAAGGAGCGAATTATTACATCTACCGAAGCTTTATCGTTAAAAGAGATTCCTAAACATATGGTGGTTATTGGCGGAGGGGTTATCGGTTTAGAGCTTGGTCAAGTTTATAAGCGACTTGGCGCAGATGTTACCGTTGTTGAATATATGGACAGAATTATACCAGGAATGGATGCCGCACTTTCAAAAGAACTTATGAAAGTGATGAAAAAGCAAAAGGTGAAATTCAATCTTTCGCATAAGGTGAAATCTGTTGAACGTAAAGGAGATGAAGTTATAATCAAAGTTGATGACAAAAAGGGCCAAGAGGTTGAATTTAAGGCTGATTACTGTTTGGTTTCGGTCGGGAGACGTCCATACACTGATGGATTGAATGCCAAAGCTGCTGGAGTCAATTTAGACGAAAGAGGAAGAATAGCGGTAAACGAGCATCTTCAGACCAACGTGCCTAATATATATGCAATTGGTGATGTCGTTCGGGGTGCAATGCTTGCCCATAAGGCTGAAGAAGAAGGAACTTTGGTCGCCGAGGTTTTGGCCGGCCAAAAACCACATATCAATTATAATCTTATACCTGGCGTGGTGTACACTTGGCCAGAAGTTGCTGCGGTTGGTAAAACTGAAGAGGAACTGAAAGAAGCAGGGATCGCTTATAAATCTGGTCAGTTTCCTATGCGCGCCTTAGGTAGGGCTAGAGCCAGCATGGATATTGATGGTTTTGTAAAAATATTGGCAGATGCCAAAACCGACGAGGTTTTAGGTGTTCACATGATCGGGGCACGTTGCGCAGATTTAATAACCGAAGCGGTTACCGCAATGGAGTTTAGGGCTTCAGCGGAGGATATCGCTAGAATGAGCCACGCGCACCCTACCTACGCAGAAGCGGTAAAAGAAGCAGCTCTGGCGGCAACCGATAATCGCGCTTTACACGTGTAGTTTTATTGATTATGATTAACCTCTAGTTCTTGAAAGAAGACTACGAAGTTTGAATAATAAATTTTTCGAACTGGAATAAGCAGCTGTTAAAAGAGAAGACGTTTCTCTTTTGAGCGAATTGGTCATAAAACCTAATTGATACTTTATTTCTGTTTCATGTTTTGCATATTTTAGAGCAAGAAATGTACAGGCAAGCATAAAGGCAACTGCTCCAAATACTACTGTAAAAGGATCTAGGGAGTGATGCAAGAAGCGATACAGTCCAAGGCCCGTAAAGCTTCCATATAGAATAACAAAATGTATTACATAAATGCTCAGGGTGTTCGCGCCAACTTTTAGTATGGTTTTATTCGTCATCATACCTCTAAAAATCATGAAAATAGCGAATACTATGAATACATCTCCGAGACGAATAAATAGATAATTGTTTAGTTCAATACGTTTGAATAGCTCGATTCCTGTTTGCTCAAAAAGAAAAACAAATGCATCTGAAGAAGTAAAAATCAAAAGCAGACCTAAAACAGCGGCTATTGAAATAGCTTTTGGGTAAAAACGCTTTACTTCTTTGAACTTTAAGAATAAAATGGATATAAACCCACCCAATGTCGTATAACCTAACCAAGGTATTATGGTAAACACGGAACCATTTGACTTAGTAAAATAATTAGCGATTGCATCTGGTAAGAAAGCGAATGTCCATCGTTTGTAAATAGGTTCGAACAAGAACAATATCAAGGTGATGCCAAACAAAATAGCGGGAAATAAATAAGCGTTTTTCTTGGATGACAAGAGGTAGATGCCAATAATCGCTATTAGCGATAGCCCAATACAATGCAATACGTCTACTAAATAAAATGCATCGTAAACCTCCCCAACGAAGAGCCCAAAAAGATTTAATCTTAGTAAATAACCGATGCATATGAGCTGTAGTCCTCTTTTTAAGCCCTTTTTAATTCTTGGGTTCTGCAAACCATCACCTTTGGCTCTAATCAAGAGATAGGTGAAGATGAATCCGGATACCGTAAAGAAAACGGGTGCAGTAATGCCTCTAAAATAGCGCCATGTTGTATAGAATAGATTATTAGGATCTCTAAACAAGGTATCTAAAAGTCCATCAATAAAATGGCCTTGGAGCATCATTAAAATGGCCCAAGCTCTCATGGCATCGATAAAAAAAAGTCTATTTGAGTTTGCTTTCATCTTTACGATTGACATCCTATATACTTGCAAAACAGCTATTTCGGATGTTTTGCGTTGCAAAATTAACCAAAATAAGACCAAAAGAACTGTTTTTGCGGTATTTTAGCTGAATAACAATAGATTTGTATTTATGGCTAAGATTTTGGCATTTGCTGGCAGCAATTCTTCAACATCCATCAACTATAAGCTTGTAAAATATACTGTTTCATTAATCGAAGAGCACCAAATTCAGAAAGTGAACATGGCAAAGCTACCTTTTCCCATGTATAGTTCAGATTATGAGAAAAAACATGGATATTCGAATTCACTAGTAGAACTTAAGGGAGATATTGAAAAAGCAGATGGTGTGATACTTTCAGTAAATGAGCATAATAGTAATCCCTCGGCCTTTTTTAAGAACGTGTTAGATTGGTTATCTCGTGTAGATAGAAATTTTTTGAACGGCACTAAGGTGCTACTTATGGCGACCTCTCCCGGCAAAGGCGGAGCAAAATACGCTTTGGAAGTTATCAATCAAATGTTACCAAGATTTGGAGCAGAAATTATAGTAACTTATTCGTTACCTAGTTTTTCTGAGAATTTTGATGAAGAAAAAGGAATATTAGATTCAGAATTAGCTGCAATGCACACTTCGGCAATACAAAACTTTTTAGCCTCACTTTAAAACGACTTCCATTTGCGTAAAACGCATACTTTTTCGGTTACAGATACTGCAAAATTCAAGAAAAACCTTCTTTTTTGGTCTAAAACATATGAAGAAGTTGTTTTTCTTGACAGCAATTCACACGAAGACGAGTATAGTTCTTTTGATGCATTATTAGCAGTTGATGCAAACTATGTATTAAGTTCTAATTCAAATTCGTTTAACAAACTCAAGCTTGCGCAAGAAGAGAAGAAAGATTGGTTGTTCGGCTACCTGTCTTATGATTTAAAAAATGAGTTAGAGAGCTTAGAATCAAATAATTATGATGGACTATCTTTTCCCCAACTTTATTTTTTTCAGCCTAAAAGGCTTATCCTCTTAAAGGATAATACTGTTCAATTTCTTTATGTAGAAAGTATTTCAGACCAGATAGAAAGGGATTTTAATACGATTCTCAATTTCATTCCAGAAAAGGAAGATGATGGAAAAACCAATATTAAAATTAGAATGCGTATCCATAAAGATGCTTATCATAAAAAAGCCAATATGTTTTTGAAACATATTCAACTTGGCGATATCTATGAAGCTAATTTTTGTCAAGAGTTTTATGCAGAGGATACAGCAATTGAACCAACAGCTACTTTTTTAAGGTTAAATGACATTTCTGCCCCGCCCTTTGCGAGTTTTTTGAGGTTTAATAACAACTACCTGCTATCTGCATCACCTGAGCGATATATAAAGAAGATAGGTAGTAAAGTAATATCTCAACCTATAAAAGGTACCGCTGCGCGTTGTGATGATAGCACGAAAGATAATATGCTTAAGATAAATTTGGAAAAAGACCCCAAAGAGCGTTCTGAGAATATTATGATTACAGATTTGGTCCGAAATGATTTGTCAATATTGGCTAAAAAAGGGACAGTTAAAGTAGCCGAGCTGTGCAAAGTGTATTCTTTTAAACAGGTTCATCAAATGATTTCAACGATTACTGCTGTTTTAGATGAGCATGTAAACCCAGTAGAGCTCATAAAAACTACGTTTCCTATGGGGAGTATGACCGGAGCGCCTAAAATTGCGGCCTTAGAAATTATTGAAAGGTTAGAAGAAACCAAAAGAGGACTATATAGCGGTGCAGTTGGGTATTTTACTCCTGATGGTAACTTTGACTTTAATGTTGTTATTAGAAGTATTCTTTATAACAGTGCCAAGCGTTACGTTTCTTACTCTGTTGGAAGTGCGATTACGGCAAAATCAGAACCTGAAAAAGAATATCAAGAATGCTTGCTTAAGGCTAAGGCCATGCGAAAGGTACTTGAAAGCAATTGATATGCTTAATTTTGAATTGTGTTAGCAAACTTTAAATCACATATCGAGCTTACTTTTCCTTTTTTAAAAGAAACCAAATTACTATTGGCGTGCAGCGGTGGATTGGATAGTGTAGTGCTCTCTTACTTATTGCGTGAATTGAATTTCGATTTTGCATTGGTGCATTGCAACTTTAACTTAAGAGGAGATGAAAGTAATCAAGATATGGAGTTTGTAGAGAAGCTGGCCGTTCAGCTTATGGTCCCTTTTTATTCTAAAAGCTTTGATACCGAATACGAAATGCAACAAAGAGGTGGCTCCGTTCAAATGGTGGCAAGAAACCTGCGTTATGAATGGTTTCAAGACCTATTGAAAACTGAGGGCTATGAGTATGTAATAACGGCCCATCACGCTGATGACGCCTTGGAGACTTTTTTAATAAACTTATCTCGCGGAACAGGCATAGATGGTTTAACGGGTATTCCCCATCAAAATGAAAAAATAATTCGGCCTTTGCTGCCCTTTTCGCAATCTGAAATAGTGCAATATGCATCTTCAAATGAGATTAAATGGAGGGAAGATAGCAGTAATGCCAGCACCAAATATTTAAGAAATCAAATCAGGCATAAGATTGTGCCAGAGTTAAAAGAAACAAATACTAATTTTTTAAACAATTTTTTAAGCACCCAAGATAAGCTTCTAGATTCGTCTTCAATTCTAGATGATGTCAAGGTAAAATTGCAAAAGGATTTGTTTTTAAAGGAGGATGATAAAATCAAGGTCCACATCGAAAAATTGAATAAATTAAGGCCATTAAGGGCATACTTGCATTTATTGTTCAATGAATTTGGATTTACCGCATGGAAAGATGTACAGCACCTTTTGCAAGCTAGTAGCGGAAAAGAAATCGTATCGGAAGACTTTCGATTACTAAAAGATAGAAAGCATCTTTTTTTGACTCCAATTAGAAATGAAGACCTGAAAAGTTACTTGATTCCGTCTTTCGCGAATTCAACTGAGATCCCGTTAAAACTAGAAATTGAAGAAGTTTCAAGTCTTTCCGAAACGGGCAAGAATATTCTGTATGCCGATATGGAAAAGTTAAAATTACCGTTATTGTTAAGGAAGTGGAAAAATGGCGACTATTTTTATCCTTTAGGTATGAATGGCAAAAAGAAGTTGTCGAAGTACTTTAAAGACGAAAAAGTAAATCTCTTGGCCAAAAATGAGCAATGGCTATTAAGTTCTAATGAAAACATCGTTTGGGTGATTGGCAGAAGAGCCGATGAAAGATTCAAAGTCACGCCCAAAACAAAACGAATAGTAAAAATTACATGGCACAGTTAAAAAGATTAAGTGTTTTTATAGTACTGTTTATTTCTGGTTTAGCTTTTGCACAATCGGATGATACTCCTTCGATTTGGAACCATGAGGTAAAGAAAATATCAGACACGGAATATGAGCTCATATTTTCAGCGGATATTTATAAAGAATGGTATATCTACTCGCTTTATACTGCCGAAGGAGGTTCAATGCCAAGTGAGTTTGATTTTATAGGTGCTGGTGTTGATTATGAACTTATTGGAACAACGGTAGAAGGCAAGACCTATAAAAAATATACTGAGGTATTTGATGTCGAAGAAACATTTTTTAAAGAGAAAGCGCTTTTTAAGCAAAGAATACGACTCCTTAAACCCGATTTAAAGCAAATTTCGATAACTCTTAATTATCAGATTTGCAAAACCGTGTGTCTGTTACAACAAGAGGTATTTGAAATTTCTTTAGATGGAAATACATTTATTGCCAGCGAACAGAAGCTTGATGCACGTAGCTTAGCAATGACGAATGCTCTAAAACTTGATTTAAAGAATAAGGAGATTTTAAATTCCGGCAATGAAAATGGTTCCTCATCCGAGTCTGGGGTTTGGATGGTTTTTGGACTCGGCTTTTTAGGCGGATTAATAGCACTGTTGACACCATGTGTTTTCCCACTTATACCCTTAACGGTTTCTTATTTTACCAAACAGTCTAAAAACAAGTCAAAAGGAATAACAAATGCCGTATTGTACGGTTTCTTCATTGTATTGATTTATTTTCTGCTGAGCTTACCCTTTCATTTATTTGATTCCGTAGATTCTCAAATACTAAACACTATAGCAACCAACATTTGGCTTAACATATTTTTCTTTATAATTTTTGTGTTTTTTGCCTTTTCGTTTTTCGGGTATTATGAACTTACTTTACCCAGTTCTTGGGCAAATAAAATGGACGCCGCTTCTACTAAGGTTGGTGGTATTTTCGGAATCTTTTTTATGGCCTTGACCTTGGCCATAGTTTCATTTTCGTGCACAGGGCCTATTCTAGGAGGTCTTTTAGGAAGCACAGCTCTTGCACAAGGAAGCGTTGCTACAAATCTTTCTTTTGGTATGACTGGCTTCGGTTTGGCTTTGGCATTGCCATTTGCCCTTTTTGCTTTATTTCCGGCATGGTTGAATTCGCTGCCCAAATCTGGTGGATGGATGACAACTGTAAAAGTGGTTCTTGGCTTTTTAGAATTGGCACTGGCCTTTAAGTTCTTATCGAACGCCGATTTAGTAGGTAATTGGGGAATTTTCAAGAGAGAGATTTTCTTGGGAATATGGATTGTACTATTTGTTTTACTAACACTATACCTTTTTGGGGTTTTTCGTTTCCCTCATGATGGACCAAAACAAAAATTAAAAATAGGAAGAAAGCTGACAGGATTGTTAAGTGCTGCATTTGCGCTATTTTTAATACTGGGTCTTTTCAATATGGCCAGTTTAAAACTATTGAGTGGTTTTCCTCCCCCAGATTTTTATAGTATAAATGAAACGGAATCCGACTGTCCTTTAGGATTGGACTGTTTTAAGGATTTTGAGGAGGGCCTGGCTTACGCAAAAGCTAACGAAAAGCCAATACTCCTAGATTTTACAGGCTGGGCCTGCGTTAACTGTCGCAAGATGGAAGAAAATGTTTGGAGTGATTCTAGAATATATACTTTATTGAAAGAAGATTTTGTATTGATTTCTTTATACGTAGATGATAGGAAGGAGCTTGCAAAAGAACAACAGTTTGATTTTCAATATACACCGGGCCGAATAAAAGCTATAGAAACTGTAGGGCAGAAGTGGGGCACTTTTCAGACGATTAATTTCAACGCCGCATCACAACCATATTACGTTTTACTTTCTCCAGATTTAGAAGTTTTAAATTCTGCAATCCAATACACTGATATTGAAACTTATGAGTCTTGGTTGAAAATAGGCATTTACAATTTTAATGAATAATATAACTTTTATTGGTATTTCAGCAGGTTTCAAGCGATAAAAACTTGTTTTAGATAAAAAACCATGCTTTTTCGTATATTCCTCTATGCTAGGTTTTTATAGATACAGCAAATTAAGTGTTTCGTTTGTTTTACACATGACTTTCCAGGGGCTTTTTGGACAATGTGACGTGTCCTTAGGAGGTGCTGACGGTACGTTTGAGTCTCTTTCTAATATTGCTGTTATTGATACGTTATTTAATGGCAATGTAACTGGAGGCGGATGGAACAATGGAAATGGAACCGTAGATTCCTGGAACTTTCCAAGACCAGTGAATTCTTTTGGAGCCGCTGGTATTCCGGAGTCAAATCAAGGTGGAATATTCGCAGGAGCCGGGACTTTTGAAAGAGGCCCTGAATCCTTTTTTACTGAATTAAGCGATTTGGTAATCGGCCAAGAGTATACTATTTCTTTTGAACAGGCCAATGCAGGAGTATCTTTTAGAAATACAGAAACAGCTTTCGGTGATACTGCAAGATGGCAAGTACAATTTGGAACTGAATTTCAACTATCTCCTAGGCTGCCCTATTTAGGAATAGGGAATCAAGTTTGGAGCTATGTTAGCATGACTTTTACAGCTAATAATACAGAAGAAATACTAATGTTCACTTTTGATAATGATGGTATGACGACTCATTTTTATGAGTATATGGCAATAGATAATATTAGAGTGGCAACTATGATACCTGAAGACCCTGCAATTAGTAACACTCTTTTTATTTGTAACAACGATAGCTCAGCAATAAATCTTTATGATGTACTTGTTGGTGAGACTTTAGGTGGTTTTTGGATTAGGGAATCAGGCACTGGTGGTTTATTTAATGCAGCACTGGGTACCTTTATTCCAACGTTAAATGCCACCACAAGCGTATTTAGGTATACAGTATGCGATGTTAGCACAAGTTTTGCTACAATCAATATTGGAGATTCTTCCGTAGATGCACCTTTAGATGTAAAAGCATGTGAGAGTTACATTTTGCCCCCGCTTCTAAGAGGTAGTTATTTTGATGCCCCTGACGGAAGTGGAAATAGTTTAAATGAAGGTGATGTAATTACAACTTCTACTAGACTCTATGTATATGGGGTTAACAATCTGGTACCAGGATGTAGTTCAGAAAATAGTTTTCTGATTACAATATACAGTCCTCCAGTAATTAATAATTTGTTAGACCTAAGAGAATGTTTTGACGAAGAAAATAATTCAACATCCTTTGATTTCAGTAGTGTTGAAGAGTTCATAAATTCAATTGACCCTTCTTTCAATGTAGCAGGCTATTATAATACTATGATTGATGCTGAAAACAATACTAATGTTATTGAGAACCCAACAGACTATAGTACTAATGAAGAAAGAGAAAAGATTTACGTAAGAGTACTCAATGGAAGTTGTTATACAGTTACTGACTTTGACATAGTAAAGTTGTCAGTTCCACTATCAATTGAGGGCCTAGAGGTACTTTGCTTGGACAAAAACGGAACGCTACTACCAAATCAAGACAATACCCTATACACTCTACTAGACCCCAACTTATATAGTTTTAAATGGACTTTAAACGGCTTAGCTTTAGAGGTTACCGAACCATATATTTTTATAGACAAACCTGGTACCTACAGTGTCATCGTTGAAAGTTTGACTAATGGATGTGTGACTCGTACTTCTAAGGACGTCAAAAGCTCTGCAGGCCCTTCTTCTTTTTTGGTTAATGTTGAACCGGGATCATTTGCTGATGTTTTTAGTATTAAGGCTTTTGCGGTAGGCATTAGTGAATATGAATTTAGTTTGGATGGTGGTCTTTTTCAAAATAATGGTGACTTTACAACGAATATTTCAGGATATCATTTTGTAACGATTCGCGATATTTATGGCTGTTCAGAAGAAGTTGTAGAATTATGTTTATTAGATTATCAAAGATTTTTCACTCCCAATGGAGATGGGGTAAATGATACTTGGAAGATTTTAGGGTCTCAATGTGGGACAATAGTAAAACTAACTATTTACAATCGTTATGGTCAATTATTAACCGAAGTAAATTTAGAAGGTAGAGGCTGGGATGGATATTATCAGGGGTCATCACTCCCGTCAGATGATTATTGGTTTAAAGTAAACTACATAGAAAATGAAACTGAGAAAGTCTTTAAGGGGCACTTTGCTTTAAAACGTTAAAAAACACCTTAACTCTAATAGTTAATTCATAATAATAAATCACTTAACTCTAATAGTTAATTCATAATAATAAATCACTTAACTTTATGGCACAACTAACTTAACTTTTCCATGAGAATAATAAAGAAAGTACTGTTGGTACTACTGACTTTGTTGGTACTATTTGGTATTGGATCCCTCTTCTTTATAAATTCTTTAAAGCCTGATTATGAGGGCATAAAAGAATTAAATATGCTATCGGCTCAGGTAAATGTGCATTACGACACGTACGGCATACCTCATATATTTGCCGAGACCGAAGAAGACGCCTTTAGGTCATTAGGCTATGTGCATGCCCAAGATCGACTGTGGCAAATGGAACTCCTTCGCAGAGTAGGTAAAGGGGGGTTGTCAGAAGTGTTTGGGAAAGACCTGGTCACTACTGACCAATTCTTTCTCTCCCTTGGCATTGATGAACATACCAACAAGACAGTGGCCGCTTTGGATAAGAATAGTGAAATGGTCATATTGTCCGAAGCTTATTTAGACGGTATAAATGCATTTATAACTGACGGGCCGACACCCATTGAGTTTTACCTAACAGGTATAGATAAAACTCCTTTTTCGTTAGAAGATATTTACAATGCAGTGGGTTATATGGCTTTTAGTTTTGCTATGGCACATAAGACAGACCCTTTGTTGACCGATATTCGAAATCAATTAGGCGAGGAGTATAGTAATGATTTGATAACTAACTCTAACAAAGATTTTGTTTGGATTAAAAACTACAATAAAAAAATAGCTGATAGCATCCCTAGTACCATAACAGCAAGCGTTACAGAAGCATTGGAAAAACTACCTATTCCGCAGTTTGTAGGCAGTAATAGCTGGGTTTTAGCGCCGGATAAAACGAAAAACGGCAAAGTGATTCTAGCAAACGACCCCCATATTGGTTTTGCTCAACCTTCGGTTTGGTACGAGGCACATCTAAGTACTCCTACTTATGAAAAATATGGGTATCATATGGCGGGTATTCCCTTTCCACTTTTAGGACATGATAGAAATTTAGCTTATGGACTCACCATGTTTGAAAATGATGATATTGATTTTTATTATGAAGAAACCAATCCGGAGGACAGTACGCAATATAAAACCGAATCTGGCTGGAATTCATACGAGTACGTTTCAAAAACAATAAAAGTAAAAGATGAGTCAGATGTTGTTTTCGAATATAAGAATACAAGACACGGGCCTGTATTGAATAATATTGCAAATCAAATAAATGGGGAACGGCCTGTTGCCATGTCATGGGTTTATACTAAGATAGAGAATGAGGTTATGGATGCGCTTTATGGAATAAGCCATGCCAAAAATATCGATGAATTTTCTAAAGCCTTACCAAAGATCCATGCACCAGGACTAAATGTAATGTATGGCGACGCTAAGGGTAATGTAGCTTGGTGGGCTACCGCGAAGTTATATCAGATGCCAGATAGCGTTTCGACAAAATTTATTCTTGATGGTACTTCAGGCAAACAAGAACCGCTACGTTTTTTAGATTTTTCAGAAAACCCACAGGCGATAAATCCACCTTGGAACTATGTATACTCTGCTAACAACCAGCCCGATTCAATTGCAGGAATGCTCTATCCAGGATACTACTTGCCAGAAAATAGAGCGAAACGTATAGTTACACTTTTAGATGAAAAGGATGATTGGGACAAAGAAGCAGTAAGTAAAATGATATTAGACGTTACTTCTTCAGTTAATCCAGAAATTGTAACGGAATTTGGAAAATTTGTTGATGTCTCAAGTTTTTCAGAAGAACAATTGATACAACTTGACGCACTTAAAAATTGGAAGGGGAATTATCCATTGGAAAGTGTTAGTGCTACCATATACCACAGGTGCTTGTATTATGCGCTTAAAAACACTTTTGAAGATGAGTTGGGTGAAGAAAAATTTAAACAATTTTTAGGAACCCATATATTAAAGCGGCATATAGCTAATGGTACACGCAACAAAGAAGGTATTTGGTGGGATAATATTAACACAAAAGATAGAATTGAAACTCGAGGTGATATTGCGCTGAAATCATTTGCAGAAGCTTGGCAATCACTAGAAAATGATTTTGGACCAGACCCCTCTAAATGGACATGGGATAGGGTACATACCATTGAGCATGGTCATCCGATAGGGCAGGTAGCCGCTTTACGCAAATATTTTAATGTAGGTCCATTTCCAATTCATGGAACAAGGGAAGTAATTAATAATATGGCTTTTCCCTATGATAGTACTGGTTTTTATAAAGTTAGTTCTGGACCATCGACAAGGCGCATCATAGATTTCTCGGATATAGAGAATAGTATAAGTATTTTACCCACAGGGCAGTCAGGTAACCCCTTCAGTAAACATTATAAAGACCAGGCAGAAATGTTTGTTAAGGGCGAGTTTAGAAAAATGATGATGAATAAGGAAGAGATTTCGAAAACTTCAACTTCATTGCTTATTTTTAGACCTAGTCAAAAATAAGCTATGCTCATTAAAGTTTTTGGAAGCGCCGTATTCGGCGTTGAAGCGACTACAATTACAGTTGAAGTTAATGTGGATAAAGGAATAGGCTATCATCTTGTTGGTCTACCGGATAATGCGATTAAAGAAAGTAATTATAGAATAGCTGCTGCTTTGCAGAATAATGGCTATAAGATTCCTGGTAAAAAAATCACCATTAACATGGCTCCTGCCGATTTGAGAAAGGAGGGATCAGCTTACGATTTAACGCTTGCTTTAGGAATTTTAGCTGCTTCAAATCAGATTCAATCAGAAGATATAGAAAAGTACCTTATCATGGGAGAACTTTCATTAGATGGAAGCTTACAACCTATAAAAGGGGCATTACCTATCGCGATTAAGGCGCAAGAAGAAGGTTACAAGGGTTTTATCCTTCCTTTACAAAATGCAAAAGAGGCAGCTATAGTAAGTGATTTAGAGGTGTATGGAGTTGAGAATATAAAAGAAGTAATTGACTTTTTTGATACACAAAAACCATTAGAGCAGACCATTATTGATACTAGGGCAGAGTTCTATAAAAGCTTAGATTTTCCTGATTTTGACTTTTCTGATGTAAAAGGTCAAGAAAGTATAAAACGCTGTATGGAGATTGCGGCCGCTGGAGGTCATAATATTATTTTAATTGGACCTCCTGGAGCCGGAAAAACGATGCTGGCTAAAAGGCTTCCATCAATTCTTCCCCCGATGACTTTACATGAAGCTTTGGAAACCACCAAAATTCATAGTGTCGTTGGTAAGATCAAGAATATGGGCTTAATGAGTCAGCGCCCATTTCGTTCCCCGCACCATACGATTTCAGATGTTGCGCTTGTGGGTGGTGGGGCTTATCCGCAACCTGGCGAAATATCGCTTTCACACAATGGCGTTTTGTTCTTAGACGAATTACCTGAATTTAAAAGGGGTGTATTAGAAGTAATGCGCCAGCCTTTGGAGGATAGGGAAGTGACCATTTCAAGGGCTCGATTTACTGTAACCTACCCCAGCAGTTTTATGTTGGTAGCTAGTATGAACCCAAGTCCAGGGGGGTATTTTAATGACCCAGACGCACCGGTTACATCTTCGCCAGCTGAAATGCAGCGCTACCTTAGCAAAATATCTGGGCCTTTATTGGATAGAATAGATATTCATATTGAAGTAACTCCGGTTCCGTTCGATAAATTATCCGAAGAGCGAAAAGGGGAGGGTAGTGTTGAAATAAGAAAACGGGTTACCGCAGCTCGGGAAGTTCAAACTGTACGGTTTGCTAAACTTGAAAATGTGCATTACAATGCACAAATGAATACGAAACAGATCCGCGAGCATTGTAAGTTGGATGAAACCTCAAAAGATCTTTTAAAAAATGCTATGGAACGCCTAAATCTTTCTGCTAGGGCTTATGATCGTATTTTAAAAGTGGCGCGTACGATAGCTGATTTAGCTGGTGATGAAAATCTGAATGGAAATCATATCAGTGAAGCTATTCAATATCGTAGTCTGGATAGAGAAGGGTGGTTGGGATAATGATAGATGAAATGTTTAACTTTAGTATGATATAGAAATAATCATGAGAAAAATATTTTTTTACAATTTAATAATGATAATGTTTTTGTTTTTAAAAGTGCAGGGTCAAGGTCTGCCGACAAACAGGGAATATTATAAGCACCAAGGTATTGAAGCAAAAATAGAGGAGTTTAGTGGTTCCAAATACTATCATGATACCTTTAAGTTGTCAACTATTCAGGATAAGTTGACTGAGAAAGAAGAGAAAAAATACTTACGCTATGATGCTTTAAATGATTTTTTTGAAATGAAAGAATCAATAAATTCTGCAAATGTCACTTTTTTGAAAAAAGAATTAGGGATAGACGTGGTATATGATAATAAGCATTTTGTCTATACTAGATATAATGATGATTTCGATAAACGCCAAACAGGCTATCTTCATTTAATTGGACAAATAGAATCAAATAACATTTACGTGAAATACGGAAGAAACTTAAGAATGCCTGAAAAAGCCAAAACCACTTTGGAAATGGATAAAAAAGGAAGTATTACTAATACCATATATTACCTCCATGGGAAAGATGCGAATTCAATTAGTAAAATTGAGATCAATAAAAAAAGTATCTTAAATTTATTTGCTGAAAAAAACATAGATAAAGTAAAAAACTTCATAAAACAAGAAAAATTGAAATTCAAGAAGGTAAATGATTTAGAAAAACTAATTCAATTTGCAGATAACATATAACTTATGATAAAATAAGTTCGAAATCTTGGGATTTTATTAACTCTGGAAGTCTTTCTTTAACCCACCATCTTGATGTTGGCTCGCAATCCTTCAATGATTCCTTGAATGTTTTTCACGGTATCTAACAAATAGTATTTAATCACAACATGTGGTATACGAATAGTTGTAAATCCGTTTTTAAAAGAGTGCATTGCCTGTTCTAAATCGTTAATAGCCTGATCATGGGTAATCATTTCATAATCAGTATCTATTTCAATATTTAATTTTACCCTTGAAATGGCGATATCAACAGATTTTTTGCCATCCCACCATTCTAACATCGGATTTACTCCGGCCTCTTTTAAGGCATAGAACAATTGAATTGCCTCAATTGGGGTTCCGTTGTCTAAAATAACTCTTTTAATGAGCTTTGTATGTCTTGAACATAATTCTACTCCTAGAGAATCCATGGAGTTTTTGTGCTCGTCATAGCCGATGTT
This sequence comes from Croceitalea marina, assembly GCF_042684265.1. NCBI lineage: Bacteria > Pseudomonadati > Bacteroidota > Flavobacteriia > Flavobacteriales > Flavobacteriaceae > Croceitalea > Croceitalea marina. The sequence continues at coordinate 28,231 of NZ_JBHULB010000008.1, read as the reverse complement.
TTTGTCACAATCTTTACAGGTCATGTTAAGTAGGTCGTTTGGTATTAATATTAAGATTTGGGATTAGTATAACCTTATCTTTTTCACTTTATTATTTTAAATCGATGTATGACACACAACTTTTAGACGAACGGTTATTTTTTAGATAAACGGTAAACAGAAATGTTAAAATTGTGGTGAAACTCTAGTTGAATATGATTCTTTTTCTGCTATCTTGAATTTAATTTCAATACCAACCTTTATAATGTTTAAGAAAATCGGTCCAGGAGTTTTAATCGCTGCAGCTTTTATTGGTCCGGGCACAATTACGGCATGCTCGATTGCTGGTGTTGGTTTTGGCTATGCGCTACTCTGGGCAATGTTTCTATCTATTTTGGCAACGATGGCTTTGCAAGAAATGGCCGCTCGCCTAGGAGTTGTAAGCCAAAAAGGACTTGCACTAGTAATAAGGGAGCAACTAAAGTCAAAATGGATCAGAATAGCAGTTTTAATGATTATTATAGGGGCTATTCTAATTGGTAATACAGCCTATGAGGCCGGTAACATTGGTGGTGCAACATTGGGTATGACCGCCTTATTCGGTAATAAGTACTCGGTATACTATCCTTTTATTGTTGGTTTTTTGGCCTTTGCCCTGCTGTGGATGGGTAGTTATAAGGTTCTAGAAAAAGTTTTTGTGGGATTAATTTTTTTAATGAGCCTTTCTTTTATCGTTACTGCGATAATCACCCAGCCAGATGTTTCCCTGATTTTAAAGGGTTTATTTCTTCCTACCTTTCCTGAGGAAGGCCTTTTAACAATTATTGCGCTAGTCGGAACTACGGTGGTTCCCTATAATTTATTTTTACATGCCTCTTTGGTGAACGAAAAATGGAAATCTAAAGACGATTTAAGAAGTGTAAGATGGGATACCATAGTATCGATTGCCACAGGAGGGTTTATCTCGATGACAATAATTATTGCCGCTGCGGCTATACCATCTAAAGAAATAGTTGGTGCTTTGGACCTAGCAAAAGGTTTAGAGCCTTTATTTGGTAATGCTGCAAGGTATTTTATGGGTGTTGGGCTTTTTGCTGCTGGTATTACCTCCGCAATAACAGCGCCACTTGCAGCAGCCTATGTAGCCAACAATTGTTTTGGATGGAATGCGGACTTAAAAGATTGGAAATTTCGTTTGGTCTGGATTTTAATTTTAGGAGTGGGGGTATTGAGTCTTTCCTTAAAAATAAGGCCAATAGAAATCATACAGTTTGCACAAATTGCTAATGGCGCTTTACTTCCTGTGATAGCTATTTTGTTGGTATGGATAGTAAATAAAAATGAAGTGATGGGAAAGTATCGCAATAGCTTTATCCATAATATCATTGGGTTTACAATAATTGTTCTTTCAATTTTTCTTGGGGCAAAAAGCATTTTTAAAGTATTCGACCTGTTTTAAATGAATCATAAAATTATAGATATCAATTGCGATGTTGGCGAGGGGATAGGCAATGAACCGATTTTATTGCCATTAATATCTTCATGTAATATAGCCTGTGGTGGGCATGCAGGTAACGAAAAGACGATAAGTGAAATTGTTAAGTTAGCAAAAAAGTATAGGGTTAAGGTGGGTGCGCACCCAAGTTATCCTGACAAAGAAAATTTTGGTAGAAAAGTCATTGATATAGCTGATGAAGGCCTTAAAATAAGTATCCGAAAACAGATTTATACATTTCTTAAAGTGGCCGAATCAGAGCAGGCAAAAATGAATCATATAAAGCCGCACGGAGCTTTATATAATGAGTTAATGACAGATTTGCCATTGGCGCTTACTTTTTTAGAGGCTATAAAAGGTTTTAAAAACAACACATTTTTATATGTGCCCTATAACTCTGTTGTTGCAAAAGAAGCTCTAAGTCAAGGTTTCAAAATAAAGTATGAAGCGTTTTGTGATAGAAACTACAATGATGACTTAACACTGGTCTCACGAAAAGAAAAAAATGCCTTAATAACAAGTCCTAAGAGCGTTTTGAATCATATTTTGAGATTAATTGAGGATAAGAGCGTTAAAACGATATCCGGGAGTTTCAAAAGAATAAAAGCGGATACATTTTGTGTTCATGGAGATACTCCGGAAGCTATTGAAATATTAACGTATCTTTCCAATGAATTACCGAAGAAAAGTATTGAAATAGGCAAGTGAAGAGTTATCCGATTACATTAAAAGAGTTTGGCAGAAAAGGTATTCTCATAGAATGGCCAAATGAAGTGGAAGAAGCTATTCTTGATGATATCATTCGTTTTAAGTCAATTTTAGAAGAAGAGTTAAATGATAATATAGAACTTGTTCCTGCGTATAACTCTATTGCTATAATCTCAAACAATGGTGATTTTGAGTTTGAGAAGCTAAAAAAAGAACTACTTCAACTTTACAAAACAAATAAGGCTACTTTAATAACACAAAGAACGCTCTGGAAACTACCGGTTTGTTATGACGCTGAATTTGGGATTGACCTAGAGGAAGTGGCTTTCAACTTAAAAATGACAAGTTCTGAACTAATAGAAATACATTCTTCAAACGAGTATAGGGTATTTGGCATAGGCTTTTTACCGGGGTTTATGTATTTGGGAGGACTTCCGAAGCATATAGAGACCAAAAGAAAAGAAACCCCAAGATTAAAGGTAGCTAAAGGTGCTGTAGGTTTGGCAGGTAAACAAACGGGCATTTATCCACAAGAATCCCCAGGGGGGTGGAATATTATTGGTAATTGCCCAATCCCAATTTTTAATGCAAATGCAGAAAAACCATGTTTTGTAAGTGTTGGAGACAAGATAAAATTTGAATCAATCACCCGTGCCGAATATGAACTGCATAAAATTGAAGGCGAAGTGGGTATTTATAAACCAGAGAAAATTTTGTTGGATGCTTAAAGTATTAAAACCTGGTTTTTTCACTACTGTGCAAGACTGTGGTAGGTTTGGATATCGTGATAAAGGAGTGCCGGTTTCGGGTGCTATGGATATGATTTCGGCCTCTAGGCTTAACGCTTTATTAGAGAATAAAGCTTGTGCCTCGGTTCTTGAAATTACCATGACAGGCCCAACACTTTTGTTTGAAAACGATACCTATATTGCATTGGCAGGTGCCTTGCTTTCTCCTACACTGAATAATGAACCAATAGATAACTACAAGGTATACAAGGTCGTTAAAGGTGATATTTTGTCCTATGGAAGGTTAGAGAAAGGATTCAGAAGTTATTTGGCTGTAAAAGATGGGTTTAAAGCACCTTCTATACTAGGCAGTATGTCACAATATTACCCATTAACGGATACCAAATGTATTTCTGAATTTCAAGAAATAAATTTTGAAGAATGTATTTCTTTTGAACCAAAAATTTCTGAATTGAAAATGGATACTTATTTGGATTTTAACTATTTAGAAGTTTTTAAGGCTCCAGAGTATGATTTATTAAATGATGGTCAATTAACCGCTATATTTTCAAAAGAATTTTCAATTTCAAAAGAGAATAATCGAATGGCCTATCAATTAAATGAGACAATCGAAGGACATTCTACAACAATCTTGACTTCTGCTACGCAGCCAGGGACAATACAATTAACCCCGGCAGGTAAGCTTATTATTTTAATGAAAGATGGTCAAACAACAGGGGGATATCCACGAATATTACAATTAAGTGAAGAGGCGATATGTGTACTTGCCCAGAAAAAATCGACTGACAAGCTAATTTTTAAAATGGTTTAGACTTTAAAATAGACCTCTTCAAAAGGTATGCGAAAGCGTTCACCATAAATTCCTTTTTCATCTCGTATGCCGCATCCGATGACCATATTGATTTCTGCACCTATTGGCAATCCTAATAGTTTTTTAACTCGCAAGGTGTCACTGCCCTCCATAGGGCAAGTATCATAGCCAATTGAAGCCATACTTATCATAAAATTTTGAGCTGCTAATCCAGCACTTTTATGAGCTACAATCCGCATGTCTGAATTTCTTACTTGCCGGTATGTGGGTTTTAAGAGTCCTGCCACTTGAAAGACAGTATATTTTACCCATCCCAGTATTCCCAAAAAGTCGGTATAAACCGCAGGAATTAGTTTCGTATAATAGGCCAAGGCAAATTTTTCCCGTTTGGTATATTCTATCTTAGGCTTGTTGTTTAATGAACTCTTTATAAAGGTTGCATTTGCTTTTGCCCTTTTTCGCCATAAATCTTTTCTGGTAACGACCACAACCATCTGTTTAGAATACTTTGCGGCGTTTTGACCCAAACAGGCAGGCACCATTTTTTTAAGTATTATATTGTCAACGATATGGTAAAACTCCCATAATTGGAGGTTACTACTGGTTGGAGCTAAAGTTGCATTATGTATACAAGTCCTTACTTTTTCAGTATCCAATTCGATATCTTCTTTAAAAATGCGAATCGAACGTCTGTAATTGATGGCTTCAGAAACTGTTTTTTCCATAGAGCATAAATATATTAATTACAAGTGATTGTGTTTTAGCAATTTTTTACGTACCCTTGAAGTATGATAACAAAAAACACACTTTTAAATGTGGTCATTATTATCCCAGAGATGGGGTGATACGGACTTTGTTATATGTAAAAAGCCTGTATCTAACCGATACAGGCTTTTTTTATGCGCTTAATAAAATAAATGAATGTGGTATTTTAAATAGATTTAAATGACTGAAAAACAAGTTATTAAGCAAATTATTTTTTAAATGACTTTAGACGATATCTTACTGTTAAAATGTTGAGGTATTTGAAACAATTATTTTTGAATACTAAAGTATTTTCAACACTTTTGAACATTTTGAAAGAAACTTTTAATGGAATTAAACAAACACAGTAAAAACGTAACGCAAGACCCGACACAACCGGCTGCTCAGGCAATGTTGTATGCCATAGGATTATCGGAAGAGGACCTTAAGAAACCTTTAATTGGCATCGGAAGTACAGGTTACGAGGGTAACCCCTGTAATATGCACTTAAATGATTTGGCGCAAGAGGTAAAGAAGGGTGTTAACGAAAGTGGTTCTGTGGGATTGGTTTTTAATACCATTGGGGTGAGTGATGGAATATCTATGGGCACTTATGGAATGCGTTACTCACTGCCTTCAAGGGATATTATTGCCGATTCTATGGAAACGGTAGTACAAGCCATGAATTATGATGGTTTGGTCACTGTTGTAGGGTGTGATAAGAATATGCCCGGCGCATTGATGGCGATGATTCGATTGAATAGACCGTCGGTTCTTGTATATGGGGGAACCATAGCTTCCGGATGTTTTAAAGATAAAAAACTAGATGTGGTTTCTGCTTTTGAAGCCTGGGGTGAAAAGGTTGCAGGAACGATGAATGAAACTGATTACAAAGGAGTGATTCAAAATGCCTGCCCTGGGGCTGGTGCCTGTGGCGGCATGTATACCGCAAATACAATGGCTTCTGCAATAGAAGCTTTAGGTATGGCTATGCCATTTAACTCTTCCAATCCAGCTATTGGAAAGCCAAAACAAAATGACGCTATAAATTCAGGAAAAGCAGTCAGGCATCTTTTGGAAAAGGATATTAAGCCAAGTGATATTATTAGCCGAAAGTCGCTAGAAAATGCCGTAAGATTACTAACGCTCCTAGGAGGTTCGACGAACGCGGTACTTCATTTTTTGGCCATTGCAAAGGCTGCTGATATAGTTTTCACTTTAGATGATTTTCAGAAGATTAGTGATACAACGCCATTTTTGGCTGATTTAAAGCCTAGCGGTAAATTTTTAATGGAAGATGTGCATCGTATAGGTGGGGTGCCGGCTGTAATGAAGTTTATGCTTGAAAATGGGATGTTGCATGGTGATTGTCTTACAGTTACTGGTAAAACTGTGGCAGAGAATTTAGCAGAGGTTCCTAGTTTATTGGAAGGGCAAAAAGTAATTAAACCTTTAGATGCCCCAATTAAAGAAACTGGGCATTTAAGAATTTTATATGGGAACCTTGCCGAAAAAGGGGCTGTTGCGAAGATTACGGGAAAGGAAGGGCTATATTTTTCAGGGCCTGCCAAAGTATATGATGATGAATTTTTAGCTAATGCCGGCATTGGAAAAGGGGAAGTTAAAAAAGGAAATGTCGTAGTTATTAGATACGAAGGACCGATGGGAGGACCAGGAATGCCAGAAATGCTTAAGCCTACTTCTGCAATTATGGGGGCCGGTTTGGGGAAAGATGTCGCGCTAATAACAGATGGAAGGTTTTCCGGTGGAACACACGGTTTTGTTGTCGGTCATGTTTGTCCAGAAGCCCAAGATGGTGGTTTGATTGGTTTGTTAAAAGATGGAGATATTATAACAATAGATGCAGAAAAAAATCAAATACATGTAGACTTAAGTCTGGAGGAAATTGCAGAACGTAAGGCAAACTGGAAAAAACCTCCATTGAAGGTAAAACGTGGAAGCCTCTATAAATATGCGCGAACAGTATCCTCAGCTTCTGAAGGTTGCGTGACGGATGAATTTTAAAGATTTACTCATTATAGTTAAAAAGCATGGAGACACTTAAAGAAATGAAAACCGAAACTCGTAAAGGCAAGACCTTGAAGATATCGGGTGCAGAAGCGATTATACATTGCCTTTTGGCCGAAGGTGTTGATTTGTTATATGGTTACCCAGGAGGTGCTATTATGCCTGTATATGATGAGTTATATAAGTTTCAAGATAAACTCACCCATATTCTAACACGACATGAACAGGGGGCTACACATGCTGCACAGGGTTACGCAAGGGTTTCAGGCAGGGTAGGTGTTGCCATGGCCACCTCTGGCCCAGGCGCAACAAATTTAGTGACCGGTCTGGCAGATGCGCAGATAGATTCTACGCCAATGGTTTGTATTACTGGCCAAGTGCCAAGACACTTACTAGGCTCTGATGCATTTCAAGAAACCGACATTATTGGGATTTCTACTCCAGTCACAAAATGGAATTATCAGATAACCAAGGCGTCAGAAATCCCTGAAATAATAGCCAAAGCTTTTTATATTGCAAAATCAGGTCGACCGGGTCCAGTCTTAATTGATATTACAAAGAATGCCCAGTTTGAAGAACTGATGTTCTCGTATAAAAAATGTACGGGGGTACGAAGTTACAATGCCGTTCCTAAACCTGATAAAAAAGCCCTGGAAGCTGCAGCTACACTTATAAATTCTGCTCAAAAGCCATTTATTGTTTGGGGACAAGGTGTGATTTTAGGTAAGGCAGAAGAAGAATTGAAAGCATTCGTTGAAAAAGCAGGCATACCTGCCGCGTGGACCATTATGGGTGCCTCTGCGCTAGATACGGATCATCCTTTAAATGTTGGTATGGTCGGTATGCATGGAAATTATGGACCCAATATTCTTACCAACGAGTGTGACGTTTTAATTGCAATAGGTATGCGCTTTGATGATAGAGTCACGGGAAGACTTGATGATTACGCAACTCAGGCCAAAGTAATTCACTTTGAAATTGACCCTGCCGAGATCAGCAAAAATGTGCATGCTGATGTTGCGGTCTTAGGAGATTCAAAAGAAACTTTAGCGCTCTTACTTCCATTAATTAATGTCAATAAGCACGAATCTTGGCACAATCGCTTTAAGGAAAAATATAAAATTGAGTTCGATACGGTAATTAAAAACGATATACACCCCACTAAGGAAGGGTTGACTATGGGCGAGGTCATCGAAGAAATTAATATCGCTTCTCAACAGAAGGCAGTAATTGTCACAGATGTGGGTCAGCATCAAATGATTGGTTGTAGGTATGCAAAGTTTAGAGAAAGTAAAAGCAACATTACTTCAGGTGGTTTGGGTACAATGGGTTTTGCCTTACCGGCTGCAATTGGTGCAAAACAAGGTGCAATGGACCGCGAAGTTGTGGCTATAATTGGTGATGGCGGATATCAAATGACTATACAAGAATTAGGGGTCATTTTTCAACATAATATTCCTGTAAAAATAGTGGTATTGAATAACGACCATTTAGGCATGGTTCGGCAATGGCAAGAGCTATTTTTTGAGAAGAGATATGCCTCGACCGTAATGGTTAATCCTGATTTTGTCAAAATTGCCGAAGGATATCATATCGAGGCAAAACGTGTAAGTGAGCGTAAAGATTTAAAATCAGCGGTTCAAGAAATGATTGCTTCTGACAAACCGTATTTTTTAGAGGTAAAAGTAGAAAAAGAGGATAATGTTTTTCCAATGATTCCTTCGGGAGCTGCCGTCTCTGAAATCCGTTTAAAGTAAACTAATATGGATAATAATATAGAAAATCAGTGGTTTACGATATCCGTATACTCTGAAAATAACGTAGGCCTTTTAAATAGAATATCAGGAATATTTTTAAAAAGACACATTAATATAGAGAGTCTAAATGTCTCAAAATCAGAAATTAATAATGTTTCTAAATTTACCATAGTGGTTCACACCACGGAGAATTGGACACGGAAAATCGTTGGCCAAATCGAAAAACAAATAGAAGTTATTAGAGCATTTTATCATACAGATGATGAGACTATTTATCAAGAGTCGGCACTATTCAAAATTGCTTCTGATCTGCTTTTTGATGAACGTCAAATTCAAAACATAATTAAAGACAATAATTCACAAATTGTTACCGTGGCGCGAGACTTTTTTGTACTGGCAAAAACTGGCCGTAGGTTCGAAATAGATGAAATGTACGAACAACTAGCTCCTTACGGCATTATGCAGTTTGTGCGTTCGGGCCGTATATCGGTATCAAAAGATGAAATGCAAATTTCGGCATTGCTTCAAGAGTTTCAACATCATTAAACCAAACAATAATTTAAATAAAAGAGAATACAAAATGGCAAATTACTTTAACACGCTATCGTTACGGGATAAATTAAAACAACTAGGACAATGCAGATTTATGGATTCTTGGGAGTTCTCAGATGGTGTTTCGGCCTTAAAAGGAAAGAAAATAGTAATTGTGGGTTGTGGGGCACAAGGTTTAAATCAGGGACTAAATATGAGAGATTCCGGTTTAGATATTTCATATACCCTTCGTGAATCGGCTATTGCAGAAAAGAGGCAATCGTACGTTAATGCTACAGAAAACGGTTTCGCAGTTGGCACTTATGAAGATTTAATTCCTAATGCAGACGTTGTAATCAACCTTACACCAGACAAGCAACATACGGCCGTTGTAAGTGCTGTAATGCCATTAATGAAAAAAGGAGCTACGTTATCCTATTCACATGGATTTAATATTGTGGAAGAGGGGATGAATATCCGCGAAGACTTAACGGTAATTATGGTTGCACCCAAATGCCCAGGTTCTGAGGTGAGAGAAGAATATAAAAGAGGTTTTGGTGTGCCTACCTTAATTGCGGTACATCCAAACAATGACCCAGAGGGTAAAGGTTTGGCCCAGGCCAAGGCTTATGCTGTAGGTACAGGTGGCGATAGAGCAGGGGTTTTGATGTCCTCCTTTGTTGCTGAAGTAAAATCTGACCTAATGGGAGAACAAACGATTCTTTGTGGTTTATTACAGACAGGTTCTATTTTATGTTTTGATAAAATGATTGAAAAAGGTATTGATCCAGGGTATGCGTCTAAACTAATTCAATATGGATGGGAAACGATTACCGAAGGGATGAAGTATGGCGGAATTACAAACATGATGGATCGTTTGTCAAATCCTGCTAAAATAAAAGCCTTTGAATTATCGGAGGAACTGAAGGATATCATGCGTCCTCTTTTTCAAAAACACATGGATGATATCATGACCGGGCACTTTTCTAAAACCATGATGGAAGATTGGGCCAATGACGACAAAAATCTACTGACCTGGCGTGCTGCTACTGGAGAAACCGCTTTTGAAAAGACCCCTGCTGGTAATGATGAAATTAGTGAGCAAGAGTTTTATGATAACGGCGTTTTAATGGTGGCTATGGTAAGGGCAGGAGTTGAGTTGGCTTTTGAAGCTATGACCGAGTCTGGTATCATTGCAGAATCGGCATACTATGAATCGCTGCATGAAACACCGCTAATTGCCAATACGATTGCAAGGAAAAAATTATTTGAAATGAATCGTGTTATATCGGACACAGCTGAATATGGTTGTTACTTATTTGACCACGCATGCAAACCATTATTGGCTGATTTTATGAAAGGAATTGATACAGCGGTTATCGGTAAACCATTTGGTAATGCAAAGAATACAGGCGTTGACAATGCTAGACTAATTGCTATAAATAAGGCCTTGAGAGAGCACCCCGTAGAAATTGTAGGTGCAAGACTAAGAGCGTCTATGACCGCGATGAAACCTATTGTTTAGAAGGTCAGATCAAAACATCTTTTTGTTCGTTTTTAATGAAAGACACTGTAACTACATATTTTCCTAAAATTGCCGATATCTATGAGGCAGCTAAAACAATTCGTCAGGTTGCGAACCAGACCCCTTTGCAGCATAGTATTCGTTATTCCAAGGAGTTTGATGCCAATATTTTTCTAAAAAGGGAGGATTTACATCGGGTTCGCAGCTATAAGATTAGAGGAGCATTTAATAAGATAAGTTCGCTTTCAAAAGAAGAATTAGAGAATGGCGTTGTTTGTGCAAGTGCTGGAAATCATGCCCAGGGCGTTGCCTTCGCTTGTAACCATTTAGGTGTAAAAGGAACAATTTATATGCCAGTCGTCACCCCTAGGCAAAAGGTGGATCAAACCGAGATGTTCGGTGGTGATTGGGTAACTATAGTCTTAGAAGGAGATACTTTTGATGATTCTTATAAGGCGGCCATAGCGGCATGCAAATCAGAAGAAAAAACGTTTGTGCATCCTTTTGATGACCCTAAAACTATTGAAGGTCAGGCAACAGTCGGTCTTGAACTCTTAGAGCAGTCAGAGGTCCATATTGATTATGTTTTTGTAGCCGTGGGTGGAGGTGGATTGGCTTCTGGCCTATGTGGTACATTTCATGCTTTGTCGCCAAAGACAAAAATTATCGGAATTGAACCCACTGGGGCGCCCTCAATGAAGACTTCAATCGCAAAAGGTGAATTAATTGAGCTAAATGAAATTGATAAGTTTATAGATGGCGCCGCGGTTCAAAAAGTGGGCGCCTATACTTTTTCCATTTGTAAAGAACATCTTTACAATATGGAAACTATTGATGAAGGTAAGGTTTGTCAAACTATCTTAGAATTATACAATAGAGATGCAATAGTTGTAGAACCAGCTGGTGCATTAACAATAGCTGCTCTTGATTCGTTTAAAGAAGAAATAAGGGGTAAAAATGTAGTCTGTATTGTAAGTGGAAGTAACAATGATATTACCAGAACTGCAGAAATTAAGGAGCGGGCATTACTTTACAGCAAGTTAAAACACTATTTCATTATTCGTTTTCCGCAACGTCCTGGGGCCTTAAAAGAATTTGTTGCCGATATTCTAGGGCCTAACGATGATATTACGCATTTCGAATATTCTAAAAAGTCTAGTAGGGAGAATGCCCCGGCAGTTGTCGGAATAGAATTAAAATCACCGGAAGACCTTTCGCCCCTTATTACAAGAATGAAAGCAAATGGCTTTTTTGGCGACTATTTAAATGATAAACCTGACTTGTTTCAATACCTAATTTGAAGCATTTTAATAGGGAACACTTATGGCTAAAATACCTGAAAAATTTAAGATCACCTCAGAAATACATCATGATACGTATTTGATTAATGGTGAATTAAAAAGATGGAGAGGAAATACAACTAAAGTAGCTTCCACCATCTCCTCTACTGATACGTACATACCAACTGTTTTAGGCAGTATCCCTGATATGGGCGAAACAGAGGCTATTGAGGCTTTGGATGCCGCTTTGGGCACCTACAATCAAGGGAAGGGTGTCTGGCCAACAATGAAGGTCAAAGACCGAATAGAATGTATGGAATCTTTCGTTCGAAAGATGGAAACCAAGCGGGAGGAAATTGTTAAACTCTTAATGTGGGAAATAGGCAAGTCTTTGCCTGACTCAGAAAAAGAGTTCGACAGAACGGTAGAGTATATTTACGACACTATTGAAGATTACAAACAATTGGATAGGGATTCCGCAAAATTCCATAAGTCGGGCGATGTGTATGCCCACATTCGTAGAGGGCCTTTAGGTATTGTATTATGTTTGGGCCCTTATAATTATCCGTTGAATGAAACTTTTGCCTTGTTGATTCCGGCAATCATCATGGGAAATACTACAATCTTTAAACCAGCAAAACATGGTGTCTTGTTAATTACACCGCTCTTGGAGGCTTTTCAGACTTGCTTTCCAAAGGGAGTGGTAAATATTTTATTCGGTAGGGGTAGGGCGGTTGCCGCACCAATAATGAAAACGGGCAAGGTAGATGTATTGGCCTTGATCGGAAATAGTAAATCTGCCAATGCGTTACAAGAACAACACCCAAAGAGTAATCGTTTACGTTTAGTTCTAGGTCTTGAAGCTAAGAATCCCGCAATAATTTTACCAGATGCAGATTTAGATTTGACCATCAATGAAGTGATAGCAGGAACTACATCTTTCAATGGACAACGATGCACTGCTTTAAAGGTGGTTTATGTACATGAAGAGATTAAAGAGGAATTTTTAAAACGTTTTTCAGAACGTGTAGATCAATTGAAATTTGGAAACCCTTGGGATGAAGGAGTGAAATTGACGCCTTTACCGGAACCGGGAAAACCTGGTTACATTCAAGAGTTAATAGATGATGCGTTATCGAAAGGTGCCGTTATTCAGAACAAAAAAGGTGGTGAGCACTTTGATAACTATATTTGGCCTGCCGTGTTATATCCCGTATCCAAAGATATGCGCGTTTATGAAGAGGAACAGTTTGGCCCTGTAATTCCTGTGTTGTCTTTTAAAGATATTGAAGAGCCCTTAGACGATATGGCCGAATCAAATTACGGGCAACAAGTAAGTTTGTTCGGCAAAGATGTATATACACTTTCACCACTAATCGATACGCTTGCCAATTTGGTCTGTAGGGTGAATTTAAATAGCTCATGCCAACGAGGTCCGGATGTGTATCCATTTACAGGAAGAAAAGATTCGGCGCAGGCCACTTTAAGCGTTCACGACGCACTACGTTCTTTCTCTATTAGAACATTTGTGGCTTTTAAGGATAATGAGTTGAACAATGAAACTATTGAACAACTTTTGGATGCTAAAGTCAGTAATTTTTTAAGCACTGACTATATACTATAAGAACAAGAATTGTTCTTTATGAATTTTGAAATTTTCCTTGGTAAGCCCGCATCAGGGCTTACTTTTTTATGTGAAAACTTGTTGAATTTAACAGAGAAAGAGGCCTTTTTAACACATTTCTAACTTTGGTTGAATTTAGGTATAGATACTTTTAGCGACAGACCTAATTATTAATTTAAACAACTAAAATCTAATGAAAAAAAGCTACTCAAAAGCCTTAGTGTTTGTAGTATTAACAGCATTAAGCTTTTCAACGAACCTCAAAGCGCAGTTAACCTTACCGGCAGGTAGTCCGGAAGCAGAAGTATCACAACGTGTTGGGATCACGGACATTACAATTCACTATAATAGGCCCTATGTAAAAGGAAGAGAAATCTGGGGCAAATTGGTCCCTTATGGATTTAATGACCTTGGTTTCGGAACATCGAAATCGGCACCATGGCGGGCAGGTGCCGACTACAATACTACAATTGAATTTACCCATGATTCGAAAATTGAAGGTAAAGATGTGAAAGCCGGTAAATATGCCTTGTTTTTTGCCATTGAAGAAAACGGAGATGTTACCGGAATCCTATCAAGCAATACTACTTCTTGGGGAAGTTATTTTTATGATGAAGCGGAAGACGTGCTACGTTTTAGCACAAAAACAAAAGATTTAGACAGTTCTGTGGAAATGCTAACTTTTAGTTTTGACACTGCTGATGCTACAAGTACAACGGCCAGTTTAAAATGGGTGAAAAAGGAAATACCGTTTAAAATAGAAGTTCCAGTAACCGATATTGTTATGAAAGGTATTGCCAATGATTTACGTAATCCAAAAGGCTTTCAACAATCTACTTGGGATCAAGCGGCGAATTATGCATTTAACGTTGGTGACTTAGACCAGGCCTTAGAATGGGTAAACACTTCTATAAGCGGAAAGTTTTTCAGTAAAGAAACCTTTTCTAATTTGGCCTTAAAATCTCAGATTTTGGCAAAACAAGGTAAAGCAGCAGAAGCCACTAATTTCTTGGATAAAGCGGTTGCTATGGGTAATGTTAGAGAAGTATATGGTGCTGGCACCCAATTGATAGGTATTAATAATACTAAGGCACTTAGCATATTAAAGGCGAACGTAAAAACTAATAAAGGTGCGTGGCCAAGTAATTATGGCCTTGCAAGGGCGTATTCGGCTGTCGGAGACAGCAAAAATGCTATCAAAGCTATAAATAAATCTTTGACAGTTGCTCCGGCCAATTTTAAATCAAGATTAGAACAGGCCTTGGATAGGCTTAAGAAGGGTGAGGATATCAATAAATAAAGATTACGGTCTTTTAAAAAACGAAAAGCTCTACAGAAGTGTGGAGCTTTTTAGCTTATATACCCCCAAATAGCTTTGTCTTTAGTTAAATTAATATAGGCTTGTCTTATACTAGAATTCTCTTGCTTAGCCATTTTAGGGTCTTCTTTTAAAAGAGTAATTGCATAGTAACGAGCAGATTTTAAAATTTGATTATCCTTTACGATATCTGCAATTTTGAGGTTTAACAATCCGCTTTGTTGCGTTCCCATTAAATCTCCAGGACCGCGCAGTTTTAAATCAACTTCGGCAATTTCAAAACCATCATTGGTCCGTACCATGGTTTCTAAACGGGTTTTGGCATCACTAGAGAGCTTATGGCTTGTCATGAGTATGCAAAAACTTTGTTCCGCTCCACGACCGACCCTTCCACGTAATTGATGCAGTTGCGATAGCCCAAAGCGCTCGGCACTTTCAATAATCATAACAGAAGCATTGGGCACATTTACCCCAACCTCAATTACAGTTGTAGCTACCATAATTTGGGTTTTACCTTTTACGAAACGTTCCATTTCATAGTCTTTATCCTCAGCTTTCATTTTGCCATGTACGATGGATATCTGATAATCGGGTAGTGGAAAGTCCCTTGCAATGCTTTCATAACCATCCATTAAGTCTTTATAGTCCAAAGCTTCAGACTCTTGTATTAATGGGTATACGATGTAAACCTGACGCCCTTTTTTAATTTCATCTTTTATAAATTGAAAAACTTTTAATCTATTCGCATCATATCTGTGTACTGTTTTAATTGGCTTTCTCCCTGGTGGTAACTCATCAATAACCGAAATGTCTAAATCACCATATAAACTCATAGCTAATGTTCTTGGTATCGGTGTGGCTGTCATTACAAGAATGTGGGGAGGAACTTGATTTTTTCTCCACAGTTTTGAACGTTGGGCTACTCCAAAACGATGTTGTTCATCAATGACGGCCAATCCAAGATTTTTGAATTGAACTTTATCCTCTAACAAAGCATGTGTTCCTACCAAAATATTTAAGCCTCCATTTTCTAGGCGCTCATGAATTCCTTTTCGTACGGCCTTCTTAACGGAACCTGTTAGAATTTCAATAGTAATATCCATTTCGCCTAACAATTCTTTTAGACCATTGAAATGTTGATTGGCAAGAATTTCTGTGGGAGCCATTAAACAAGCCTGATAGCCATTGTCAATTGCCAAAAGCATGCACATTAGGGCCACTATGGTTTTGCCTGACCCTACATCACCCTGCAATAAGCGGTTCATTTGTGCGCTACTGCCTAAATCGTTTCTTATCTCTTTAATTACCCGCTTTTGGGCATTGGTGAGTTGAAAGGGTAAGTGGTTTTGAAAAAAATCATTAAAGGTGTTTCCTACTTGGTCAAAAGCCAGTCCTTTTATTTTTTGTTTGCGAACGGCTTTTTTATTCAATAACTGCAATTGAACGTAAAAGAGCTCTTCAAATTTTAAACGAAATTGTGCTTTCGCCAATAACCCTTGACTTTTAGGAAAATGAATATTTAGCAGGGCATCGGCCTTTGAAATAAGTTGAAGTTCGCTTATCAATTCTTGTGGGAGCGTTTCTTCAAAGTTTGCTTTAGTTTCTAGAAAAAGCTGCTCAATCAGTTTTGACACCACACGATTGGTGATGCCAGAGTTACTAAGTTTTTCGGTAGAAGGATAAATAGGTTGCATACTTATTTTAAGCCCTGCTTGATGTGCCTTTAATAGTTCCATTTCTGGGTGTGGCATTGAAAAGGTACCACCATATCTATTTATCCTTCCGAAAATCACATAGGGCTCATTAAGTTTAATATTTTCTTTAATCCATTTTTGCCCTCTGAACCAAACGAGTTCCATTTGCCCAGTATCATCTACAAAACTGGCCACCAATCTTTTACCGCGCTTTTGTTCTATAGTTTTTAAATGAACAATTTTACCTAGTATTTGAACATCGGCACCGCTATCTTTCAACTGCGCAATTTTATAGTACTGCGTTTTGTCTAAATATCTATTCGGATATAACTGTAAAAGGTCTTGAAAAGATTCGATTCCCAATTCCGAACGCAAGAGTTCGGCCCTATTTGGCCCTACACCTTTAAGGTAAACTATCGGTGTTTGTAGAAAATTGGAATTCATAGAACTAAAATATGTAATTTGGATTGACTTTTGCTACTTTGCTTTTATGAGGTATTCATTGTTTATACTATCCTTCGTTTATTCAACTTTTTTATTCTGTCAGAATAATCAGAAACCAGTTGATTTTATCAAAATTGACATGGAAATCACACCTCTTTTTGACTCTAAAGAGGTTTGGGGCAGCGGCACTTATTATTTTGAATTAAAGTCAGAAACGGATTCGATATTCATAGACGCAATCAATATGGAATTTTTGCATGTTTCATTGAATAGAAGGCAAATCGATTTCAAGAACTCTGGCAAACAGCTTAGCTTCAAAGCACCAGAGAAAATAGGTAATCATGAATTATTTATACGGTACCTCGCCAAGCCCAAACAAACTGTGTATTATATCGGACTAAATGATGGAGTTGAGGGAAATGAACAACTCTGGACCCAAGGCCAGGGTAAATACACAAGTCATTGGCTGCCTAGTTTTGATGATATGTCAGAGAAAGTAGAACTTGACCTTACCTTGAATACCGCTGAAGGGTTTACTGTAATCGCAAATGGAAAGCTAACCAAAAAGAATACGGCAGAAGGTATTATAGACTGGCATTTTGATATGCAAGACCCCATGAGCAGCTATTTAGCTGCCTTTGCCATCGGGAAATTTGACAAAAAAGAATTGAAATCATCATCCGGAGTTCCTATAGAGTTGTATTACGAACCTAAAGACAGTTTAAGGGTTGAGTCTACCTATCGTTATACCAAAGAAATTTTTGATTTTTTAGAAGATGAAATTGGCCTTGCTTATCCTTGGCAGAACTACAAGCAAGTACCAGTTAAAGATTTTCTTTATGCTGGTATGGAAAATACGAGCGCGACTGTATTTTCTAATTCCTATATGATTGATTCAACGGCCTTTATTGATAAGAATTATGTTAATGTCAATGCCCACGAACTGGCACATCAATGGTTTGGAAATTTAGTAACCGAAGAAAGTAGCAAGCACCATTGGTTACACGAGGGTTTTGCAACATATTATGCCTATTTGGCCGAACAGCATTTATTTGGTGAAGACCATTTTTACTGGAAACTATACGAGACCGCTAAAACCCTGCACAATTTGTCCGAGAGTGGAGGCGGCGAGGCCCTTAACAACCCAAATGCCAATAGTTTGACCTTTTATGAAAAGGGGGCTTGGGCACTTGTAATGTTAAAAGAAAAGATTGGGAAAAATACATTTCAAAAAGGAATAATTAGCTATTTAAATAAACATCAATTTAAAAATGTTACCATATCTGATTTTTTGGTTGAAATGGAACTTGCAGCTAATACAGACTTGTCCGATTTTAAATCTAAATGGTTAGAAAATGAAGTATTTCCGTGGGAAGAAGTGAAAGAAAAGCTTAAAAGGGAATCTGAAAGTATCGCTTTGGTTTTTGAGATGGAAAACGAATTTCAACGTATTAAAAGTGATGATTTGGATTATGAGAGTTATTGGAACAGGACAGAGTCCACTAATTTTAAAGCCCATTTCATACGACAATATCATCGCGTTTTACCAAACGCTATCATTAAAAGAGCCTTTTTAAGCGATGATATTAAAATAAGGCAGGCATTAGCTAGTTCTTTATACGGTATCTCTGGGGTGAAACAATCAACAACCGAAATTGCAGACCTGTTCGAGACGCTATTAGATGACAAAAGTTATATAACCATAGAAAATGCACTCCTAAAACTTTGGGCAACTTTTCCTGAAGAAAGAACGCTTTACTTTTCAAAAACGCAAAATATTGCTGGTTTGCCAAATAAAAATGTACGGTTGTTATGGCTTACGTTGGCATTGTTAACCCCTGAGTATAATCAGGGCCAACAGCAAGTATATTATAATGAGCTGAATGGATATACTTTTGCAGATAATCATTTTGAGGTAAGGCAGTTGGCCTTTCAATACTTAAGTCAAATTCAGGCGATGAGCGACGAAACACTTATTAACCTGATAAAAGCTTCTGACCATCACGTTTGGCAATTTAAAAAGTCTTCAAGAAATTTACTTAAAGAATTAAGTGAAAGTATTGAACTAAAAGAACGACTTTTGAGTATATCAAATTCCTTATCCACGGAGGAACAAAGCACACTGAACAAATTGTTAAAGGAATGAAAGCACTTGTAATTTCTGGAGGTGGCAGCAAAGGTGCTTTTGCTGGTGGGGTGGCCCAATTTCTTATTGAAGAGGCAAAAAATGACTACGATATTTTTGTTGGCACCTCTACTGGAAGTCTTTTAATTTCACACCTCGCCCTAGGAAAGCTTAATAAAATCAAGGAGATTTACTCCAATGTAAATCAGAAAACTATTTTCAATAACTGTCCGTTTGTGGTCAAGCGAAAATATGGTGCCGATATTATCAGCATGAACCATTGGAATATTTTTAAGAATTTTATAAAAGGAAAAAAAACCTTTGGAGAAAGCGAAAATTTAAGGCAGCTAATTCGGAATAGTATTACTGTTGCTGAGTTTGATGAATTAAAAGCTTCGAGTAAAAATGTTGTTGTTACGGTTTCCAATCTATCTCTAAACCAGGTAGAGTATAAATCTATAAATGATTGTACCTATGATGAATTTTGTGATTGGATTTGGATTTCTGCCAATTACACACCATTTATGAGTTTGGTTCGCAAAAATGGTTGCGAATATGCTGATGGAGGACTAGGAAGTCTTGTTCCGATTGAAGAGGCAATTTTACGAGGTGCTACCGAGGTTGATGTTGTTGTTTTACATACCGAGGTAAATTACTATAACAGAATGCCCTCAAGAAACCCTTTTGAGCTTATTACCAATATGTTAGGGTTTGTTTTAGATCGAATAGAAAATCAAAATATTAGAGTGGGCAAACTCGTGGCCAATCAAAAAGGAGCGATTATTAACCTGTATTATACCCCAACTATTTTGACCACAAATTCTTTAATTTTTAATAAAGAGAAAATGACTCGCTGGTGGAAACGGGGCTACTTATACGCTAAGAACAAAAATGCGGAGAGTATGCCTATAAAACCTGAAGTTCAGGAATAGTTTACCACAGATCGCCAATTTCCTTTTTCACAAAAGCCAATGCCGTTGCTGAAGGAGATTGTTTTTCTAACATTTGCGTTAAAATATCTTCACGAAGTTTATCGGCAGAGTCCGATTCGCTCATGGCAGCAGACCTAATTATTTGAATGGTAGCACTTTTGGCCGCTTTGATAATATTCCAGCACTCATCAGTCATGTAGATTTGTTGTGACAGGTTATGATCAAACTCATCTTCAACATTCTTTATGAGTAGATTTTCGTAGTCGTTTTTGTTTTGACTTTGGGGAGCTACTCGCACTACTAGGCTATTTACAGCAATTCGCTCTAAATACAAGGCCATGCGCTCATAAGCTTGCAATCTAACCGGGAGTGTATCTTTCTGTGAATCTTTATGCAGTAAAAAACGTCTTCTACCATCTTCGTTACGGGTGTGTAGTCTAAAAAAATAAAAGGCGATAAGGCCTGTAACCAACGAGGGCAATAGATAAGCAAAGAGTTGAAAAACTTGGTCTCCGGTCATTTGAATTGATATTTATTTGGATTTAAAACGGAGTAAATCCCTAAAAAGTATATCTAGATGTCTTACATTTTTTCTTTGGCCAAACTGTAAAATGCCTTTAAATCAGGAGATAGTTTAATGGTTATGCCTTCTTTGAAGTTTCCGTCTTTAGTAGCAATTTTCAACCTTTCTGCCGGAATGCCGTTAGCTTTCCATAACTCATTGGCTACAGCTGCTGCCTGCGTATACGACACATCGAAATCGCCTGTAATGTTCAGTGCCTCTATAGTAATTTCCCTTTCTGGGTTTTTTGTAATTAATTGAGCTATTCTTGCAATAGTTGCTTTTCCTTCTTCGCTTAAAACCTCAGATTGATCATTCTCGAATAATGACAAAAGACTATTAGAAACCGAAATACTGCCGTTGGCTGCACCTATTTTGGCATTAGCTCCCAAAATTTGTTTGCTCTGTGATAATATGGCGATGGCCGTTGAATCATTTTTGGCAAAAGAATCAGATATCAATCTTAGTTGTTGTTCTTTTTCATTAAGACTGCTCAATGCACTATTGACGGTCTCTGTATTTTGTTTTGAAATTTTAGAGAAATTCGTAAGATTTTGAAGTAAGGTTGCATTCGCATCTCTGAGTTCCGCAGCTTCTCTGTTCGCTAATTCAGCGTTGGCATTACTTACATTAATTTGTCTTTTTGCGACCGATACAGAATCGTTTAGGGCCAAAATAGTTTGTTCAAGCTCGGTAATTTTATTTAGCAAGTCTTTCTTTTTTTGAGCTTGAATCAATGTTGTAGAAATCAAAAATAAGATTAAGGGTACTAGTTTTTTCATAATTAAGAATTGGATTTTCCTCCTAGATAGGTACATTCATAAAGTTCTTTCATACTATTAAAACCAACCTTGGTCTTTTCATAACCATAAACCGATTTTAAATCACTGCTAAGATAATCATCATCAACATTAACTTGAATATCTGTCATTGTAAATTGTGCAGGATGCTCATAACCTGCAGCGTGAGTCACCTCTAAAAATTCTTTTCTAAATGTTTTGAAGTACTGGGCCAAACGTTCAGATTTTAGGGTGACATCTATTCCGCTCTGGCGCCATTTACTTTGTGTGGCAATGCCTGCAGGGCATTTATTGGTATGACAAACCTGGGCTTGAATACAGCCAATACTCAGCATAGCTTCTCTAGCGACATTAATACAATCTACCCCCATTGCGAAGGCCATAGCTGCTTTGGCCGGAAAACCGAGTTTACCACTGCCAATAAATACGATTCTATCGGTAAGTCCTCTATCTTGAAAAATTTTATAGAGGCTTGCAAAGCCATAAACCCATGGTAAAGAGACGTGATCGGCAAAACTTGGCGGTGCTGCTCCGGTTCCTCCCTCACCGCCATCGACGGTAATAAAATCAGGGCCTTTACCGGTTTTTTTCATTAAATCGGCTAGTTCTATCCATTGGTCCAATTTTCCTATCGCTCCCTTTATACCAACGGGAAGTCCTGTCTCAGTAGCTATTTTTTCGACAAGAGCATGTAATTCAGGAATAGTGGAAAAAGCTTTGTGGGTGGATGGCGATAATACATCTTTACCGACCTCGACCCCCCGTATTTCAGCAATTTCTTTGGTTATCTTGGCTCCGGGCAATACGCCGCCCTTACCTGGTTTTGCTCCTTGCGAGAGCTTAACTTCAATGGCCTTTATACATGGGTTTTCATCAACCAAGACCTTCATTTTGTCCAAGGATAGATTTCCATCTTTTGAGCGTACCCCGAAATAACCTGTTCCAAAATGGAAGACTACATCACCACCCTTTTTATGATAGGGAGAAAGGCCACCCTCACCAGTATTATGATAAGCTTCGGCCTTGAGAACACCTTTGTTCATGGCTTCTACCGCAGCAGCGGATAAAGAACCAAAGCTCATTGCGGATACATTGATTATTGAAGCAGGACGATAAGGTTTCTTCCGTTTGTTAAAGGCGCCAATGACTTTTGCACAGGGTAAAAAATATGGATTTTCTATGTTTGGGTGATTTTCAGGGATTTTATACCCGATCATAGCATTTTTTATAAAAATATGCTGATGCGCATAAACATCCCTATCCGTACCGAAGCCTTCATAATTATTTTCACGCTTCGCCGAAGCATATATCCAACTTCGTTCAATACGGTTAAAAGGGAGCTCCTCTCTATTATTTGCAACAAAATATTGTCTCATTTCAGGGCCAATACTTTCTAACCAATAACGTAAGTGGCCTACAACTGGATAGTTATGGCTAATAGTATGTGCTTTTTGAAAAAAGATATCACGGATGGCGACAAGCACAATCACCGCAACTATCCATAACCACCATGGAACGTTACCTAAAAAAGTTAAAACTCCGGCCATAAATTAAAATTCGATTACGTTTTGTTCCTATTATCCAATACTATTTTAATAACCCCAAATAATGCCAAAAGCACCCCAATAATAGAGCTCGTTAGATACATCCAAGCTGGTTTTTTCATCGTTAAAAGTAACATTCCCAGCGACGTGAATACCATCCCGAAAATGGTGTAGATGAGCCCTTTATTCTTTTTATCCATTATTTAAGTTCAAATACATAAGTCAAGTTCAAGTTCAACCCTTCGACAGGCTCAGGGTGACAAATAGCACGTTTTTGTAAACTCCTAACTACTTATTAAGGTAGTCTAATGTTAACTCTGTCATCGCTTTTACACCCAATTGCATTCCGGCATCATCAATCAAGAAATCTGGAGTATGATGTGGAAAAGATTCTTTATTTCCAGGGGTCATTCCCCCTAAAAAGAAGAAAAAACCAGGCGCCTCACGTTGAAAGTATGAGAAATCTTCGGCACCCGTGATTGCTTTTTGAATTACTACATTATCCCCACCGGCAACACGCTGTAAAGTGGGTAGCATTTCGGTAACTAAAGCAGGGTCGTTGTACGTTATGTCCGTAGCATCTTTTATCTCACATGTGGCGGTTCCGCCATAGGCTTTTGCAATGGTTTCAACCATTTCTACCATTCGCTTGTTTAATTTATCTTTCATATCATAATCAAGCGTTCTGATAGTACCGATCATTTCAGCACTTTCTGGAATAATATTAAAACGAACACCACTCTTAATTTTACCAACGGTAATTACAGCTGCCTCTTCGGTAAGTTTGGTTTCACGGCTAATAATAGTCTGTAACCCGTCTATAATTTTAGCACTTATCAAGATTGGGTCCACACCGGACCAAGGTTGTGAACCATGACTTTGCTTTCCTTTAACCTTAATTGTAAAACTCTGTGCAGCGGCCATAGTTCCGCCAGATTTGTAACGAATCATGCCTACTGGAGTCTGAGAGTTTATGTGCAATCCGAAAATGGCATCCACTTTAGGGTTTTCCATAACACCTTCTTTCACCATTAATAATGCACCGCCTTCTTCACCTGGTGGTGGACCTTCTTCTGCCGGCTGAAAAATAAACTTTACGGTTCCTTTAATTTTGTCTTTATTTTTTGATAGTACTTCTGCAACACCCATTAAAATGGCTGTGTGGGTATCATGTCCGCAAGCGTGCATGACACCGACTTTTTCTCCTAAAAACTCAGAGGTCACAGTAGACTTAAATGGCAAATCGTTACGCTCGGTGACGGGTAGTGCGTCTATATCAGCCCTTAATGCTACAACTTTGCCAGGTTTATCACCTTTTAAAAGCCCCACCACACCGGTATATGCTACGCCAGTTTGCACTTCAATACCTAACGATTTTAGATGCTTTGCTATTTTTTCGGCTGTTTTAAACTCTCTATTGCCCAATTCTGGGTTTTGATGAATATCATGTCGCCAATCGATTACTTTTTTCTCAATACTTTTATAATCTTCGGAGAGGTTTGGCCCTTGAGCCATCAATCCGCAAGTAACCATTAAGAATGCAAAAGCGAATACTTTAAGTTTAGTCATAATTTGAGTTTTAAAATTTAATAAGGCGGTAGCCATCATTTTGTAATTGTATCAAAGCTGTCATTGCCGACAATGATAACTGCACGCCGGAAATTGTTTCTTCTATCGGAAAATCTCTAGATAAGGATGATTGTCCGCAGAATATAAAATCTACTCCAGCGTCCATCAATTGCTGCACCATTTCTGCATTCGGGTTTTTTATTCCATACCGTTCAATATAGGCTTCATTGGTGATGATATCTTTTGACGCCTTGTTATGAACTACCAAGGCCACTTTCATGTTTTCTTTCGACACCCCATTTTGTGCATGCATATTCAAAAATCGGGCAGCCGTTTCAATGCTTCTATTTAAAGCTGAAGTGTCTTCGGGGCTATTCATGATATCAAAGACCACTTTTAATTCGGTATCACTTTCTATCTTATAATCTTGACCTTCAATTTGCCAAACTTTACCGTAGTTCGCGATTACTGGGCCTGCTTTTTTTTCTTGGGCTGCGATACTAATTGTGAAAAGTATCAGTAGACTTAAAAGGAAGTATTTTCTGTTCATAAAGTCTAAATATATCTAAAAATAGAAGAAATACCATTTGCTGTTCAAAAGTATTTAAAGCTTCATTTCAACAAACCAAGTAGATTGGCTAATTTCACCTTTTGACTTTAATTTATCTGTGGAAGAAAAGATTGCTTATTTAAAAGGATTGAACGAAGCCCAGTTGGCTCCTGTTTTGCATAAAGATGGTCCTTTGATGGTTATTGCCGGGGCCGGCTCTGGTAAGACAAGGGTTCTGACCTACCGTATTGCCCATTTAATGGCGCAAGGGGTAGATTCTTTTAATATTCTGGCCTTAACTTTTACCAACAAAGCGGCCCGTGAGATGAAAAAGCGTATAGCGGACATCGTTGGTAGTTCAGAAGCTAAAAATCTGTGGATGGGTACCTTCCATTCCGTATTTGCCAAACTATTGCGCTTTGATGGTGATAAATTGGGGTATCCCAGCAATTTCACTATTTATGATACCCAAGATTCTCAACGCTTAATAGCCTCGATTATTAAAGAGATGGGGCTCGATAAGGATATTTATAAATACAAACAGATACAGAATAGAATCTCTTCTTATAAAAACAGCCTGATTACCGTTAAAGCCTATTTTCAGAATCCTGAATTAGTAGAAGCCGATGCGATGGCAAAACGACCAAGGCTTGGTGAGATTTACCAAAACTATGTGGATCGTTGTTTTAAAGCGGGCGCAATGGATTTTGATGATTTGTTATTGCGCACCAATGAGTTGCTAACACGGTTTCCTGAGGTTTTAATGAAGTATCAAGATAGGTTCCGCTATATTTTGGTAGACGAGTACCAAGATACCAACCATTCGCAATACCTTATCGTTAAGGCACTTTCTGACCGTTACCAAAACATTTGTGTAGTAGGTGATGATGCACAAAGTATCTATTCTTTCAGAGGCGCCAACATCAGTAATATTCTAAATTTTCAGAAAGACTACGACGATGTGGGCATGTATCGTTTAGAACAAAACTATCGTTCTACCAAGAATATCGTAAATGCTGCCAATTCGATAATTTCCAATAATAAGAATCAGCTAGAAAAGGTAGTTTGGACCTCAAATGATGAGGGAAATAAAATAAAAATACATCGCAGTATTACCGATGCTGAGGAAGGCCGCTATGTGGCTGCTTCGATTTTTGAGAATAAGATGCAGCACCAAATGGGCAATGGTGAATTTGCCGTGCTGTATCGCACCAACTCACAATCTAGAGCTATTGAAGATGCTTTGCGCAAGAGTGATATTCCCTATCGTATCTATGGTGGACTTTCTTTCTATCAGCGCAAAGAGATAAAAGACGTTTTGGCCTACCTACGTTTGGTAATTAACCCCAAAGACGAAGAGGCCCTAAAGCGTATTATTAATTTTCCTGCCCGTGGCATAGGGCAGACAACGGTCGATAAATTGGTAGTTGCCGCAAATCACTATGGACGTTCGATATTTGAAGTGATAGAGAATTTACCAAAGCTAAATCTTAAAATCAATAGTGGTACTACCCGAAGATTAGAAGATTTTGTCACTATGATCAAGAGCTTTCAAATAATGAATGAAGGTGCCGATGCCTTTACCTTGGCAGAACATGTGGCCAAAAAGACCGGACTATTATTGGAATTCAAGAAAGATGGCACTCCCGAAGGGATTGGTAAAATGGAGAATATCGAGGAATTACTCAATGGTATTCAAGACTTTGTGGAAGGGCAAAAAGAATTGGCTGACACTACTGGCAGTTTAACCGAATTTTTAGAAGATGTAGCCTTAGCTTCTGATTTAGATAAGGACACTGGTGATGATGATAGGGTGGCCTTAATGACGATTCACTTGGCAAAGGGGTTGGAGTTCCCTTATGTATATATTGTTGGGATGGAAGAAGATTTGTTTCCTTCTGCCATGAGCATGAACACTAGAAGCGAACTAGAAGAGGAGCGAAGATTGTTTTATGTGGCACTGACCCGTGCAGAGAAACAAGCCTACTTGACCTATACTCAAAACCGTTACCGTTGGGGGAAACTTATAGATGCTGAGCCCAGCCGATTTTTAGAGGAGATTGAAGAGCAATATGTAGAGAATTTAACTCCGGTAAACGATGGTTACCGCTACAAATCTTTGATAGATGCCGATATCTTTGGTGAAGTTGATAAAAGTAGATTAAGACAAGTTAAACCTCAAAATGGTACACCACCAAGTGTAAAAGGCCCTAATGAAAGTCAGTTGCGCAAGCTTAGAAAGCTTAAGCCAGAAATTTCAAGACCCTCTGCCAATACCAATGTAATTGATGCCAATTTGGTAGAAGGTGCTTTGGTAAACCATACCCGTTTTGGTAAAGGCAAGGTTTTAAAGATTGAAGGTGTGGGTAACGACAAGAAAGCTGAAATTCAATTTGATAGAGGTGACATTAAAAAGTTGTTGTTGCGCTTTGCTAAATTAGAAGTATTATAAAATAAAAATAAACAAACTAGTTTGTTTAGCCCTACGTTGTGCTTCATTATAACCAACCGCTAACCAATGATAAAATTCTTTAGAAAAATTAGACAAGATTTACTTTCAAAAGGTAAAACAGGAAAATATATGAAGTATGCCATTGGAGAAATAATTCTTGTTGTTATTGGAATTTTGATTGCGTTACAGATTAATAATTGGAATGAAAAGAATAAGCAGAATTCATTTATTCAACAAGCCTTTTTGGAAGTGCAAAATAATTTAGTGAATGATAGTTTACAAATGACCAGAGTTATGGCGAGACTCAATAGCGAATTAAAAATTCAGCAGGAAATAATTAATGCCATAGAAAATGGACAAATATTAGATAGTTCCTATAACAAAAGTTTAAGTAAATGTATGACTATGAATTTAATTCAAGTTACAGATAATGGTTATAAGAATTTGCAAGCTTTAGGATTGGAAAATATTAAAAATAAGAACTTGGAAAATCTTCTAATAAAATATTACGACATTTTAAATAAAGATATGATAAGAGAAGTAAGTGATGATAATGTTGATTTATTAAATGTGTGGTTGCCATACGTACGAAAAAATTTCAAGGACTTTGATTACCGAAAATATGCAGTTCCAAAAAGTTATGAGAAACTTTCTTCCGATAGTGAATTTTTGGTTATGTTAAAAATAAATATTGACAATAGAGAAGCAACATTGGAAGAACTTACAAAAATGCAAGTAGCAATGCGAAGTCTCATAGAAAGCGTTAGCAGTAAAAAATAACGAAACCACAACAATGGCTGTAAGTAATTGCTTGTTCTCGCTTACTTCTGAAAATCCACTCGGATTTTCAGCTTAGTGTGTACTTGCAAAGTTAAGTGCTAATCCACGCAACTACTCATAGGTACTGTGTCAAAAAACAAGTTTTTTCTTTAAAATATTAGGAAACAAGTTGAGTAATCAATTTGTTATCCCGCGCAGCAAGGGCTTCATGCTTTTGCTGCTTTTTTATT